>CAILKW010000736.1 GCA_903834845.1 uncultured Bacteroidia bacterium | reverse complement strand
CAATCTTGCATATTACAAATGCTCTTTCGAAGTTAAAATCGTCAGTTTTGCTTAGATAATCTTACAATCCGCTGAACTTCTTTGCCACGATCACAAGCCCTTTTTATTTTTGCTCGAAAAATATGGGTAGGGTAAGTTTAATCAAAAACGGTTAGTTAAAAAAGTTCAAAATTTCAAAGGATGTAAGCCATGATAGTTTTATCTTATAAGGGATTTATCAATATTGGGTTATCGTTTCCACTAAACGGTAGAGAGAACAAGAACAAAGTTCGGCGATACTTTAACAATGGAATTCCAGATGATCCTAAAACCGAAGCTCCCTTCAATTGTCCCGCTTACCTCGATCAACAGGGAAATGTTCGATGCGTACTTAATTACATAAGATGCATAACAACATTAACACATTCGAAAACCATGAATTAAAAAAGTGGTGAACAGATGGAAAATTCGGATTTTTTGCGAAATTTAATGACTGGAGACAAAACGGCTTTTACGGAGTTAGTAATGCTTTATTCAAACAGAGTATTAAATACATGCTATCGTTTTTTGCTCGACAAAAAGGATGCTGAAGATATTTCACAGGAAGTTTTTATTGAGGTATTTCAATCAATAGGCTCATTCAGAGGCGAAGCAAAACTTTCGACTTGGATTTATAGAATCGCAGTGACAAAAAGTTTGGATGAACTAAAGAAACGAAAACGAAAAAAACGAATCGTTGCTGTTGGGAAAATGCTTCATATTGATGAGATTGCAAATTGGATGATCGGTGGATCAATGCCTGATAAAACTATTCATGAAGAAGAAAGGATGAAGGAAATTATGTATGTGCTGAACAAATTACCGGACAACCAACGGGTGGCATTTACTCTTAGCAAAATTGAAGGTTATACCAATAAAGAAATTGCCGCTGTAATGGATACAACTAATTCGGCAGTGGAATCGCTTTTATCACATGCAAAAAAGAAAGTAATATTGGAATTAAAACTGATTCTTTCTCAATAAACCGTTTAACGATTTATCTATCAAAATAAAGACTAAAAAAAAACTTGACGAAACTTTACCAAGTGAATGTTGCCGGAACCAGAAAGAAAAATAACCTACATCAAAAAAATTACAAAAAAAATGCTTTTCATGCCAGCAAATAAAATATAAGTCGTCAAACTATAAAATACCAAAAATGGAAGAATCAGTTTTAAACAGTAAAGTTTTGAGAATACTAAATGATTTTGAGGCAATTGAAGATATTCAGCCATCAGCAGACTGGAATCAATCGCTTATGAAAAGGCTTTCGTCTCCGGAATCATCTACAACTCCAATTTTCAACACAACACGCTATGCTGCAGTAATTTTACTTTTTGTTTTGGTCAACCTCGGTTTTATCCTGAACTCAATACTTGGTGGTTCATTTCAAACCCTTCATAATGACAAAGAACTTATGGTGATTGCAACCGAATTATTTGTTAATCCAATTTCAATAAACAATTAAGCCATGGACATTTTTACCCAGAGAAAATTCTTACTACGTTTTGTCATATTGCTTACCGCAATGAATTTAACCTTAATTGGTGCTTTAATCTGGAAAGATTTTTTTCGAAAACCACCACTTTCAAATCAACAAAATGAAAACCGAGATATCTCTATAATATTGGAGAAGAAGCTGAAACTAACTAAAGATCAAGTTGAGCTTTTTAAAGATATTCGTAAAGGTTTTATTGAAAAGGAAAAGGAACTATCTGCATCAATACGTAGTGAAAGAGATTCAATAAATGCAATCCTGTTCAGTAATAGTGCTGACGAACAATTGGTTAAAACATTTGCAAGAAGAGTTGCCGAAAATGATTACAAAATGGAGTTACTACGTTTTGAACAGGCACAGGTATTGAAGGCTATTTGCACTCAAGAGCAATTACAAAAGTTTGAAGGGCTGGCATTGGAAATACGCGATTTTTTCAGACAAGACAATAAACCTCAAAGAAAATGAACCGTAAATTTTTTAATAAAAGTTACCCACTTTTGCTGCTCTTGACCATCTTTCTTGCATCGTGCCAAAAACAAAAGGAAGTTGCAGAAGAGAATCCTGTGGAAGTCGTTAAAGTCGGTGATCAGAATCTTAACGAGATATTAGGAAGACCAACAAATACTTCAATATCAATGAGCATCCTGTTTGAACAGCTATCTGAAGTATATTGGGAATATGGTACCGCTGCTGGAACTTATACAATGAAAACGGCAACTTTTGCAACTACAAAAGATACTCCTCTTGAAGCTGATTTTACAAATCTAACAGCTAACACAAAATACTATTACAGAACAAGATACCGACTTATTGGAACAACAGGTTCATTTGTTGCCGGTTTAGAACACACTTTTTATACACAGAGAACATCGGGAAGCACTTTTACATTTACAGTTGAATCAGATCCTCATCCTTATGACAAAAAAGGATGTCATAATCTGTGGCATATTGCACTTCAAAATCAATTGAATGACAATGCAGATTTTATGTTCGATTTGGGCGATACTTTTGGTGACGACCACCAAGCCAGTACAATTACAAGCAGCGACGTGAAACAACTTCAGCTCGACAACCGTGAGTTCTTTGGATCAGTTTGCCATTCAATGCCACTTTATTTTTGTCTTGGAAACCATGAAGGAGAAAAAGGCTATTACCTTTTACAAACACCTCCAAACAATCTGGCAACTTACGAAAGTATATGGAGAAAAATATTCTATCCTAATCCATTCCCCGATGGATTTTACACCGGGAATTCCGATGTAGAAGGTAACGGAATTGGTAAACCTGAGAATTATTATGCTTTTAAATGGGGCGATGCACTTTTTGTAGTTTTGGATGCTTACAGGTATGCAATAGCAAATGAAAAACCGGGTAAATGGGAATTCACTCTTGGAAAAAGTCAATACGAATGGTTGAAACAGACACTTGAAAGCAGCAATTCAAAATACAAATTTGTTTTTGCACACCATGTACGCGGTGAAGGCAGAGGCGGAATTTCAAATGCCAAATATTTCGAATGGGGAGGATATGAAGAAAACAGTTCCACTTATAGTTTTACTACGAATCGTCCAGGTTGGGCAAAACCTATACACAAATTATTTATTGACAACGGTGTAGATATTTTCTTTCAGGGACATGACCATGTTTTTGCGCATGAGTTGTTGGATAATGTTACCTACCAGGCTTTGCCAATGCCCAGCGACTCAACTTATCAATTAGGAATACTGGCAAATGGTGATGCTTATACTTCTGACGTAATTGATGGCTCAGGTCATGTACGTGTCACGGTTTCTCCATCAAATGTAAAGGTTGATTACGTGCAGGCTTACCTTCCGGCTGATGAAAATACTATCAGGAAGAATAGGAAAGTTGCATTTAGCTATACAATTAATTGAACACTATTATTCGCAAAATAAATATTGAATTATGAAAATTATATTGTTATTGTCAGGCTTATTATTTTATGCATACTCAATTATTGCGCAGGAAAATTTTATGATCCCAACCGAAACAAGATATTGGGATAAATCGAGGGCTTATAATGGATATATCCTTTTTGGGTCAGGAGGCACAACCTATTTAATTGATATGGAGGGAAATGTCATACATACTTGGAAGATTGGAACAAACCCCCGTTTTACTCCGGCAGGCACTATACTTGATGCAGCAGGCGGTGATCCAAGCAATTCAAATACATGGAAAGAACTTGACTGGAACGGAAATATTGTATGGACATATACTGAATCACGATCAGCCTATCACGGACACCATGATTTTGAAAAAATATACAATCCAAAACTTGGTGACTCTACTTTTATTTATATTGCAAACAAAGATCTTACAGCGGCTCAATGTTTGGCTGCCGGATGCGACCCGAAAAACAACTATACTGGTGCGCAAATGGATGTCATTGTGGAGGTTGACAAGAAAGGAAACGTAATATGGGAATGGTCATTTTTTGATCATGTTGTTCAGGATATTGATCCAACAAAATCAACTTATGGGGTTATAAAAGACACACCTGGAAGAATAAATATAAATTTACGCGGAAATCCTTTAAAAAGCGACTGGCTACATTGCAATTCCCTCGACTATAATCAGGAACTTGATCTTATAGTAACCAATTCTGTTCAAGGAGAATTTTATGTGATTGATCACGGAAACACATTTACAAAAGGTAGTCCTTCCGGGTCAATTGCCCTTGCCGCTTCGGCAAAAGGCGATTTCCTTTACCGTTTTGGTGATCCAGCCAGATATAATCAGGGTGATCCACCTTCCGTTTTGGATAACTGGACCAAAGCTACTGCCGGACATAAGCAAATAGGTGGTGCACACAACATTCAATGGATTAAAACCGGATTACCGGGTGCCGGAAACTTCCTGATTTTCAACAATGCCGAAAATCTTTTTGAACTTACACCTCAGTCATATATTTTTGAAATAAACCCCTATTTGAACTCTTCAGGTACGAACACAGGGAAATATGTAAATCCTCCAACCGCAGGATATAAAATCGTAAGTTCTCCTAATGCTAATCTTATGAAGGAAAAGAAAAATATATCTAAACAAGTTGTATGGTCTTATTCAAGTAAAAACAACACCTCTTTCTATAGTACGATTGGATCTGGAGCTCAGCGTCTGCCAAACGGAAATACATTTATATGTTCAATGAATGATGGTCATTTCTTTGAAATCGCACCCAGTGACTCATCTGTCGTTTGGGAATACATCAATCCGGTTACCAGAGATGGAATTAAGAAAATAAAAAAGGATAATTATCCAACCTATAATGCAGCATTCAGGGCATACAGATATACAAAAACTCATCCTGCACTTGTTGGACATGATCTGACACCAGGCAAACCAATTACAGGTTTCGACCCCGACTATATTACGACAGGAACAGTTACTTCAGCTACCAGAGAAAATGAATATCTTACTCCGGAAACAGTTCTAAGCCAGAATTATCCGAATCCTTTTACATACGATACAACTATTGAGTTTGATCTGGAAAACAATAAGCAGGTGAATATCGTGATATATTCATTTTCAGGAAATATTGTGAAATCATTGTATAACGAAAATTGTACACCGGGAAAATACAGACTTAATTGGGACGGAACAAATGAAAACGGTATTACTGTTGAAAGCGGGATGAACTACTATGTTTTAACAGCTGATAATGAAAAGATCAGCAAAAAAATGATTTACTACAAATAAACACTAAGAATAAAATGAAAATAAACTCTTTTCAAATAACCCATTGGTTTAAAACACTTGTGTCTTTGATGGTTCTGACCTTACTTTTTACGTATTGTAAAAAGAAGGAAGCTGCTGCAATTCAGGAGGAAAACGACATCACACCTGTTGCCACGACGCAAAAATTCACTGAAATACTTGGCAGACCAACCAACTCCGCTGTAACCATGAGTATTCTTTTTGATCAACCAACCGAAGTTTATTGGGAATACGGAACAGTATCCGGCAACTACACCTTAAAAAGTTCGATCGTTACGGCTTCGAAGGATGTTCCCTTGCAGGCGGATCTTACGAATTTGACGACAAATACAAAGTATTTCTACAGAACCAGATGCCGGGTAAGTGGATCCGCTTCTGCCTTTTCAGCAGGTTCTGAACATACATTTCATACTCCCAGGGAATCAGGAGATACGTTTACCTTTGCAATAGAAGCTGATCCGCATCTTGACGATAATTCAGACACTGCCTCCTATTCCCTAACGCTTAAAAATATACTTTCAGCCAAACCTGATTTTATGCTCGATTTAGGAGACACTTTTTTTTCAGAGAAACAACCAGAAAAAACTCAAACTGTAATTACAAACCGTCATCTGCTTTACAGGCCATATTTTGGAAAGGTTTGCCACTCTGTTCCTCTGTACCTTACATTGGGTAACCATGAAGGTGAATCGGGTTGGGTACTGAATGGAACTGCAAATAGTCTTCCGGTCATGGCTTCCAACACAAGAAAGCTATATTACCCTAATCCTGAACCCAACTCATTTTATTCCGGTAACTCAAAATCCGAAACTTTTGTCGGACTCCGTCAAAACTATTATTCCTGGCAATGGGGAAACGCTTTATTTATCGTATTAGATCCTTACTGGAATACATTAGTAAGACCTGGATGGGGCTGGACGCTTGGCACCGATCAATACAACTGGTTCAAAAGTACCATTTCAACAAGCCAGGCAAAATACAAGTTTGTTTTCTGTCATAATTTGGTCGGTGGAAATGGTAACGACTCCCGTGGAGGAACCGAATTTGCCCACTTATTCGAAATGGGTGGAAGCAATCTTGATGGTACTTGGGGATTTGATAGCAATCGTCCCGGATGGCAAAAACCAATTCATACCCTGATGAAAGAGAATAAAGCCACAATATTTTTTCACGGGCATGACCATTTTTATGGGAAACAAGACAAAGATGGTATTGTTTATCAGGAAGTTCCACAGCCTTCAAATAAAAATATCACGAATATCTCAGCCACGGAATATGGTTACAAAGAAGGCATTTTACTTCCTGGAAGAGGGTATTTGCTGTTAACCATAACAAATAACAGTGCAAAAGTAGAATATATCAAAACTTATCTTCCTTCTGAAGAGAGTAGCACACGAAAAAATGGAGAGGTTGGTGCCACTTATACAATAAATTAATGAGCTATTAAGTTTACATTGTATTAATACGATTACTCATTTATAATAACTTAGTATAAAGTATGAAAAACTATTTCACATCTGAATCCACGCAGGGAATTTCATTTTTGCATAAAAGAGTATTTGCGCTTTTAATGATTCTCGCCCTTTTTGTCTCATCATGTTCATCACAAAACGATGATTTAACAACTGATCCGGTGGTCACTTCTAAAACTACTGTTACCTTGCCTGATACCGGACAAGCAACAAGCTATACTTCCACATCTGGGGAAGATGCCGATTTTACAATTAATTCTCCTTCGTTTACTGACAATGGAGATGGAACCGTAACTGATAACGTTACAGGGTTGATTTGGCAGAAGACCGATGGAGGAGAAATGACTTTTGAGAAAGCATCAACCTATTGTAAGTCGCTAAATCTGAGTGGAACAAACGATTGGAGACTTCCTACAAGTCATGAATTATTTGACATTAATAATTTCGACAAAGTTAATCCAGCTCTAAACACGGTTTATTTTACGATAACTGCTGCAGAATATTGGTGGACGAGTGAACCACGAGCTGATGATGCCGCAAATGTTTGGGTTGTGAATGCCGGAGGTGGAATCGGTGCACACCCAAAAGCTGAAACTGTCAGTGCTGGTGGTTCAAAACGCTTTCATGCAAGAGCTGTAAGAAATCCAAAATCATCTTCAGTTAGCGTTGATCATTTTAAAGACAACGGAGATGGTACAATTACTGACAATTACACGGGTTTAATATGGCAAAAAATTCAATCTTCGTTAACAATGACTTGGGAAGAAGCACTCGTTTACAGTAACGATTTATCATTGGCAGGAAAAACGGATTGGAGAATGCCCAATATTAAAGAGCTTCAGTCGCTTAATGATGAAAAACTGACAAAGCCATCGTTCAATAAAAACTTTTTTACGAACATCTCCTCTGGCAATTATTGGTCATCAACTACAATGCAAAATTCAACAACAAAAGCATGGGATATCAATATTGATTTCGGAATCGTTTCATATAATGTTAAAACGTTGAAAGAATACGTTTTGTGTGTAAGGGGTGGTTTAGATTAATTATTTTAAAATCATTATTTTATGGAAAAGAAAATATCAAAAATTAAAAATGGAAAATCAACAATGCTATTGTTGGTGTTATCACAAATTGTCATCATATTCATCCTGATTGGTGCTTCGTGTAAAAAAAATGAAGTTATTGTTTCGCCAGAAGATACTGATCCTATAATTGTAACAAAT
>CAILKW010000735.1 GCA_903834845.1 uncultured Bacteroidia bacterium | reverse complement strand
GGCATAAACGATCTTTTTTTCTCCGTAAGGTGATTGGAAAGTCTGGTCTATTCCAATAATTGCATCCCTGTATTTTTTAAAATAATCCTCCATTGAATAAATCAAAGATTTTCAGATTCTTTTACTTTTCCCCTCAATATAAGTGGTAAATTTTTCTCCATCCTGCGACATCTCAAATTTCGTATTTACCATTTTGTTTTCAAGTAAAGTATAAGTCAATCGGAAAACAGGAACATTTGTAGTTTTCTGATTGGTAAACACTATTGACTGATCAAAATAGGTAATCGAATAGTTGATTGTGTGACCTTCATTATCGAAATAAACGGCTTTTGAAACAATTCCCATATTATCTAATGATATAATCATCAAATCGTTGTGAATAACTTTAGGTCGGTTTCCGGTAGCGGGATATTCGGAGTGACTCTCTCTGACAAGAATATTATTATCGAGACTATTCTTAAAAGTGAAGGTTCCGCCCCCCTGACCAGGCTGTCCACTACCTTCACCAACCCATTCGCCAATCAGCCAAGTCCATTTGTCCCATGTCAAATTTCCCTGGCCAAAGGTGGGCGTTAAGAATCCGAGACATGCGATTGCCAATAATAGTTTTACTTTCATCTTTACTTCTTATTAGTAATGGTGTAAAAGTAGTAATAATTTATACCATAAAGTACGAAAAAACCCCTGACAAGTTCTGGAAGCCTGTCAAGGGTTTGTTAATGTTTTTGTTTTATACTAAGCTGATATGATATAAATTACATAGCTATATGGTTATATTTTACATCATCATAAAATTTTGCCATAGTAACTTGCATATAAGGCACTAACCACAGAAAACCAATTCCTAATGTCAGGATACAAAGCAAAGCCCAGCCCAAAAATCTCAGCCCTAAGCGGAAATACTTCCATTTGTATCCATCCATCATAAGCTTACTTTTATCAATTGCCGCCATTGCTCCGATAGAATCGTCATCAGCAATGATAAAAAATGTCATCGAGTATGATATTGCTGCAATTATTCCTGGTATTATCAATAAAAGCATCCATAGTATAATGAGCACTACCATAAGAAGGTAAGCACCAACGGCGGTTCCAAAATTAGAAAAGCCCAAAAATATTTGCTCTAATCTGGCTTCCTGATTACGAGCAAGAGAAAGAGCAAAAACAGCAAGACCAAGTACCATTGGGCCTCCAATAACTAAGGCAATTAAACCTGAAAGAGGGAAAAATCGGGCTAATACCTGAATACAACCAATTACTAACAAGTAAACCACAAAAGTTCCGATAGCCAAACCCCATTTCCCTGAAAGAGATTCGCGTGCCATCCTCATCAAAACAACATTTTCAGTATTCATTTCGTTCATTTTTAAGCTTTCCTAATCATAAGGCTTTTCGGTTTCGCCCCGTTTTTGAAGTGGTCTCCGGACTCCACTTTTTTGGTTATCAATCTTCTTTAGGTGTTTTTGCCAATAAAAATTGTAACTGATTGATTATATTATTTTTGTTTTCTAAGTCTTCATCTTTTTCTTGATTTAACTTTCTTTCATGGTCTAATTGCTCAGATGTTTTTTCCAATTGATCGGACATTTTCTCAAATTTATCCTGAAGGAAGGATATTTTATAATCTCTGTCTGTTAGTGCTTTTAAATATTCATCTTCGGCATACATTTTCTCTTCGAGATAGGGATTGTCAATATCGGCTGACTGCAAGCGCTTGATAACCCTCTCTAAAAAACCGGGAAAGAATTTTCGTATTAAGCGCAAACGGTGTTCGTTATCCTTTACACGCGATTTTTGGTCAAAAAGTTTTAATAAGGCAAAGAGTTTGCTTTTGTATTCATCATCCTGATAGTCATTCTCGTTAATATTCTGTAAATTAGGCAATTGAATAACTAAAATATCGAATGTCAAATTGTCAATAAATTCGTTATGCTTTTGCAAGGGCATATTTTTAAATACACCTGTATTTATCCTATTGGTTTTAATCAGTAAATCGTTGATCTCATTCTCAATTCTGAAATTAAGTATAAAAACCGGAATTAATCTGACGGGTCTGTTTACTTTCTTAATTGCTTGTTTAACAGGATCGGTAATTTCTATTTCCTGTTTTTTCTGAAAATTTCTGCTTATGTATCGTTTAAATCTGATAATATCATCAGGTTCGCTTGCTTTTTGTAATTCAATCATTATCAATTCTTCTGTTCCATCGGGTAACAGAACGGTTGCAGTAAAATCAAGATGAAACAAACTAACATCATCCGGCGTTTTTGAGTCTTGCAATGAGGAAGTAGCTGACTTTTCTTTTTTTTCGGAATGGGTTATAGGTTCAAGATGCAATTTTTTAATGTTTTCATTTATTATTGTGGAAACAATAATCATAGCACTGTCAGGATCTTCCATCAAATACCTGAAAACTACATCGTAAATCGGATTTGGAATAATAATAAAATCATTATCACTTATATTTTGACTTACTATACCCATTGTTCTGCTTCTTCAAAATTACTTCAATGCAAATTTACGAATTATTCACATTACTTTCAATTAAAATATCTCTATTTCAATACCAAGGTAGTCAGTTCTGAATAAGATTTTGTAAGCACATTATTGGGAAGGTTATTCCATAATAAATTAAGATAATCGCCAATTTTCTATAAAGTACTAAGACGATTCATTTTGCGTTGTGGTCATTTCTTGTTTCAATAAGTAAAATTATCTTCTAATGTGTTAGTATTTATTTAGATAATCCAAAACACTTTGTGTTGGTTTACTAATTTAATGATCTAAAGATATTCTGGATAATCTATAATTATCTGAAATATAAAGTCTTAAACATCGGGAGAACCTTAAAAGATAATCAAATTATTGTGTGAACAGTTAAAATTTGGGTCATAAGATTTCCATATCTTTGGTTTTATTAATCAAGGCTTCAACTTTCCATTGTATTGATTTAGTATCTGCCTCCTGTAAAAGAGCGATAAACCACACTGGCAAAATGAAAATTCCCAAATAAGCAAAAGTAAATGGAAGTTCATAAAATTCGTTATTTATTGCGTGTGTATCCAGAAAATACTGATGAATGGAGATAGCAACGGCATCAATAAAAATTACGACACCCAAAATATACCTTCTTTGCCTATATTTGGATTTTAAACTATTGATTTTTAGTTGATATTCGTTGATTTTATGCTGTAATTCAGCTTTTTGTCTTTCGATCTCTTTAATCTGAAATAGATTATCTGCCCTTATAGCCAATATAAAATCTCTTTCAAATTTTACAAAATCAATAATCGAACCTGTAAATTCCTGAGATAAAATTTTCTTAATGAATTTACCCTCAGCAGTAATTATTGTACCCTCACTTATGGTCCATTTCTTTGAGACCAAAAGCAAATCAATTGCCTCTTTTGCTTCCAAAAATGTTTCAAATTTGATCAACTTATCAATGTTTGCCAAATACGATGTTGCTTCACTATGCGGTACAATAACATTACTACATAACTTATATTTCTCCTTTGCCTCACGAACAGCCTCAACCCTTAATTTCTCGATCAAATTTTGGATTTCCGGCTTAGTAATAAGATCCAAATCAGGAAGCACTTCCAACGATAAAAAACGATCTTTACCAATCTCTTTCTCTAAAATTTCAACAGCAACATTTGCTTGTTGATTCGCTGCTAAATATTTAGATTGCAAGAAACCCGCTTTTGCCATATCCGGAAAAGTTTTCCATGCCTCGGCAGCAAGTTCCACAGCCTCCGAAAATTTTTCCTGAAGGTAACATGCTTCTGCAGCAAACAGATATGCTTCCGCAGCCTCCATATAAAACCCTCTGTGAGATAACAGACTATTTGAAACGTTGGTTCCACCAACATTAGCCTCTGCCAAATAGTATCTTGCCGCATTTCTAAAAAAAACCTCAGCATTTTGGGGGTCAAGATGTTTCGTTGACTTCAAAAAAATAAAGCCAACGTGGTACAGTGACAAGAAATCCTTTCTCTCTATCGCAAGTGCGGCCTGAAATTCTTCTAAAGCGTCTGTATAAAATTCATCATCCGGCCCTTTTCTGAAAGCGTTCAGCAGAAATTTCAATCCTTCTTCAATGTGGTTGACTCTTTCCTTTTGTTTGTCGGAGATTCGCAATAAATTTTTGATGTGTCCTAAATATAGGTTCGTAATTTTTTGTTCTTCAATCATTAAAGAAAAACCATGTCCTACTAAATCTGTCAAATTATCAATGCCATGTTTAATATCTTCCAATCTATAATTCAAGCCCCGAAATCCACTCTCAAGAGTCGAACATATTGCATAACTGGCTTGCATAATGGCATCTGCCTGAACTTCTGATGAAACCCGGATAGCATTTTGGATTTCGCGTGTCTGAATTTCGACAATAGCCTCATTCATTTTGCCGGTTTCACGAATAGTGCCATCAATTTGATTCACATAGTTTTGGCTTTGCAAATATTGGCAATACTGGTTTCTTCGGCTATCATTAGAATAAGAGTTGTAGGAAAAGTTTGCCATGTTTTGAGTATTTGTTTTTATTTAATAACTATCCGTTCAATTAAATCCTTTGCTCGACCGATTAATTTCATAACGGTTTCCTACACAAAAGTAATAAAATCTTCATGATTCCTTATTTGTCATTTGGGGTAGAAATATGAGAAGAATCTTCCATCATATTAGAACCCGTTTCTTTTAATTTGCCTATGGAAATTTTGTTCGTTTTTAAAAAACTTATTTTTGTTTTTTCCTGCTATATAGCTCTTTTTCAGGTTTTTGTTAGTGATAGCCTCACTTCAAGTGAGACTATCACTTTTCGTGCTTTTTATCGGAGTTACCTGTTTTGAAGTTCGATTCAAAATCTTTTGGCCTTAGTATCAAAACAAGCCTTTATATCATCCTCAACCAATGCAGGATAATCCTCTATGATTTCAGCATTAGTCATTCCGGATGAAAGTAAGTCCAAGATCAATTCCACCGGATAACGCATATTTCTAATTGTTGGCTTACCGTGGCAAATCTCCGGATTAATCGTTATTCTGTTTATTAGGGCTTCCATAACTTCATATTTTGTTCAAAGATAGAAAAAAATCAACAATACAAAATATGGAAGGAGAGTGCTGGCAGCTTCACTTTTTACTCATTACACTTATCAGCAATACCTTTTCTCGCATAGAAGGAAATTTTGTAACCAGGGTTGTGAAGTATTGGGATCAATTATTTATTGTTTTTCACGCTCAAACCCTTATCTTTGTATGTTGATTTTTAGCAACAAATAATTTTTTTTGGTATGTATCAGTCAATTACTACAAGCGTATATACTTTCGAGAATACCATTAGTGGCAACTATTTGTATGTGGATAAAACAGACTTTTTTCACAAACTTGTGAGAGAGCAAAGTGGTATTTTCTTCCTTTCTCGCCCCCGCAGGTTTGGCAAATCGCTTTCTGTATCTATCCTGAAAAATATTTTCAAAGGTAACAAAGAACTGTTTAAAGGGCTTAAAATCTATGATATGCCCTACGATTGGAAGTCGTATCCTGTTATCAATCTGAATATTTCAAAAACCGATTGTTCTTCAGCTGAGCAACTTAACCGAGGATTGTGTATTATTTTACATGATAATGCCAATGAATTAGGAATTGAACTTTCGGGAGAAACAAAATCGGGCTATTTGTTCAGCGAGCTGATAAATAAAGCTAAAGACCTAGGCAAAGTAGTTATCCTTATTGATGAATATGACAAACCCCTTGTCGAAAATATATATGCCACTCATATTGAAGAAATTCGTCAGGTATTGGAAAACTTCTATATCAACATAAAAGCATCGGACGAGCATCTGCGTTTTGTTTTTATGACGGGTGTGACCAAATTCTCAAAAGTGTCGGTTTTCTCGAAACTGAACAACTTAGAGGATATTACAATGGATGAGCAGTTTGCCACTATGTATGGTTACACACAAGAGGAAGTGGAACTCTACTTTGGCGACCGGATAGATGGGTTGGCTGTTAAAAACAAAGTTGACCTGATTGAATACCGTGAAAAAATACAAAACTGGTACAACGGGTTTCGCTTCCACAAAGACTCCGCTACCGTTTACAATCCCGTTTCATTGGGAATGTTCCTTAACAAAGGTGGCGAATTTATCAACTTTTGGTTCTCAACGGGCAGTCCGTCTTTTATTTTCAAGGTATTGAAACAACAGAATGTTAATTTTTTGGATACAATATTTCAGCCGGTTGATGGATTGACACTCGACTCGTTTGATGTGACCAATATGCTGGCTGCCCCGCTATTGTTGCAAACGGGTTATTTGACTATCGACAAGGTGGTTCAACACATGTTTGGTCCTGCATATTACCTTCGTTTTCCGAACTTGGAAATTGAATCAGCTTTTGAGAAACATTTGGTAAGCTCACTTTCCGAGCGGGATTTGGGCGTGGTCACATCCGAAATCATGAGGTTACATATTGCTTTGCATAGCAACGATACTAGCACCATGCAGCTCATCCTGAAAAGCCATATCGCAGCCATACCTTACGCCAACCGCAGCAATATGGAGGAAAACTACCAGAACATTATCTATTCCGTTTTCCGTTTGCTCGGAGCCGAAATTCATAATGAAGTACATATCAACAATGGCCGCATCGACACTGTCATTGTGAACCGCCACCATGTTTATATTTTTGAGTTCAAAATGGACCAACCAGCCAAGGTTGCCATT
>CAILKW010000734.1 GCA_903834845.1 uncultured Bacteroidia bacterium | reverse complement strand
TACAACCCCATCAAAATTAAGACGATCGTTAAATTCTTTGGCTGTATTGACAGCATCCTGCCCTGTCATAGAATCAACTACGAATAGAATCTCACCTGGATTAACAGCAGATTTAATAGACTCAATCTCCTGCATCATCTGCTCATCTATTGCAAGACGGCCTGCAGTATCTATGATTACTACGTCATTTCCATGAAGTTTCGCAAATTTAACAGCCTCTTTGGCAATCCTTACCGGATCTTTGCTTCCATCTTCGGTAAAAACAGGAACATCAATAGAAGCACCAACTATCTTTAACTGTTCTATGGCCGCCGGACGATAAATATCGCAGGCCACAAGCAATGGACGTCTTCCAAATTTTGTTTTTAGCCTGTTGGCAAGTTTAGCTGAAAAAGTGGTCTTACCCGAACCCTGAAGCCCAGACATTAAAATAATAGCCGGACTACCTTTAAGGTTGACTTCAACGGTTTGCCCACCCATTAGCTCAGTCAATTCGTCCTGGACGATTTTCACCATTACCTGCCCAGGGTTTAGTGCTTTAAGAACATCCTGACCTATAGCCTTGTCTTTCACTTTTGCAGTGAAATCTTTGGCAATCTTGTAATTAACGTCTGCATCAAGCAAAGCCCTGCGTACCTCTTTCAAAGTTTCAGCCACATTAATTTCTGTAATCTTTCCCTGCCCTTTCAGCAGTTTGAACGATTTCTCAAACCTATCCGTAAGATTTTCAAACATTTCTTATTCAATTTTTTAATCGTGCAAACTTACAAGAAAAAAACTTTTACACAAAACCTAAAATTCAATTGCATTTTGAATCGTTGAAATGAATAGGTCAGACAAAAGACTGACTTTTTCATCAACAGCAGAATGAAGATGACTCTTTGCAAAAATCTGACATTCAATTTAATAAATAAATGCCTAATTAGGCAGCCATTAGGTATCAAATAAGATATTCCGTAAGGTATCAAACTAAATATTGTATTGAAAAACAGCATCATAAAAATATTTTAAAATAAACTTTCTATTTGCATTTTGCAATAAATATTAACTATTTTTACATCGGATTATTTACCATTAATTTTAGTTACTTTTATTATGAACATTTTCGTAGGAAGTCTGCCATTTAGCTTAGAAGAGGCAGAATTAAAAGGGTTTTTTGAAGAGTACGGCGAAGTAGCTTCAGCAAGAATCATCACAGACAAATTTTCCGGAAGGAGCAAAGGATTCGGTTTTATTGAAATGCCGAATGACGAAGAAGCCAAAAAGGCTATTGAGGAACTTAATGGTGCAGAGGTTGACGGTCGCACAATCGTTGTGAACGAATCAATTGAAAAACCAAAAGATGGTACAAGACGTCCAGGTGGTAGCGGCGGTGGCGGCGGTTTCAACCGTGGTGGTAGCGGTGGTGGCGGCGGTTTCAACCGTGGCGGTGGCGGTGGCGGCGGCTACAATCGTGGCGGCGGCGGTGGCGACCGTGGTGGTGATCGTGGTGGTGACCGTGGTGGTGACCGTGGCGGTTTCAATCGTGGTGGAAGTGCTGGCGGTGGCGACAGAGGCGGCAGCCGTAGGTCAAGTTATTAAGCCGGTTGAACGCAGATTAGCTGCTCGATGATCCTTGCAGTTAAGGTTTGAAGTATTTTCGTGTCATTCTCACTTAGATAATCCAACCAGTAAAATATACGTTCTGAAGCTTAAATAGCAACGAAAACGAGCATTGCAGAATTTCTGCAATGCTTTTTTATTTTTCAATTATAGCACTTAAGCAAAGACAAGCTCACAATTTTTCTGACTTTACAGTTTTTAAAACACCATTTACCCTAACAATGGCCTTTTCACCTTTTTCAGAAGCAATACGGTAATTGGTTACTTTCTTATCTTTCCAGATAATATCTATAAAAAAGCCACCTCTGGCTCTCAATCCTTTAACCGATCCTGAGGACCATACATCTGGTAATGCGGGTAACAAATAAATTTCACCTGCCTGAGATTGAATCAGCATTTCGGCAATACCGGCTGTTGCACCAAAGTTTCCATCAATCTGAAACGGCGGATGAGCATCAAAAAAATTGGAATAAATACCTCCCCCTTTGCCATAATCAGTTCCGACATTTCCAACTATTGACATCAGATTTCGTAACAGTTTATAAGCATGATTTCCATCGAACAATCTTGCCCAGAAATTTATACGCCATGCCATAGCCCAACCGGTACTCTGATCACCGCGTGCTATTAAGATTTTCTTTGCAGCCGCAGCAAGTTCAGGCGTAGCCGTCACGGAGATCTGTCTTCCGGGATGAAGGGCAAAAAGGTGGGAAATATGACGATGGGTGTCCGTCGAATCGTCTCTGTCAACACTCCATTCCATCAGCTGACCCCATTTACCAATCTGTGGTTTAAGCAATTTCTCACGCAATACAATAACTTTTGCACGATATTCGGGATCAATATTCAAAATTTCAGAGGCTTCGATGTAGTTAGTGAACAAATCCCAGACTATCTCCTGATCGTAGGTTACGCCCGGTTCGTGAGGGCCATGTTCAGGCGACCATCCATCGGGAGTTACCAATTTTCCATTTGAATCGGGAATTAGCCGCTCTTCCCAAAATTCACAGATCTCTTTCAATAACGGATAAGCAAAACTCTTTAGGTATTTCTGATCATTTGTAAAGGCATAATGTTCCCAAAGGTGCTGGCAATACCATGCACTGGCTGGTGGATTCCAGACAAAACTTCCCGCTCCATAGATATTATTTTCAGTTTGGACTGTCCACCCTTTTTTTGATTTATAGAACTCTTGTGTTGCTTTTTTTCTTACTTCTCTTTGATTATTGATATAATCAAGAAGCGGAACATGACACTCACTCAGATTAGTAACCTCTGCAGGCCAGTAATTCATTTGCACATTAATGTTTGAATGGTAGTCTGACCGCCAAGGTGGATTATTTGAATTATTCCAAATCCCCTGAAGATTTGCAGGCAAAGAGCCTTGTCGCGAAGAACTGATCAACAAATATCTTCCAAATTGAAAAAACAATTCTTCCAGATCGGGATCAATACCACTCTTTTTATAGGCCACTAATCTTTTATCGGTAGTCAAAGCACTTGTTTTGGGATCACTCTCACCCAAATTTAAATCAACTCGGTTAAATAGGCTTTGATAATCAGATATATGTCTATCCAGCAATTGCTTGTAAGACCGAATTGAGGCCTCATTCAATTGTAGTTCTATCAATTGGTGAGGGTTTTCACCCCTCCATTTTTTGCTGTAATCCGGTATATAGTTAGTACCTGCAGCCAGAATAAGGGTGATGCTGTTTGTTTTTTCAAATTGGAGCGAATTTTCCGAAAACGTTACTTCTCCTTCATCATTCAGAACAATAAGTCCTGCTTCATAAACTAATCCGTTTTCGAGTTTTCCCTGAACTGTAATTTTTTTATTTGCAAACTCAATTTTACCGTTGTGCATATCAGTCATACGGATTGAGCCGCTGAAACTTCCTTTTTGATCATTACTGAGCCGCATAACCATAACCTTATCCTTGGCACTGCTGAAATACTCCCTTTTGTAGTTTACACTGTTTGACAAATAATTAATGGTATGAACTGCGTTCCCAATATTTAATTCGCGTCTGTATTGTTTGACTTCAGATGGCTGTTTAAAATCAATAAATAAATCTCCAAAAGCCTGATAAGCACCGGTTTCTTTCTCATCACCGCTCCACAGACTAATTTCATTGAATTGAATCCTTTCGGTTTCAATACCGCCAAAAATCATTCCGCCCAATCGTCCGTTTCCTATGGGCAACGCCTCTGTCATCCAATCTTTTGCCGGTTTATCATACCACAGTTTAAGTGGATTGTCTTTTGCAATTGCTATCCGGAAACCGGAAAGCAGGACAAGGGTGAACGCTAAACTTAAGATGTAATTCTTCATGTGAAAAGTTGTTGTTTGTCAATTAATACATTTCTTTAATTGTTTATTATACTTACTTTCATGTTCTTGCAATTTTTCAGAAAGTTCATTATTGGGACGTTAAAATAAGTATGTCATCACAAATTGTGATGACATACTTTCCAATTCTGTCAGCGAAAGCTTAATTATGATGTCATCATGGAATATATAAATGTTCCGTTTAACTGTCTGGTTAAGTACTCTTGCTTCAATCTTTATGGATTGTATTCTCTTAATTAACACAATGATGAAGAATATTAGCTTTTGGCAATTCGCATTACCCGACTAACATTATCATCAACTTGTTCCTTGCTATCCATACCCAAGGTCATGCAATGGACATTTTTACTCTTGATCACAAAATTTAGTGATTGTTCACGTTCGTTTTCTTTAACCAGATCACCGCATCCAAATATTTTCATACCGATCACCCCCTTCCCATTCTTTCGGGCAGTTTCAAGTACCTTCATTACTTTTTCGGGTGTGCTGTCCATTTTTGCTCCATTGTGATTAATTCTTGCAAACAGCACATCAACCCACGGATTGTTTGCCGCAACTAACATAGCATCGAGACTATGGCAGGAAATACCCACCGTTTTTATATTTCCTTTCTGTTTTTCCTTCGAAAGTCCATCCATATAGCTTTTGTACTCAGTTGGC
>CAILKW010000733.1 GCA_903834845.1 uncultured Bacteroidia bacterium | reverse complement strand
GATATCGAAAACTATACCCACCGTAGCGGACGTACAGGTCGTGCCGGAAAATCGGGGATTTCGATCTCAATCGTTCACATGAAAGAACATGGCAGAATAAGAATGATTGAAAAGGGAATAGGGAAAAAATTCCTCAGAATGCCCGTTCCAACAGGTAAAATTATTTGCGAAAAACAACTTATGTACTTGATTGATAAGCTACAGTCAGTAACTATTAATGATGAGCAAATCGAACCATTTCTTCCTTCTGTTCACGAAAAATTGCAATCTCTTTCTAAGGAAGATCTTATCAAACATGTAGTATCACTTGAGTTTAACCGTTTCCTTGATTATTATGGAAATACACCTGATTTGAATGCTCCCGATACTCACGACACAAGTCGAAGAGAAGGTCGGGAAGTTCGCAAAATATCATCTGAAGGGATGACTCAAATACGGTTGAACGTGGGTTTATCTCAAGGTTTAATTCCAAAGGATATCATTACTTTTGTGATTGATGCAACAGGCAGAAGGAATGTTGAAATCGGTAAGATTGATCTTTACAAATCTCATGCACTTGTTGAAGTGGAATCTTCTTATGGAACTACTCTTTTGAAAAACAGTCGCGGAATGAACTTTAGAGGGTCATTCTTTGATGCCGAAATTAACAATCCGGGGCGTGAAGGCAGAGACAGAGGCGGTGACAGATCTGGAGACAGATCTGGCAGATTTGAACGAACCTTCCGGAAACCTGAAGAAGGAAGAGACGATTTCAAACGGCGCGACAGAAAGAAAAGATTTTGAAAACTTATTTACGGAAGAAGCCGGAAAGCACTGCGCTTTCCGGCTTTTTTCTGTTCACCAATGGATTAAATAAAATGACAATCAAAACTCAAAAAGCCCGTTCTTCTCGGAGTTTTCCTGACAAAAAGAGGATAAGGATTTCTGTCGCGTTATTTTATTTCAGCATGGGTCTTTGTTTTGCTTCGTGGGCAAGCCGAATACCTGATATAAAGGCTGCGTTAAACCTTAGTGATGCAGCTTTTGGAAGTATTTTATTTGCCTTGCCTGTAGGTCAGTTCCTAATGATGCCTTTCTCAGGAAAACTTGTTACAAATTTCGGTAGCAACAAAGTAATTTTGTTTGCTGTTCCTGCTTATACTCTTTGTCTTACTAATCTCGGACTCGCTACTCAGGGCTGGCATCTCGCAATTGGTCTTTTCCTATTCGGGATATTTGGGAACATGTGTAATATTTCGATTAATACTCAGGGTGTTGCCGCCGAAAAACTTTTTGAAAGACCCATTATGTCGGCTTTTCATGGAGGATGGAGCGTTGCCGGTTTTACAGGAGCACTTATCGGACTGGCAATGATTAACCTGAAAGTTCCTCCATATCTTCATTTCTGGATTGTAATAGCTGTGGTTTTTGTAATCATCTCTGTGAATTACCCAAAGTTGATTCAAGGAAAGTCAGGTCCAACAATGGCTTCCTCAAAAAAAAGGTTCTTTTCGAAACCAGACAGTACGTTGTTGCAACTTGGCGTTATAGGTTTTTGCAGCATGGCCAGCGAAGGTGCAATGTTCGATTGGAGCGGCATTTACTTTAAAGATGTTGTAAGAGCACCATCTTCACTAATAATTCTGGGTTATACTTCATTTATGATCATGATGGCTGCAGGAAGATTTATCGCCGATGCACTTGTCGTGCGATTCGGGAGGAAACGCCTGCTTCAGGTAAGTGGCATTTTAATCTCATCAGGTCTTTTTATATCGGTCTTTTTCCCATATCTTGTCACCTCTACAATAGCCTTTATGATGGTTGGATTGGGTGTTTCAAGCATTGTTCCTTCTGTTTACAGTGTTGCGGGAAAACATGGCAAAGTAGCACCTGGTATTGCTCTTGCCACAGTTTCGAGCGTGAGTTTTCTTGGTTTCTTGATGGGACCGCCTTTAATTGGTTATATATCAGCCGCTGCCGGTCTGCGCTACTCGTTTGCCGTAATAGGAATCTTTGGTATCTGTATAACCCTTTTGGTTTCAAAGATTAGGGCAATGCACTAAAAAATCACTTTGACCCAAAATCAAATTCGGGGAAATAGTGAATTTTCAAATATTCTATCAGAACAGAAGCCAAGTCAGTTGTCAATTTGTCACGTTTCTTTAAATCTGATCGGAGGTTTTCGTCAAGTTCTATCTGAATCCCATCAATTGTTCCACCCGATGAGGAGCCATGTCTTGTAGTATTATATCCTCCGCTAAAATAAGGTTCTTCGGGTTTTGGAAACGGTTGTTTCAGACTTGGAACACAGGGATAACCTTTTTCTTCAAGCAAGCTGCCAAGGCTGGAACCGCCTCTGACTAATTCAGAATATGAGTATGAATGTAGATTCTTTCCTATTAAATTCCGGATACTGCTATATTCGACAAATGATTCTGAATTAAGAAAATCATCCTCTAATTGCAATTCCTCACTGCTCAGCAAATAGCCTAATTCAGTCCTTTTAATATCATGCCGATGTCCATGAAGGTCAATGTAAAGTCCTTTTCCAAACCTCTTCGTGACTTGTGCATTTGCAGTATCAATAGAATTCTGAAATTCCGACCAAACCAGTTCTGCATTTTTGTTTCCGTCAGCAGCCTCACCAACATTACGGTTTGGATCCAGTCTGGTTCTATGCAGGTTATTGATAACAACATAAGGATAAAACCCAGTCATTTGAAAAATGGAATTTCGGATAGCAATCCCAATTTCAATTGTAAAAATGTCTTGATGTTTGGCACAGTTGCTACAAGGTCTTTCCGGAATTTCATCAGGCAATAAATAACCACCGTGTGGAATAGATATTACCAATGGCATATTCCCTTGTAAAACTTCAATATATCCTTCTTTTCCAAGAAGTTTGATACCTGAGGAATCACTTTGAGCCAATATATTTATTGGCAGGAGGAAAAAACAAATTAAAACAAAATGCTTAGTGCTGTTCATATTATTATTATTCATTTTTTTTGAAAGGTACATGACAAAAAACAAGCCAGCAAGTTCCAACTCTCCGATTTCGTTAATATTCAAATTGTCAATTAGTTGGAAATAGTAATGAATACATTGATAATTAACGCTATATAAACTTTCAACTCTGTGATTAATGAAGTCAAGGTATGTACTGATTATTGTTATTCTGAAATTTTGCTGTGCTGTTTTATCTCAATCATCGGGTTAAATTAATACAGTGAATAAAGAGTAAAAAAAACTGACATTTAAAACCACTTCACATTTGTTTTAAATATGTGATAAAACTCAATTAAGAATCAATGATATTTTTTAAAATACTCAAATGTAACAGTCGTTTTTATTCCGGAAAAATAAATATCTTTGCGACCTTAGTTTTTGGAGTATTAAATTAATTCAATAAAGATAATAAAACCGTTTATCCAATGCAGAATAAAGGACTTATCCGGCTTTTAGCCATCGCGTTAGCCTTAGTATGTTTTTACCAGCTTTATTTCACTTACAAGACCAATAAGGTTGAAAGAGATGCAAAAGCCTATGGTATTACCCAGGCAAAACTTAAAAATGTAGGTGCAACACCTTTGCAATTAGAGGCACTTGCTCAGAAAAGTGAATCATCTTACCTTGATTCAATTGCCAGCCAACCTGTTTACAATTTTTTTGGTTTGCGCAAATATACTTACCGTGAAGTAAGTGAGTATTCCATTCCATTAGGTCTTGACCTAAAAGGTGGTATGAATGTTACCCTTGAGATTTCTGTTGTTGATCTCGTAAGAGCAATGTCGGGATACAGTACTGACTCAACCTTTACAGCGGCAATAAAACTGGCACTTCAAAACCAGAAAAACAGTCAGGAAGATTTTGTCTCTCTGTTTGGTAAAGCCTTCGAGAAGGTTGATCCGAATGCAAAACTTGCAGCCATTTTCAATACCCTCGATTTGCGGGATAAAGTCAACTTTAATTCGTCAAACGCCGATGTTCTTAAAGTGATTCGTCTTGAAACGGATAACGCAGTTGATAACTCTTTTCAGATTCTTCGCACACGTATTGACCGGTTTGGTGTTGCACAGCCTAATATTCAGCAACTTCAGACTAAGGGACGTATCCTTGTTGAACTTCCGGGAGTTAGGGATCCAAAACGCGTAAGGAAACTGTTGCAGGGAACCGCTAATCTTGAGTTCTGGGAAACACACGAAAATAGCGAAGTTTACCCATTCCTGCTCGAAGCAAACAAACGCCTTCGCGAAATCAAAGAGCTTACTAATGTTATTAAGAGTGGTGTTGATTCAACCAAGCTCGTTAGTGCTAAAGACACAACAAAATCAAGTGATCTTTTGAGTGAAATAAAAAAGCAGGGCAAAGACTCGTTGGCTGCAGGTTCAGCTGAAGATATTGCAAAAAATTTCCCTCTTTTTTCGGTTTTATCACCAAGTACATCACGCGATGGTCAGCTTTTCCGCGGGCCTGTTATCGGATATTCGCACAGCAAAGATACTGCTTCAGTTAGTGAGTACCTGAATATGCCACAGATTAAGTCAATTTTTCCGAGGACTATGTTATTCAGATGGACGGCACAACCTACTGAAAAAGATGGTAATTTCTTTCAGCTGATAGCTTTAAAAGTTACTAACCGCGATGGTCGCGCTCCTTTGGATGGCGATGCAGTTGTTGATGCACGTCAGGATTTTGCTCAGAATAAGGCTTCGAGTGTAGTTGATATGAATATGAACGCCGAGGGAGCAAAAATATGGCAGCGAATGACCCGCGAAAACGTGGGAAAAAGTGTTGCAGTAGTACTTGATAATTATATCCAGTCTTTCCCAACAGTACAGGGTGAAATTCCAAACGGACGAACCGAAATTTCAGGAAACTTCACAGTTGAAGAGGCAAAAGACCTTGCAAATATGTTGAATTCGGGTAAAATGCCCGCTTCAGCAAGAATTGTTCAGGAAGAAATTGTTGGACCAACCCTTGGTAGAGAGTCTATTCAAAGTGGTATGATCTCTTTTGTGGCTGCATTTATGCTCGTTTTAGCTTACATGTTATTTTTCTATAGCAGAGGAGCAGGTCTTGCTGCAAATTTGGCATTAGTAGTCAATCTTTTCTTTTTGATAGGTATTTTGGCTTGTCTTGGTGCGGTACTTACACTTCCGGGTATTGCAGGTATTGTTCTTACAATGGGTATGGCAGTTGATGCCAACGTATTGATATATGAACGTATAGAAGAAGAGGTGCGAGCAGGTAAAGGGATACGGCTTGCAGTTAAGGATGGTTTTAACATGGCCTATTCTGCAATTATCGATGGACAGGTAACAACCTTATTAACAGGTATCGTGCTGTATATGTTTGGTTCCGGACCAATCAAAGGTTTTGCTACAACATTGATTATTGGTATCATCACATCACTATTCACTTCGATATTCATAACACGTATTATATTCGAACGCTGGCTCGATAAAAATAAGAAAATTACT
>CAILKW010000732.1 GCA_903834845.1 uncultured Bacteroidia bacterium | reverse complement strand
CAGTTTGATGTTCAGCTGATTGATTCGGAAAATAATAGTTGCGAAGATGGCGAAGTCGGACAAATAGTCATCCGCACAAGCGAAAAAATCCCAGTTGGTTTATTTTCAGGTTACTATCGTGATGATGAGAAAACTAATTCGTGCCATTACGGGGGTCTCTATTATACCGGCGATCTTGCCTGGCGTGACGAAGATGGATATTACTGGTTTGTAGGAAGAGTTGATGATGTAATAAAATCATCGGGTTACCGAATCGGACCCTTTGAAGTAGAAAGTGCTTTGATGACACATCCGGCTGTGATAGAATGTGCAGTTACCGGTGTACCAGACGAAATACGAGGACAGATAGTGAAAGCCACTATTATTCTGACTCCTGAATATAGGCCTGGTAATGAAGAGCTGGCAAAAGAGATTCAGGAACATGTAAAAACTGTTACTGCTCCTTATAAGTATCCTCGAATTGTGGAATTTGTAACTGAATTGCCTAAAACCATCAGCGGTAAAATTCGAAGAGTTGAAATCAGAGAAAAAAGCATAAAAAAATAAATTTTAAAGGAAAAAATAAAAGTTATGAATAAACTATTGATTATCGGAACTTCTGTTGTATTTATTGCATTGACATTTTATTCGATAGGGATTTTTTCGGAGCAGAAACACAAAAAAGTTTTGCCACGTGTTCTAACCTTTCTAACTCTGGGAATTATTGCTGATATTATTGCAACTGCTTTTATGATTGCAGGTTCGTCGAAAGGTATTTTCACAGTTCATGGTAATATCGGATATTCCTCACTGCTCGGAATGTTGATTGATAATATTTTAATCTGGAGATTACGTCTCAAAAATGGTATTGGAATTGATGTCCCTGATGCAATTCACACCTATTCGCGCTATGCCTATTTGTGGTGGGTAATCGCTTTCATTACAGGTGGTTTGCTTGTTGCTGTTTCAAGAATGGGGTGATGTATAAAGCTTGTTTCCCCTAAGATATTTTATTATGTCGTTATTATACAATAGAATAGTTGTAAAAGTCGGTAGTAATGTTTTGACCCGTGAAGATGGGATGCTCAATGTTACCGGGATGGCTAAAATAGTTGATCAGATCGCTTCACTCAGGAAAGCAGGTTTGCAGATAATTCTTGTTACTTCAGGCGCAGTAGCTGCCGGAAGGGCAGAGGTTGAATTACAGCGCAAACTTGATCCTGTTTCAAGCCGTCAATTATGGTCTGCCGTTGGTCAGGTGAAGTTGATTAACAGGTATGCAGATCTTTTCCGTGAATATGGAGTAATATGCGCACAGGTACTTACTACAAAAGAAAATTTTAGCGACAGGCTTCATTATCTCAATATGCGCAACTGCATGACCACATTGCTCGAAAATGGAGTTGTTCCCGTTGTAAATGAGAATGATACTATTTCAGTTACCGAATTAATGTTTACAGATAATGACGAACTTTCAGGCTTAATTGCCTCTATGATGGATATGGAAGCATTGATAATTCTTACTAATGTTGAAGGAGTTTTCTCCGGTTCGCCGGATGATCCGAAAAGCCAGCTGATTTCGTCTGTTAAACATGGTGAAGCTATAGCCATTGAAGCTATTTCAGGAAAAAAGTCTAACTTTGGAAGAGGAGGAATGCTTACTAAATTTCATATTGCTTCAAAATTGGCAGGACAAGGAATTTCGGTTCATATTGCAAACGGAGCAAAATCAAATTCTCTGACTGATATACTGAATAACAACAAAGAAGCTGTTCATACACATTTTGTCCCCGTTGAAAAGAAGTCAACCGGAGTAAGAAAATGGTTAGCTCACTCCGATGATTTTGCAAAAGGTGAAGTAATCATAAATGAAGGTGCCAGAGAAGCACTGTTATCTGATAAGGCTATCAGCTTGTTGCTTGTTGGGATAATAAAGGTTGAGGGATTCTTTAAAGAAGGTGATATTGTGAGAGTTAAAAATATTAACGGCGATTTACTCGGGCTTGGAAAAGCATCTTATTCGTCTGAAGAGTCATTAAAAGAGATGGGAGGCAAAAAGCCAAAACCATTTATCCATTACGATTATTTATACTTATTATAAATTGATATCATGAATATTCGCAATCAATTTGAAAATACACTTTCTGCCAGTCGTGAGTTAAAACTTCTGAGTGTAGAAAAGATTAACGAAGTACTGTTAAAAATTGCTGAGACCACAGAGAAAAGTTCAGGTTATATTCTACGTGAAAACCAGAAAGATTTGTCACGAATGGAGGATTCAGATCCTAAATACGACAGGCTAAAACTTACTGCCGAACGTTTGATGTCCATTGCTGATGATATCCGTAATGTAGCTTCATTGCCATCGCCTATCGGAAGGGTATTATCACATTCAATCAGGCCTAACGGACTGAAGATTACCAAAGTTTCTGTGCCGTTTGGAGTTATAGGTATAGTTTATGAGGCACGACCCAATGTTACATTAGATGTCTTTTCTCTTTGTCTGAAGTCAGGAAATGCCTGCATGTTGAAAGGTGGAAGCGATGCTGTTAATACCAACCAAGCCATCGTGAATATTATTCACAATGTATTGGAAATGAATGGAATAAATCATCAGATCCTTGCACTTTTACCTGCAACAAGAGAGGCTACAACCATGTTGATGAATGCCCGAGGATTTGTTGATTTAATTATTCCACGCGGAAGCCAGGGATTAATAGATTATGTGAGACAGAACGCTACTATTCCCGTTATCGAAACCGGAGCAGGAATCTGTCACACATATTTTGATGAATTTGGAGATATAACTAAAGGAGTTCAGATAGTAAATAATGCTAAGACGCGCCGTGTAAGTGTTTGTAATGCACTCGATTGTCTGATTATTCACGAATCAAGAATATCTGATCTGAAGGAAATTGCGAAACTGCTTGCCAAGAGTGATGTTGAGATTTATGCAGATAAACTTGCCTACAATATGCTTGATCGGAAATACCCCAATCATCTGCTTATGCCAGCCACTGACGAATCCTACGGAACAGAGTTTCTTTCATACAAAATGGCCATAAAAACGGTAGCCTCCTTCGATGAAGCAATCGAACATATCGCCAAATACAGCTCAAAGCACAGTGAGGCAATTATTTCCGAAAATAAAGATAATTGTGAATTATTCCTGAAAATTGTTGACGCTGCAGCTGTATATGTTAATACAAGTACGGCATTTACAGACGGGGCACAGTTTGGATTAGGAGCTGAAATTGGGATCAGCACCCAAAAATTACATGCCCGTGGCCCTATGGCTCTCGAAGAACTGACAAGCTATAAATGGCTTATCGAAGGGGACGGACAAATACGTTCATAGAATAAAAGAACACATTTTTTATAATACAATATGCAACACTTTACTTCAGTTTACGACCTTCCAAATCTGACGGAAGCAATAAATACGGCTCGCGAAATCAAGAATAATCCTTATGGTTATCAGTATCTTGGAAAAAATAAAACCATAGTACTGATTTTCTTCGATTCCAGCCTTCGAACCCGGCTAAGTACACAGAAAGCCGCGATGAATCTTGGAATGAATACTATGGTTCTGAATGTAAATCAGGATGGATGGCGTCTCGAAAGTGAAATGGGTGTAGTAATGGATGGCGACAAACCGGAACACCTTCGCGAAGCAATTCCCGTTATAGGGAGGTATTGCGATATCATTGGAGTCAGGGCTTTTGCACGATTCGAAAGCAAAGAGGATGATTATACCGAAAAAATCCTGAACCAGTTTATACAATTTGCAGGTGTCCCAATAATAAGTATGGAAGCTGCAACGCGTCATCCGCTACAAAGTTTTGCTGATCACATGACTATTGAAGAGTTCAAAACAAGAGCTCGTCCTAAAGTTGTGTTGAGCTGGGCTCCCCATCCACGGGCACTACCCCAGGCTGTAGTTAATTCCTTTGTAGAATGGATGCGTCAAACTGATTATGATTTGGTGGTAACACATCCAAAAGGTTATGAGCTTGATCCAAGGTTTATGGGAAATCTTGAAGTGCAATACGATCAGGACAAAGCCTTCGATGGAGCTGACTTTATTTATGCAAAAAACTGGTCATCATACACCCAATATGGCGAAATCCTTTCAAAAGATATGAATTGGACAGTTACTGCCCAAAAAATGGCTTTAACCAACAACGCAAAGTTTATGCACTGCCTACCTGTACGCCGAAATATGATAGTCACAGATGAAGTTCTTGATAGCCCCTCATCTATTGTAATTGATGAAGCCGAAAATCGCGTATATTCGGCCCAGGCAGTTTTAAAAATGATATTAGAAGCGTAATATGAAAGAACACTTGATAATCATCAAAGTAGGAGGCAAGATAGTAGAGGAAGAATTACCTCTGCACTCGTTGCTAAAGGACTTTTCACGCATTGCAGGCAGCAAAATGTTGGTTCATGGAGGAGGACAAAGTGCAACGACGTTGGCCGAAAAACTCGGAATTGAAACCAAAATAATTAATGGACGCCGGATTACAGACGCAGAAACGCTTAAAATTGCAACAATGGTTTATGCCGGTTTGGTGAATAAGAATGTTGTTGCCGGTTTGCAGGCTTTTGGAAATAATGCCATCGGATTGACTGGTGCCGATCTGGATATTATAAGAGCTGCAAAACGTCCCGTTGGCGAGATTGATTATGGTTTTGTGGGCGATATAAACTGGGTAAATGCTCAGGCTTTAGCCGAATTGCTGGCAAATGGTGCCATTCCTGTAATTGCTCCGATTACTCACGATGGCAAAGGATCTCTGCTGAATACAAACGCAGATACAATAGCATCAGAATTAGCAACGTCACTTAGCGGGAGATACGAAGTACGGTTAGTATTTTGTTTTGAAAAAGCAGGTGTGTTAATGAATGAAGCTGACGATAAATCCGTAATCCCCGAAATTGACCCATCGCTTTTTAACGAACTTAAAACAAAAAACATAATATCAGGAGGAATGATTCCCAAACTTGAAAACGGATTCAATGCACTTCGGCGTGGAGTTACCAACGTTGTGATAACGAATGCGCAGGGAATTTCGGGAGGTTTACGAGGAACAAGATTAGTACTCTGATGCTATGGTGAATGACAAAATAGTATCCGAAAGTGTTGAGCTATTAAAAGCAATAATCGAAATCCCTTCGTTAAGCCGTGAGGAGAAAGCCGTTGCTGATTATCTCGAAGTAATATTTCGTAATTGGGGCCTCAACCCATCCCGAAGTGGTAATAATCTGTGGATGCGCAATGCAAAATGGTCTGACAAAAAGCCTGTTATATTGCTTAACTCGCACTTGGACACCGTTCGGCCCGCTCGCGGATGGAGTTACCTTCCATACAAAGCCACAGTTGAAGGAGAAAGAATTACAGGACTTGGCAGCAACGATGCAGGTGCATCAGTCGTATCATTACTGGCAACTTTTCGCCATTTTAATTCTGCCGATAATTTACCTTTTAACCTTTTGTTATGTACCAGTGCCGAAGAAGAAGTTTCGGGCGAAAACGGCGTAGGTTCAATCTTGGATAAGTTGGGAAAAATTGATGTCGCTATAGTTGGGGAACCTACTAAAATGCAGATTGCCATTGCAGAAAAAGGTTTGGTTGTTCTCGACTGTGAGGCAAAAGGAAAGGCCGGGCATGCTGCCCGCAACGAAGGAGAAAATGCCATTTACAAAGCAATCAAAGATATTCAGATACTTGAAAAATACCGGTTTCCGCTTGAGTCAGAAGTATTAGGGCCGGTAAAAATTACTGTCACACAAATAGAGGCAGGACAACAACACAATGTGGTTCCCGATTCGTGCCGCTTTGTAATTGACGTTCGTACAAACGAATTTTACTCCAATGAAGAGGCTTTTAATATTATTGCAGACTTAATTCAGTCCGAAGTTCGACCACGCTCATTCAGGCTTAACTCTTCAGGAATAAGTGCAGATCATCCTTTGGTTCTTCGCGGAATCGAAATAGGTCTTGATATTTACGGCTCACCCACCACCTCCGATCAGGCTGTTATACCTTACCCATCAATCAAATTAGGCCCTGGCGATTCGGCACGCTCACATACAGCCGATGAATACATACTAATCGGCGAAATCCATCAGGGGATTGATTTCTATATAAAACTTTTGGATGAACTGGTATTTTAAAATCTGACACACAGTTTTTTTTATTGTTTAAGTTGCTTAATACTGTTGGAATATCTTTTTTTTGATGTCAATTTCAACTACATTTACCCGGTAAAAATTCCATTTTTTACCGGGTAATATATTTTAATTTCAGAATTTCTATTCAATCTTCAGTCGTTGGTTTTTTAATACTTTATCTCATGAAGAAATATAACGTTGGTATCATTGGTTACAGTTGGGCAGCTGAAGCTCATATCGAAGCGATTAACAAAACTATTTATGCTCAGGTCACAGCACTTTGTTCTTCACGGAAACTCGATTCAGCCGAAATAAGTGCAAAGCATGGCGGAAACATTAAATGTTTCACAGATCTTTCACAGATGCTGGCTGACCCGGAACTTCACGCAGTTTCAATTTGCAGCTATCCCGCTGATCATGCAAGCCAGGCTATTATGGCGGCAAAGGCGGGCAAACATCTGATAATCGAAAAGCCCATTGCTTTGTCCTGGAACGAATGTCTCGCGGTGGAGGCAGCAGTTAAAGAAGCAGGTGTGAAAACTTGTGTCTGTTTCGAATGTCGCTTTTCAAGCCAGTTGATTACAATCAAATCAGTTATTGATCAGGGCTTGCTTGGCAAAATACACTATGGCGAAGTGGATTATTATCACGGTATCGGCCCTTGGTATGGACAGTTCCGCTGGAATATTAAGAAAGATGCTGCCGGAAGTAGCCTTTTGTCTGCTGGATGCCATGCAATGGATGCCCTGTTATTATGTATGGGCAGCGAATTCGAATCTGTCAGCAGCTATGCCGCCTATTCTAAAAACAATGATTTTGCTAAATACGAATATCCGACAAGCTCAGTCTCAATCGTCAAATTTAAAAATGGATCGGTAGGTAAGGTCGCGTCAGTCATAGATTGTTTGCAACCCTATTATTTTCACTTTCACCTTGTCGGAAGCGAAGGAAGCCTGTTGGACAATAAATTTTACTCTGCAAAGTTAGCCGGACTGAACAAGAACAAATGGAGCGAACTTTCAATGAAAATGCTTGATTCAGGTGATGTTTCGGATCACCCATACCAGATACAATTCGAAGCCTTCTTTAAGGCTCTTGACGAAGATAGGGAAATGCCTTTGACCAATCTGGTTGAGGCACTTAAAACTCATGAATTGATTTTTGCTGCTGATAAATCTGCTGAAAGTAATTAATATGAAAACAGTATTAGGGATTTTTGCGCATCCCGATGATGCGGAATTAATGTGCGTGGGTACATTATCTTTGTTGAAAAAGGCCGGATGGTCTGT
>CAILKW010000731.1 GCA_903834845.1 uncultured Bacteroidia bacterium | reverse complement strand
CCCGATTCATTTTTATTGCTGATTTGCCAAAGTTTTCTTGTTCTGGTATTGGCACTCTGGTACAGGTCACACATTATAACCTTTATAAATACCTTTCTTCTGCTGTTACTTGTGTTAACCTATTTCATAATTTCGGGTACGTTGCAACAAGTAAATTTTACAATACCCGTTGTTGCTTTCTTGTCAGCCCGCATTATCAATTGGCAGAAAGAGCGTTTGAATATAACAACAGAATTTATCCGGAATATTTACCTTTTTATACTGTTTTTCTCTCTACTTTATGCAACATACAAAGGAATACCTGTTCAATATATTACGGTATCGTGGCTTTTTATTGCAGGCATCTATTTTGGGTTAAGTCTGATTATTAAAAGTATCAAATACAGATGGCTTGCAATGGCAAATTTATTAGTGTCCGCTTTCCATCTATTTTTGGCAGATCTGGCAAATACCGATTTGATTTATAGAATATTGGCATTTCTTGTTTTTGCAATTATCTCAATTGGAATTTCAACCTATTATGTAAAAAAATTTAAGAAAAAGGATACCGATAACTAATTTCTCAAACACGTTGTTGTTTTGACCACGAATTCACGAATTTGAAACGAATTTTATTCGTCCTTAAGTTATGAATTCGTGGTTTTCTTTTTTATTAATGAAACCTTTTTAACCAAGTGTCGTAATAGAATTTGAAAATTTAAAATTTCTAATATGAAAACAAATTATAATTTACTGGTTATTGTACTGTTGATTTCAACAGGTTTCGTTTTTACAAGATGCGAAAAACTGAATGAAAAAGTTGTTGAACAAGTTGTTGATCCGTATGTAATAAAACTGGCCAACACAACTGCCTTCGGTGATATTTTAACCGACAAAGATGGAAATACCTTGTATTTTTTTGCCAATGATGCCAACGGATCTAACAATTGCACTGGGGGTTGCGTTACGGCTTGGCCATTGTTTAATGTTACCGGACTGACTCAGGCTCAATTAGGAGGTACTTTGGTTCTAAGTGATTTTACTACAATTACAACTGCAAATGGGAATCAGTTAACATACAAAGGGTGGCCGTTGTATTATTATGCTCCGGGCGGTGTACGCGAAAAATCGGGACAAACAACAGGTGAAGGTGTAAACAGTGCATGGTTTGTTGCAAAACCCGATTATACCATTATGATGGTCAAATCACAATTAGTGGGAGCTGATGGTAAGAACTATGTAGTTTCGAGTAGTAACATTTATACAGAAGGTGTTGGAACAACAACCTATTTTACCGATTTAGCCGGTCGTACACTTTATGCTTTTGCGAAGGACAGTGCCAACGTCAACAAATACACTAAATCGGATTTATCAAATAATGGAGTTTGGCCAATTTACGAAACTGATCAGGTAGTAGTGCCTTCAATTCTTGATAAAACCCAATTTAAAAGCATTACTGTTTTTGGTAAAAAACAATTAACATACAAAGGCTGGCCAATTTACTATTATGGCCCTGATGTTGATACTGCTGGTAAATTCAGAGGAAACAATAAAGGAGTAAGTGTTCCAAAACCAATGGTATGGCCAGTATTCTATAAGGATTATCCGGCAGCACCATCCAAAAACTGATTACATTCAACCAATTTGCAAAAAGGAGATTCGTTTGAGTCTCCTTTTTTTTGTTAGTACCCCAGCCCTTCAAGCGGTTGCAAACCCTTGAAGCAGCATTTGAGAGTGAAAAGTGGACTGCAAACCCTTGAAGCGGCGTTGCAGCAAAAATATCATACAGCGAAAGAACTTTTTTATATTTGTGAAATATTCAAGAACGATGACAAGATTACAAATGTCCGAATTGCATAAATTGTCGGTTAAAGACAAAATCAAAGTTGTGCAAACTTTATGGGATGATATTGCTAAAGAGCAATCTATTGATGGACTACCTGTTGCACATAAAAAAATCCTTGACAAAAGGCTTAATATTATAGCTTCCGGAAATGCAGTTTTTAAACCTTGGGAAGAAGTCCAAATTAAATATGATAAACTGTAATAAAACGAGCCATGGCCAATATTTTCTCACATAGAAGGATGATTATCATGGTGAATTCTATATGGCCACTGAAAAACAAATTATAAATACATGAATTTAAAGGTTTTAATTCGTAAATCGTAATTAATAAGTTACCTTAGTCTTTTTTAAATCTTCTTGTCACTTTGTCTCAATATCAACCAGCATTTTTTTTATTTGCATTGATGTCATTTTATTTGGCTCTTTTTGATATATCTTTATGTTTTTTAAAATAATTGTGATTATTTATTGGAAAAATTATAAAGTTATTAACAATCAATTAAAACCAGTTTTATGAAGTCAAAACCCGCGATTTACACGGTACTCCTCGCCGGACCACTGTTACCCATCTTGTTGAATTGCAAAAAGGAAGCAATCAAAACTGCGCCAACAGTTTCAATCACTACAGCGACTAATGTCACTGCAACTACAGCCTCAGCCGGAGGAGATATTACCGCCGATGGTGGAACTACAGTTACTGCCAAAGGTATTTGTTGGAGTACCAACCAAAGTCCAACAACATCAGACAGTAAAACAACCAACGGAACTGGTATCGGAAGTTTCATCGGGTCAATAACAGGATTAACTCCGGGAGTTACTTATAATGCAAGAGCCTATGCCACAAATTCAGTAGGAACTGGTTACAGCAGCCAGTTATCTTTCACCACTCCTGCGTTGGCACCTGTTTTAGCTACTACTGATGCAACAGCTATTACTTCTGTTTCGGCCAGTTCCGGTGGAAATATCACAAATGACGGTGGGTCTGCGATTACAGCCCGCGGCGTGTGTTGGGGTGTAGCTCAGAACCCTACAACGGCAAATTCAAAAACGACAGATGGCGCAGGTTCAGGCATTTTCACAAGTGCCATAGCAGGATTAACTCCCGGAACAACTTATTATGTAAGAGCTTATGCAACCAATAGTATTGGAACTTCCTATGGAAATCAGGTAACTGTTATCGCTACCGCTGTCTTACCTACACTTACCACTACAGCAATATCAGCAATCACATCCACAACAGCAACAAGTGGTGGGAATATTACAAGTGATGGTGGTGGAGCAATTACAGCACGTGGTGTATGCTGGAGTACAACAGAAAATCCAACAACAGCAAATTCAAAAACTACCGATGGTTCAGGAACTGGTATTTTCACAAGTGCCATAACCGGATTAACACCTGATACTACCTATTACGTCAGAGCTTATGCTACCAATAGTATTGGAACTTCCTTTGGAAGCCAAATAACTTTTACTACAAGCCAAAATTTATCTCTCGCCACTGTAATGACACTTCCAGTTACCGATATTACAGCAACTACTGCTACCCTAAGCGGTTTTGTGATGAGTGAAGGAAATTATGCTGTTACAGATCGAGGTACTTGTTTCAGCACCAGCCCAAACCCGACTACTGCATTAAATAAATTTTCTAAAGGAACTGGAACAGGATTTTTCAGCTCCGATATTACAGGTTTAACGCCTAACACAACTTATTATGTGCGTGCATACTCTACAAATAATTCAGGAACAGCTTATGGTATCGAAGTTTCTTTTAAAACCCTTATCAGCTCTATAATCTTTAATCCCAATCTTCCTTACGGAACTATGAGAGACATAGATGGTAATGTTTACAAAACTATAACTATTGGCACCCAAACTTGGATGGCCGAAAACCTGAAAACCACCAAATACCGCAACGGCGACCCGATACCCAATGTTACTAACGGTACGACTTGGGCAGACATTTATTCAACTACCGGCGCATATTGCTGGTATTTAAACGCATTCTCAAATAAAGATATCTTAGGTGGGTTGTACAATTTTTATGCAGTTTTCGACAGCCGCAACATTGCACCAGCAGGCTGGCACGTTCCAACCGATGCCGAATGGACAACCTTGAAAGATTATCTTGGCGGTGGAGGCGTAGCGGGTGGCAAACTAAAAGAAGCAGGCATATCACATTGGGGCAGTCCAAATATCGGTGTAAATATCGGTGCCACCAATAGCAGTGGTTTTACAGCCCTTCCGTGCGGTGGCCGCTACTTATGGGGCGGGTTCCATTCCTTTCGCTACTATGGCCAATGGTGGAGCAGTACGGAAGGCGGTTCGGCGGATTCATGGAGCATCACACTCCTTGACGATAGAGCCGATTTCTTAAGCGGCAACGACGATAAGAGGGACGGCAAATCTGTTAGGTGCGTGCGGGATTCACCTGCAACTGTTTTAACCACATCCATATCAGCTATTACATCAACTACTGCCACAAGCGGCGGTAGTGTTTCTAATAGCAGTACAGCAAGAGGTGTTTGTTGGAGTACCTCGCAAAACCCAACAATTGCTAATAATAAAACCACAGATGGTACAGGAGTAGGAAGTTTTACCAGCAACCTCTCTGCACTTGCAGCAAATACCACTTATTATGTGCGGGCATACTCAACATACAGTGCTGGAACAGTTTATGGTAACGAAGTTTCTTTTAAAACAACTGCGGCAAGTGGTACAGGTACGGTTACCGATATCGATGGCAATGTTTACCACACAGTTACCATTGGCACACAGGTTTGGATGGTCGAAAACCTTAAAACCACCAAATACCGAAACGGCGACGCAATATCTTATGTAACCGGCAGTTGGGTATCTTTGGTTACCGGTGCCTATTGCTGGTACAACAATGATGCAGCAAATAAAACTACTTACGGAGGATTATATAATTGGTATGCAGTGGCCGACAGCCGCAATATTGCCCCCACTGGTTGGCACGTTGCTACCGATGCCGAGTGGACTAAATTAACCACTTATCTGGGTGGCGAAAGTGTAGCTGGTGGCAAACTAAAAGAAACGGGTACAACACATTGGTCCAGCCCCAATGCAGGGGCAACTAGCAGTGGTTTTGCTGCCCTTCCTGGCGGCTACCGCGACGCCTACGACGACTCGTTCGACTACGTGGGCTACGCCGGCTACTGGTGGAGCAGTACGGCACGCGATGCGGCCCTCGCGTGGCCCCGCGGCCTCGACTACGACGGCGCCGATGTCACCCGCAACGGCAGCGATAAGCGGGACGGCTTCTCTGTTAGGTGCGTGCGGGATTAGGTGTGCCAATAAACACGGAACGTGTTTCGATACGTTTTGTGTATGTTGTTTTCAAGATGGTGGGCTTCAAATAAATGTCTGAACCACTAATTTATTTTTATTGACGGCTTCACTCCAAGTGAAGCCGTCAATTTTTCTGCAACACTAAAAGTGAAGCCGTCAATATTTACACATTCCCCAACCCTTCAACCGGTTGCAAACCCTTGAATCGGAGTTTGGTAGACAAAAAACTGTGCAGCCTGCTCCAATGTTTTATGTAATTTTTCGGTTGAGAACAACCTCCCAACATTGAGCTTTTATTCAGCATGGAAACTCTTTGACATTTTTTAATAATATTTCTACAAATATCATCAAACTCAATTATTGTCTTTTTATATAGTTGATTAGTTGTAATGGTTTATACTTCACAAAATATCACTTTAGGATCCCAAATCTGAACCATAATTCTATCAGCCAATATATCGAGTAACGTAAACCTGACCGGCTTCATGGCGCGTAACTATTATTCGTTCACCCTTTTCGATAAATGTACCTTCCGACATGGCATCGTAAATAGCTCCTTCAACAGAGATCTTACCCGAAAGACGAAGTACTGTCTGAGCAATTCCGGTTTTCCCCATTATTGATACATCTTCCTGATTAATACCAATATAACTTTGCTCGGTTGATATTGTTGTATGAAGTGCCAGTTTACTGAAAATACCTTTTCTGGCAGCAAATAGTTTCGAACTTCCCCAAATAGAGAGGAAAAATGAAAGTAAAACGGAGATCAATACCGTGCCGATTGCCGCCGATACTCGTGAAGGTTCAACGCCGTCAAAATCGAAAATTACATTATCCAACAAACTAAGAATCAAGCCTGAAACCATGAAAATAATTCCTGAAATACCGAAAATACCAAATCCGGGAATGATCAGGACTTCGACTGCAAGCAAGATTAGTCCGACAATAAAAAGGATAATTTCCCAATTCGCAGCAAGTCCTTCGAGGTAAAGAGGTGCAAAATATAAAATTGCAGCAGTAATCGCAAGTCCAATAGGGAAAGCAACTCCGGGTGTCTGTAACTCAAAATATATACCGCCAATGATTGCCATAATTAATAGCCCCGAAACTATAGGATTGACAAGAAAACCTATAATTTTGTCGAGACCTGTAGCCTTATATTCACGAATTTCGTATTTTTTTATGCCTGCTTTTTCAATCACTTCGCGAACATCCTTACGGACTCCTTCACAAAAACCATATTTAATAGCCTCGGTCGGAGTCATCGTTAATACTTTTCCTGTGTCAATTATTCCTGCAATATAAATTGAAGGATCGACCATCGCTTCTGCGATTTTAGGGTCTCTACGCCATTGAATAATAGTATCTTTCCCTGAAAAAACAGTGTCTTTACCTTGGGCTTCGGCTGTTGATCGCATAATCGAACGCATGTAGCTTTGGTATTTATCGGGCATTGCCTGACCCGTTTCATTCACAACAGTAGCAGCACCCATATTTGCCCCTTCGCGCATAAAAATACTGTCGCAGGCTATCGAAATTAGCGCACCGGCTGATGCAGCGTTATTATCAATAAAAACATAAATCGGGATTCGGGAGTTCAGCACCTTTGTACGCATTGAATCGGCATCAAGAACTGTTCCTCCATAGGTATTCATGTGAAGCAAAATAATATCTGCTTTCATTGAGTCGGCCTCAGCAAATGCCTTTATTGTTTGCCGCCAGATTCCCGGACCAATATTTTCCCTGATAGGAAAAACATACACCAGCTTTTTTTGTGGTTCAACATCAGCAGATTCAGCAAAAAGTACAAATAGATTAACTATCACTAAAACAGCAACTAAAAAGTAACGCATAACCTCTATGTTTTATTATTTATTTCATTGTTTAGCTTCAGAAACAATTCCAGCCCCTTACGCTTTGAATCATCGAAGGTAAAACTTATATTTTCGTAAAAATACTCTTTAAGATTATATTCAGGATAAATTTTTTCACATTCAACAATCACCTCATCAAGATGGAGCAAACCTTCACCGAGTGCCCTGTTAAAATCCGAAAGAAATTCAATATCAATAGGTTTATTTGAAATCCAGCAAGCGAAAACAAAATCAAAACCAGTGAAATTTTTCCATTCTTCACCCAGATCGTAACAATATAAAAACTTTTTTTCTGCTTCAAAAACCCTGTCGCCAATCACCACAATTGCTGTTTTTGCATCATTGTCATTTTCGATATAACCCGGTTTACCATTTTCCCATAAGGGGTTTATTTTCCAAAAATGTTTTGCAATAATACGCATAAGCTGTACCGATGTTCTTGACTGATAATCTAATATGATCTTTGTGATTTCAGTAAACGGTGTATTACTAAGTAAAACAACAGTCCGAACTTTACCCGAAGAGGCAATGCAATAATCAGAAATCAACTGAGCGCAGGAAACATCCGATATAGCAGCCACGGGAATGAGACCGATATCAGCAAGATTGGCTGAAAGTTTCGTAGCACAAAGCGAAGGAATGTCGAGTGACAAATCAATCTGATCAAGCAAGTTAGAATGTTGAATGCCATATACGAAAGGCTTTGTATTGAGGTACGAAACAGCTGAAATTCTTATTTTATTCATAATTGAATTAAAGAAAAACAAACATACTAAAATTTTTCTGTAATATCTAAAAATAATGGCAGATCTGAAAAACAATCATTTTCACAGATTTTACTAACTTTGCATAAAATAGAAATAAGTTTTAACAATGGAATTACAGAAATTGACAGCCATTTCTCCAATAGATGGAAGGTATCGTGACAAAGTAGAAGAACTTGGAGATTATTTTTCGGAATTTGCCTTGATTAAATATCGTGTATATGTTGAAATTGAGTACTTTATTGCACTAACTGAAATACCTCTTACCCAGTTGTCCGGCTTTGCACCTGAGTTGAAACCGTGCCTGCGCAACATATACGATTCATTCAATTTGGATGATGCAAAGCAAATTAAAGAGATCGAAAAAGTGACTAATCATGATGTAAAAGCTGTCGAATATTTTCTGAAAGAGAAGTTTTACAGTTTAGGTCT
>CAILKW010000730.1 GCA_903834845.1 uncultured Bacteroidia bacterium | reverse complement strand
TATGTGACCGGAATTGTTAAAGATCAAACAGGCAACCTGATAATTTCCGGTAGTTTTTCTTCAAATCTGAATGTTGATGACAAAAAGGTGGAAAATAAGCTGGACGAATCTTCTTTATTCCTTTGCTCCTTAAAACCTACCGGAATAGTCAATTGGGTAACACCTGTCTCATTTGAGGATTTGAAAACACGGCAAAACATATATTATCAGGTTCGACTCGACACGAATGGGAAATTGTTAGACCGCCAGTACCTTCCACAGCAGGACATGAATTGGAAAAACATGCTATTGATGGAGGAAAAAACTATTTTGGCTACCGGTGGCTTCAGTACTCTACCCGGTATGATTAATAAAGCCGCAGTAGTCAATGAAGCTGTTGCTTATGATGTTACTGCTGTACTGAAGGAGAAGAACGATAATTTGATAGCAAAAGGATACGACAAAGGAGCAGCGGGTCTGTTCGCTGCATTTACAATGCTTTCCGATTTCGAATCCAAGCTTTCAGGGAAGGCAGTCCAGCAGGCACTTGACAAGTATAATCCAACGTTCAAAACAAAAAGCCCAACCCTTTATAAGAGTTTCGGAATAGTTGAATTTCTGAAAAACGCTAATGGAATTATTACTCTTCGAACCCTCGAAAATCAATACATGGAATTTAGCATGTTGAAAGTAAAAAGCGATGCAAATATGAAGATGGTGGAAACACCTGAAGGAGATGCACGCATCGAATTCATTTCAGGTGCTAAGGTTGGTAAGGCCATCGTCTGGTTTCCACTCAACAGCATTACAGTCACCAAAAATAAAGGCGATTTGATTTTTGACTATGCTAAAGATCATTCAAAGAGTAACATGAATATCAATAAAGACATTCTTTTTTAAAATTTAAACCCTAAAAAGGGTTTTCATCTGGTGCTGAAAAACCCTTTTTTTTGTCAAATAATTATGATTTCCGTAACCGAAGATCGAATATTCGATCCCTTCAATGCATATCGTAAATATAAATGATGACGAAGGTTTATGTAGGTGGATGTAGCCTTTTTTGAAACCACAAACGAACTGACCGCATTTTTTCTAATTGGTTTGCAGGCACGTGACGAAAGCAAGTAGAGCGTTCTTCGCTGTTTTCGGGTGCTCCCCATCGTATTTCAATTCCATCGTTCGGGTTATAAGCCATCTCAAAGGCTTCTTTTCTTTTAAGTATATCTCCCATACTCAGAGTTTGTTCTGTACCATTGGAGCGGATGTAGGTAATAGACAGCTCGCTTAACTTTTGGGATAGAAAAGACTCCAGATTTTCTTTAACCTTTTCGGGAGATGTGAGTTTTGAAATCTTGAAGTCATTCGGAGAGCGCACTATCTTGTCTGGGAAATCAAGCACAGCATCCATTGCGATAAGTAGTCTCAGGTCCCGGTTTGGGGTTGAAAAATTTTCCCATTGCCCACCGGCTTGAAACACTCCGGCAGGTCGTCCGGGCATAGGGATAACCTCTCCGGGATGTCCTTTCATGTAAGCTTCACCATTGGCAATAGAGGTGACCCTTACTATAAGTTGTTCGTGTAGTCCTTTTATCAGGTCGAGAAGTGCAGTTTCCGGATCGAGGGGTGTTGGATTGATGATCTGTTCCATTTTATGATAGAACAATTCGCCTGTAATACCTTGTTGCTGAAGTGAAAAGGAATTA
>CAILKW010000729.1 GCA_903834845.1 uncultured Bacteroidia bacterium | reverse complement strand
GGCACATAGGAAGAATCAATTGTATCAGGCACATAGGGATGTTCAAACCAACTCCTCCTCCAGCCACTCTACAATATTCCTTTTCTTTTTTGAAAAATTAATACCAATCAGCGTAATAGGTTTTCCATCTGACAAATAAGGCATTGCATATCCTTTTTCTTTTATCTGGGCAATGGCATCTTTGGCTGGTTGGTTCATTTTGAACTCGAAAATATAAATATGGTCGCGGTTCACAATGACCGTGTCTATACGGCCATTATTGATATGGACTTCATTATGGATTTCGGCACCAAGCAAGCGGAAAACTGAATAGATGATGTTCTGGTAGTTTTCCTCCATGTTGCTGCGGTTGGTGTATGGTATGGCGGCGATATGGCTTATCAAAATGCGTTCAATATCCTTTGTATGGTTGGTTACCAATGCTTTCTGTAACTGTTTGATTTCTGATGTAACCACATCGAGGCTCCTTTCTGCTATCGAGCTTACCAAATGTTTCTCAAACGCCGTTTCAATTTCCATATTCGGAAAGCGAAGATAATAAACCGGCTCGTCCATAAGCATTTCCACCCTGTCGATGGTAAGGTAGCCTGTTTGGAGCAAAAGAGCGGCTGGGTGCATATTGGCCACATCGAAAGAATCGAGTATTACACTATCCACCGGACGGAACAAAGTATCAAAAAAATCGATGTTCTGTCGTTTTAAAACCTCGAAAATAAAAGATGGACTGCCTGTCGAGAACCAAAAATTACTGAACCTGCCACCTTCATTAAAAAACATTCCCAACGATACTGGATTATATACTGTTTGAGCATCTTCGTGAAACCGAAACCCGTTGTACCATTTTTGGATTTTTTCGCGGTATTCAATTCGGTCAACTTTGTTTTTATCAGCTAAGGCATCTATCCTGTTGCCAAAATAGTGTTCCACTTCTTCTTGCGTATAGCCATACATGGTGGCAAAAGCCTCGCTCATGGTTATATCGCGGAGGTTATTGAGTTTCGAGAAAACCGACACTTTCGAGAATTTAGTCACACCCGTCATAAACACAAACCGCAGATGCTCATCAGAGGCTTTTATGTTGATATAGAAGTTTTCCAACACCTGACTAATCTCTTCGATATGAGGCGCATATATATTTTCGACTAACGGTTTGTCGTATTCGTCGATAAGGATGACAACTTTGCCAAGGTCTTTGGCCATGTTTATCAGCTCCCCAAACAATAATCCCGAATGTGTTTCACCTGTTAATTCAATACCTATTTCTTTTGCATTATTGCGCACAATCGCACATAATCCCCTATTAAGTATCTCTGCCGATTCGCATGGTGCCTGTGAAATATTCAGGTTAATAACAGGAAACTGCTTCCAATCGTAGGGCATATCATATAGTTTCAGTCCTTTAAACAGTTCTTTGTTGCCTTTGAAAATATTTTTCAGGATAGACACCGAAAGCGATTTGCCGAACCGACGAGGACGGGAAAGGAAGAATATACCGTTTTGTTCTCTCACGAGTTGATGAAAATAGTCTGTTTTATCCACATACAAATAGTTGCCACTAATAGTATTCTCGAAAGTATATGCACTTGTAGTAATTGGTTGATACATACTAAACCGTTTTTTTAGATGCTGAAAATCAAAAGACAAAGATAGTAAATAAAACACATAGGCACATAGGAAGAATCAATTGTATCAGGCACATAGGGATGTTCAAACCAACTCCTCCTCCAGCCACTCTACAATATTCCTTTTCTTTTTTGAAAAATTAATACCAATCAGCGTAATAGGTTTTCCATCTGACAAATAAGG
>CAILKW010000728.1 GCA_903834845.1 uncultured Bacteroidia bacterium | reverse complement strand
TAAGCATATCCAAGTTTCAGTTGTTTACCCCTATCAATAAAAGCTTGAAAAAGTAGTCCGTAAGAATTATTAACGCGGTAAGTACCTCCAGCCCAAACTCTGTCAAAGAATAAGAAGTTGGCAGTAAGATCCATTATTCCTGGTGTACGTTGACTCCAGCGGTAAAGGAAGGTTGGTTTAAACTTTACAGCATCGCCACTGATTGGCACTACGAAACCTCCCATCCCATACACGTTCACTTCTTCCTGATAAACAGATATTCCACTTTCGGCGTTAATCTTGTTTTTGAAAAATTTAGGTACCGAAACACCCAGAAAGAATAGATCGCTGTGCCATAGGAATCCGACGCCAAAATTTGGAAGATACTTTTGGTTTATATCCTGAATTGAAACCGGATCATTTGGGTCGTGAGTAGTCAATTCACTCAATAAAGCTTCGTACTGATTAAAACCACCTTTCATTCCGAAACTGATGTATTGATCATCGTTTAGAAGAATTCTGTATGCGTAATCAATGTATATGCCGTTTTGACGTACAGGCCCGAACTGATCATTTATTAAGGAAAAACCAAGTCCTACATTGTATTTTTGAAACGGACCTTGAATTGTAAGTGTGTTAGTAGTGGGTGCACCATCAAATCCTACCCATTGGATACGCGACAATGCAGTCACATTCAGATATCCGGTCATTCCGGCATAAGCTGGCTGAACTGTCAGTAAATTGTTCATATACTGGTTAAAAACAGGATCCTGTTGGCTATATCCAGCTTGAGATCCCATGATCAGAAGCAGCAGAAATATCCACTGTACCAGGCGTTTATAATATGGTTTGCAATTTTTCAATATACATTGTATTTATCAGTCAAAACTAACAAATTAATAATAGATGTAAACAAAACCTTGGATTTTTCGTGTGATGCCACCAAGATTTAGAATGTAGTAGTAAACACCTGGTGCTACAGTTTGATCATGTGACCATTTAGAGGTTTTAAAACCACCATTCCAATCGTTTTTATAATCGTCGCTTGAGAAAACAAGTTGACCTGAGCGCGTATAAACATAAAGTTGTGACCCAGGAAAAGCACTTAGCCCATCAATCACGAAATAATCGTTTATTCCATCCCCATTAGGAGAAAACAAATTTGGTGGGCTTGGAATTATCTTTATATACACAATTTGTTTGCATGTGTCTGTAAGACCTACAAAGTCTGTAGCAGTCCAGATAACTTCCGTTATCCCTTCTCTGAATTTTGCCGGTGCATCACTGGTGAGCTTTGCCACGCCACAGTTATCCGACACCAATGGTTTTCCCAAATCTACAACGATAGTATTCGGATTTGTAGCCGATTGAGTAACATCTTTTCTTTCAAACAAAATAGTTATAGTATCAGTTTTACATTCAATTACTGGCGGTATTGAATCCAAAACAGATATTAAAACACTGTCTTTTATTCCGCACCCTTTTTCATCTGTCAATGTAACAGAATAATAACCATAAGTCAGCCTTAAAGCTTCACGCGTTGTTTGAACAGGTGTTGTGTTCCATTTGTAGGTGAACAAGCTAAGATCCCAAGGTTTACCGCTACCGTTTACGCTATCTACTCTAGCACTGCCGTTTACATCACTCATACATTGAATGTCCTTGTGTGCAATAAAGATTTTTACATCAGGATGATCCCTGAGTGTATCTTTCAGTGTAATTGAACACAATTTAGCATCTGTTACAGTGACAGTATAAATACCCGCTTTCAAGTCTTTAATAGTTTGAGTAGTTTGAACTGGATTTGTATCCCATTGAAACGTATATGGTGATGTTCCGTTGGTAACAGTCACAGAAAGGGAACCGTCCGAACTTCCACTGCATGAGGGCGAAACAACTATAAATTTTGCCTTCAATGTATCCGAAGATGTAACAGTTACAGGTTTAATACTGGAACACTTACCGCTCATCGTTGATCCTTTTATATAATATATACCTGGTACAACAGATTTTGGATTTACAAGTGGTTTAGATGCCGCCGCATCCAAGTAATAGGTATAATATAGCCCTGGTGTTGAACCCGTTGTTACAACAGGTAATGTCAAATCCGTAGTATCACTGCAACTTTTTACAAGTTGAGTATTAGTCTGGACTAAAGGCACCGATACAACAGTGATATTAAGCGGAGCTACAGGGCAGGAACCACTGGGAGAAGTGTAGGTAATCTGATGAATCCCAATACCGGCATCGGATGGACTGAAAGTATTACCCTGAACTCCCAGACCACTAAATGTACCACCTGATGGTGTAACCGACATTGTAACCCGCGAATCAAAAATACAATATGGTCCATAAGTTCCATTAAACCCAGCATTATTAACTGCCAAATACATTTCTTTGTAACTCGCACAACCTGATACAGTAATAACAGTCAGCCTTACAACATACATGTCAAGACCAGTAGTAAAAGTGTGTTTGATGTTTGGACTTGAAGGACGCTTTATAGTTATAGGGGTTGACCCATCTCCGAAATCCCAAACCCATGTTGTGATGTAGTTCGAGAATCCGTTTGTAATAGACGAATTATCTGTGAAGCTAATTGGAAAATTGGCACATCTTGTCGTTGAAACGGAAAAATCAGCAACAGGTTTTGGGTTGACAGTTACCTGTTGAGTTTTTGTATCAGTACATCCATCGGAGTTAACAATCTTTAACTTCACAGTAAAGGCACCAAAGGTGGAGTAAATATGTATCGGTGAAGGCAATGTTGAAGTATTGTTATCGCCAAAATCCCATAAATAGGAATTAATGGCTGT
>CAILKW010000727.1 GCA_903834845.1 uncultured Bacteroidia bacterium | reverse complement strand
TTCTAAGTATTTGGCTGAGAATGGCAAACTTCCAAATCCTCTTTTCGATGCTTGTCCTGCATGTAAAACTGAATGGGCATTCGATTATACAGGGAAAATTTATTCATGTACAGCGACAGTAGGCAAAGTTGATGAATCTCTAGGAACATTTTATCCCACAGTCAGTCGCAATAAGCTATTAATCAATCAATGGGAAAACCGCGATGTTACAACCATTCCAGAGTGTAAAAATTGTTCGGTCCAATTGGCTTGTGGAGGTGGGTGCGGATCGGTGGCCAAAAACAAAAACGGCAGCATTTGTTCGCCCGATTGCAGACCTGTAAAAGAGTTACTTGAATTGGGTTTTGCTTCCTATTTAAATGAATAGCAATTATTAATATTAAAGATACGATAACATTTTAAAAAAACACAAAATGACTGAAATTACATCTGTTGAATTTGAGAAAGAGGTTTTACAAGCAGGGAAAGTTGTTCTTGATTTTTATTCCTCTGAGTGTCCTCCATGTGAGGCTTTAGCCCCAAAATTTGAATCACTTGCCAAATTGTATGGTGAGGATATAAAATTTTTAAAGATTTTCCGACAGAAAAATCGTGAGCTGGCTGATAAGTTAGAGGTAAAATCCTCACCCACACTTATTTTTTACGACAATGGAAATGAGGTTGGAGACAGATTGACCGGTGGAATTAAAAGGAGTGATATCATTAGGAATTTAAACAAGTTACTTTCTGACCGTAAAGTAGCATTTATCAAAGACAAGATCAAACCATCTGTTTCAGAATACGATGTAATGATCTTAGGTGCAGGTCCCGGAGGTTTAACTGCCGGTCTCTATCTTTGTCAGGCAAAAATTAATACCGTGCTGATTGACATCGCTTTACCTGGTGGCCATGTTGCTACTACTCATGAGGTATCCAATTATCCCGGTTTTATTGAACCTCAGGCTGGTTATTTACTTTCGCATAATATGTCGGAACAGACTAAACTTTGCGGGACCGCTTACAAAGTTGCAGTTGATGTGTCGGGTATTGATCTCGACAAACGGGAGGTAATTCTTGATGAATTTGAAACCGTGAAAGCGAAAAAGATCATTATAGCTACAGGTACATCCCCCAATTTGATGGGAATTCCCGGTGAAAAAGAGTTGAAAGGCAAAGGAATTTCGTATTGCGCTACTTGCGATGCCAAGTATTACGGTGATAAAGAGGTAGTTGTTATTGGAGGTGGAAATTCAGCGGTTGAAGAATCAGACTTTATTTCGAAATTTGCCTTAAAAATAACTATGGTTCACCAGTTCGATGCTTTTACCGCCAATAAAACTGCTCAGGAAAAGCTTTACGCTAATCCAAAAATCAGTGCATTGCTTGAGCATGAACCGCGTTCCTTCAGACGTGAAGGAGACAAAATCATTACTGAAGTTGAAGATTTAAAAACAAAACAGATTAAAACTTTGATAAGCGATGGAGTGTTTATCTTTATTGGAATGAAACCAAATGTTCAGTTATTCAAAGACAAACTCACTCTCGATCAATGGGGTTATATCAAAACTGATGAAGATATGCGCACAAGCCTTCCTAATATATTTGCTGTTGGTGATGTGATCAGCAAAAAATACAGACAAATAACAACAGCTGTGGCTGATGGAACAATCGCGGCCATCGCTATTGCCAAAGAATTAAACTAATAATCAATAATACAACTCAGATGATAATCGAAAAAGTTAGTCCGTGGGATTTTGAAAAGACCGTAGAATTATTGATTGTTGCAGCAGAAAAAAGAGATTGGAAAATTCCGGCTATTCACGATTTGCAACAATCGCTCGCGAAAGCAGGTAAGGTAGTGTTGCCGGTAAAAGTACTCGAAGTCTGTAAACCAGAATATTCGGGTAAGATGCTTGAGAAAAATGATGAAAGAATTGTGTCGGTTATGATGCCATGCCGGATTTCTGTTTATCTTAAAGAAGATAGCAAGACTTATATAGCACTGATAAATGGCTCAGCTTTAGCTTCGAGCATGCCCGAAACGGTACGTGAAGTAATGGTTACTGCATCGGATGAAGTGAATGAAATCGTAGATTCTGTAATCCAATGATTTTAGTTTAGATATTTATTTTTGATTTTTATTTCAGGAAACATTGAATGATTGGGAGATCATAAACAGAATAAAAACTTGTTTTTATTCTGTTTGTGCTTCGTTAATTGAAAAAAAGCGGTTAAGCAAATTTAAGTCGTTCACTTCCTTCGAGAGCGATTCGATAGTTGCTTTAGGTACATCGAATATATCAAGAACCAAAAAACCATCAACACAATCATTGAATTTTGGGTCAACATTAAAGGAGATTATTTTTGCATTGAGACCAAGATATTTTTTTAAAAGTACAGGTAATCCACTGTTATACTGATCTATATCACCAATAAATTTATCAAGCGAATGTAGATTGGGGGTCATGTTTTCGAGAGCAGTATTCAAATGCTGATCATCAGTAGTAACTTTAAAGCGATTTCTTGGTTTCACAAAAGCGGCTTTTTTATAGTCGAAGAAATTCGCCATTATATACCTAATTATCAATTCCTTCGAAATACCTGAATAGGTATTGCTGATACTTACCGGTCCAATCAAAAACCGATATTCAGGATTTTTCAAAATAAAATACAGAATACCTTTCCAAAGTAAAAACAGAGGTAATGGTTTTTTCTGATAGTCTTTTACAATAAAGGAGCGTCCGAGTTCAAGCGATTGTTTCAATGTATCTGCGAAACCTCTTTTCATCTTAAAAAGACTTTGAGTATAGAAACCTTTTACCCCAAACTGATTGTAGATATCAAGTCCTTTTCCTATCCGATACCCTCCTACTATCTGCTGACCTTCATTATCCCAGATAATCAACTGATTATAATACAAATCAAACTCATCAATATCCGTTGGCTGATTTGTACCTTCGCCCACTTCACGAAAGGTTATTTCACGAAGGCGACCTAATTCACTCATTAGAATCGGTATTTGATTCGATGGGACGCAGAAAACGGAGTAGTTCTTAATTGTAAAAAGAAGATTTTCGCTTCGCAAACTCTCTATTTCCTTATTAATCAAATTATAAGGCTGTGAATCTACTATTTGTTGTGGCTTAGGCTGACTTTTAAGAGAATAATTGAAAAAACGTTTTACCTCAATTCCGGAATCCAAACAATAGGTTTTTGACCTTAAGTAACGTCCAAGTTGGTGAACATCAGTGAATTTATCTTGGTCTTTAACTGATATTGGGTTTCCAATCCTGATCTTAATTGTTTTATCTTTCTTGTTTAAAATTTCGGATGGAAGTTTTGCCGTACGTAAAGATGGGTGTATTTGGCCAAGAAGATGAAATAACCGGCTGTTACTGCCATGAAAATAGATTGGAACGACAGGAACACGAGCTTTTTTAATGAACCGAAGAGCTGAATATAGCCATTCGCGGTCGGTAATTGCTTTTGATGTGTAACTTGTTGAAACTTCACCTGCAGGAAAAAAGCTCAAAACTCCGCCATTGTTGAGATGATCAAGTGATGTTTTTATCCCGCCTATGCTTGATGCTGCTTTGGGATTATTCTCAAACGGATTGACAGCCAGAAAGTATTCGGCAATAGGTTCAACCTTCTTAAGCAAAAAATTCGCAATAACCTTATGATCAGATCTTACCATAGAAAGCAATTTGATCAATAGAATTCCGTCAATTCCGCCATAAGGATGGTTTGAAACGGTGATAAAACTGCCATTTGCGGGTAGTTTCTTTAAATCCTTTTCGTCAAAGTCAAGGGTAACATTAAGGTACTTAATAATGCCATCGATGGAATCAATACCCGATTTATCGCTGATATTATCGTATAGTTTGTTGATTTGGTTAAACTGAAGCAGGTGCATCAACAGCCTGGCAAAATACTCACCGCCCAGATATTGCATTAACGGGCTTACTTTCAATAAATCCTGTGGTTTGACTAGTTTCATTTCGAACAGAATGTTTTAAGGTTCAAAAATATAAAAATGAATTCAATAAATGCTGTTACTAGTGTTTTAAATGCGTATTATTCACTGATAATAAAAAAAAACAATCCGAAAGAACTAATTTCGCAAGCAGAATGAAAGATTTTGAAACATATCCTATAAGTGCCTGGCTTCCGACCTCTGCAAAAGAGGTTGAAGCATTAGGTTGGGAACAACCTGATGTAATTTTATTTTCAGGTGATGCGTATGTAGATCACCCTTCGTTTGGAGCAGCAGTGATAGGGAGGATCATGGAGCGTGAAGGATTACGTGTTGCTATTGTTCCGCAACCAAACTGGCAGGACGATTTAAGAGACTTCAAAAAATTGGGTAAACCGCGTCTTTTCTTCGCAATATCTGCAGGTTGTATGGACTCTATGGTGAATCACTATACTGCAAACAAGCGTAAACGCTCAAACGATGCCTACACTCCCGGCGATCGCGCAGGTGCGCGACCTGATTATACCACCATTGTCTATTCGAGTATTCTGAAGAAAATTTATCCCGATATTCCCATTGTGATTGGCGGAATTGAGGCTTCCTTACGCCGATTAACCCATTATGACTATTGGTCGGATTCATTGAAACCAGGAATATTGATTGACAGCAAAGCAGATTTGTTGATTTATGGTATGGGTGAAAAATCAGTCATTGAGCTAATCAGGCAACTGAGCTCAGGGAAATCTTTTCATGAAATAACAGCCATCCCTCAAACAACTTTTGTAAAAGAAATTTCGGCAAAATATTCAACCAATGGAGATTGGGAAGAACTGGAGCTATATTCACATGAAGATTGCCTAAAAGATAAGATCAATTATGCAAAAAATTTCAAGCATATTGAAGAAGAGTCAAACAAGATGGAGGCACGAATGCTCACCCAAACTTTCAAAGACAAAAAAGTCGTTGTAAATCCTTCGTGGCCACTATTAACTACCAGCGAATTAGACAGCTTTTATAATCTTCCGTTTACTCGTCTTCCGCATCCTCGCTATCGAAATAAGGGGATAATTCCGGCTTACGAAATGATACGACATTCGGTTAATATTCACCGTGGTTGTTTTGGTGGTTGTGCCTTTTGTACGATTTCTGCACATCAGGGAAAGTTTATTGCGTCAAGATCAGAAGATTCCATTTTGAATGAAATACAGCAGATTACTAAAATGCCTGATTTTAAAGGTTATATTTCGGATGTCGGTGGACCATCCGCCAACATGTACAAGATGGCAGGTAATAACCTTGATATTTGCAAAGTTTGTACCCGGCCTTCGTGCATTTTTCCTGGGGTCTGTAGAAACTTAAACACCGATCACAACCCCATGAGTATCCTCTATCGGAAAATTGCAACAATACCCGGCGTAATAAAGGCATTTATAGGCAGCGGTATCCGTTATGATCTTGTGTTCCATCGCACTAAAGATGAAAACATTAACAAGGGAAATCAAAACTATCTTGAGGAAGTTATTGGTAATCATGTGTCGGGAAGATTAAAAGTTGCCCCTGAACACACTTCGGATAAAGTCCTAAAAATAATGAGAAAACCGCCGTTTGGGCTTTTTGTTAAATTGAAAAAATTTTTTGATTTGGTGAACGATAATAAGGGGCTAAAACAGCAATTAATTCCATACTTCATTTCGAGTCATCCGGGTAGTGGAGCCGAAGAAATGGCTGAACTCGCGGCTGAAACTAAAGATCTCGATTTCAGATTGGAACAGGTTCAGGATTTCACGCCAACTCCG
>CAILKW010000726.1 GCA_903834845.1 uncultured Bacteroidia bacterium | reverse complement strand
GACCGGTGTGACCAAATTCTCGAAAGTATCGGTTTTCTCCAAACTCAACACTCTCCGCGATATCACCATTAGTGAGCCATTTGCAACCATGTACGGCTACACCCAGGAAGAGGTGGAACATTACTTTGGCGAACAGATAGATGAATTGGCTGACAAAAACAGAGTTGACAGGACCGAATACCGTGAAAAAATACAAAAATGGTACAATGGATTCCGCTTCCATGAAAATGCGCTAACCGTATATAACCCTGTGTCGTTGGGAATGTTTATTAATGAAGGTGGCAGATTCAATAATTTCTGGTTCTCAACTGGCAGGCCATCCTTTATCTTCAAGGTTTTAAAACGACAGAACATCGATTTTTTTGATACTTTGTTCCGTCCGGTGGATAGCGTGATACTTGATTCGTTTGATGTGACCCAAATGATGGTAGCTCCGCTTTTGCTACAAACGGGCTACCTTACTATCGATAGGGTGGAAATGCTTATGGACGAGCCTGTTTATTATCTACGGTTCCCGAATATGGAAATTGAAACTGCATTTGAAAAGCATTTGGTAAGTTCGATGGCTGAACGAAGCCTCGATGTGGTTACATCAGAAATTAAACAGTTGCAGATGGCATTGATTAAAAACAATACAAAAGATATTCAGCGCATACTGAAAAGCCACATAGCAGCCATCCCATACTCCAACCGCAGCAATATGGAGGAAAACTACCAGAATATAATCTATTCGGTTTTCCGCTTGCTCGGGGCTGAAATCCACAATGAGGTACACATGAACGAAGGCCGCATCGACTCTGTAATCGTGAACCGTGACCATATCTATATTTTCGAGTTCAAAATGGACCAACCAGCCAAGGTTGCTATTGCCCAGATCAAAGAAAAAGGATATGCAATACCTTATTTATCTGATGGTAAACCTATTACGCTGATTGGTATTAATTTTTCGAAAAAGAAAAGGAATATTGTGGAGTGGCTTGAGGAGGGAATGGCTTAATTTACCTAAGTGTTTTTTTTAACATATTAGGCACATAGGTTTAAATATTAGGCACATAGTTTTTTTCCAGAAATTTTCGTTTGTTTTTAATATCTACCAAAAATATTGTTTTATTATTGAATATCTGATGTATAAGTGATCTTGGTTCGGAACCCTACCCGAAATACCATTACGAAAACCCCCCTCGCCGTTTCCGGCAAAGGGGGTGAACTAAACAAACGAACCTAAATTAAAACACTAACTATTCTCTTTTTATTGAACATGCTTTGTGATGCTCCAAAATAATTTCTTTTTCTTCTTTGCTCAAGCCATTGATCGATAATACCTTTTGTTTAAAAGGCAATTGTACAATAGCCTTGAGTGGACAGTCGCCTTTCCTCTCAATGTAGGGACAGGCATAAGCCAAACAGTATAGTGTATGACTATCTTCATGAAGGGGTAAAGCAGTCCTAATTCTCTGTCCGGGATTTTATACTTTGGAACACTTTTAAAGGACATCTAAACAGCTTGAATCATCCAGAGGACTCAATCCTTCACCAAAAGAGCTGCCTAAGGCACCCCGAAAGCCTGATATGGATTTAAGGAATATCATGATTTTTGTTTTTTAGTCTTTACCAGTCATATCAAACACAAGCTCACCTCCATTTAATAGTTCTTTAAATGGGATATAAGTACGGTCTAATTTCTGACCGTTCAGAGTAACTTTTTTCACATAGATATTGGATTCCGACAAGTTGTTTGCTTTTATTGAAAAACCCTTCCTGAAGGTAATTGAATTTAGCCTTATCAAAAAGTGGTGCCCCCATCTGGTACTTACCTGAAACTGGGTTCATCGGGTAAAACCCCAATGAACTAAAAATATACCAGGCACTCATCTGCCCTGTGTCTTCATTGCCACAAATTCCATCAGGAGTGGAATCATAGAGTGTTGTCAATATTTGATTCACATAACGTTGCGTTTTTTTGGTTCACCCAATTCGTTGTACATATAAACGATATGATGACCTGATTCATTTCCATGCGCGTACTGCCCAATCAAGCCAGATATATCGCCTGATGCATTTTTGCCTGCAATTTTGGACGATGCCTTGAACAGGCTGTCAAGCTTATCGCAAAATTTGTTGTTTCCGCCGTATAGTTTTGCCAGTCCTCTTACATCATGAGCCACTGAAAATGACCATTGCCAGGCATTTCCTTCGCAAAAATCATCCCTGCGATGTCCTGAAGAATAAGGGTCGAAAGGAGTGCGCCAACTTCCATCGGCTAATCTTCCGCGCATAAAACCGGTTGACGGGTCAAACACATTTTTTGTATGATTCGGCTCTTTTAATAAAATATTGGTAATCGTCGGTTTTGCCTAACATCCTGGAAATTTGGGCTATGCCCCAGTCGTTATAGGCATAGTCAAGGGTGCGTGCGGTAGCTTCCATTTCGAGATCGGCCGGCACGTAACCATACTTTTTGTAGTTTTTCAATCCGGTGAAATAGCGCATCGAAAAGCCGGTGGTGTCTCGCAACATGGTGTTTTTCATGGCAGCATATACGGCTTCGGCATCATAATTGCGAATTCCTTTGGAATAACAATCGGCAATAAACTGCATCACATGCAAGCCAGTCATCTGGTATGTTTCAACACCAAAAACGGGTAAAACCGGAAGTTGCCCACAGTCCTTATAAAATGCCAGACTTGTTTTTACAACGTCATTTACCACATCAGGATTGGTGATCATCAGGAGTGGATAGGCTGCCCGGTAAACATCCCAAAATCCCATGTGACCACCGTAATAGTTATACCCTTTTGCTGTATGTACTTTTTGATCGGCCACCCCGGTATTGTCCGTCAACATCCATCCATAGCATGGGGTACATTTTGGTAAAGTAGAGCGAACTGTAAAATATTTCGCGCAGTTTGGCGTTATCGGTTTCAATCCGGCAATTCTCAACCCTGTTGTTCCCTTTTTCAAGAGTCAGTCTGTTGCCGACACTGAGGCTGATTCCCCCGGAACCTGTATTGTAAATATGACAACCTGAAATGACATGGTCTGTACCGGCTTCACGGTTGAAAGTAGTATGGTCATAGCTATGGGCGCTGATGTTTCCCAAAAGGCGCGATGTGGGTGTTCCTGTTCCTGAATGCTGTAAATCCTTAAACGGAAGAATCCCTTTCCCAATACAAACCGCTACCAAACCAAGATTCCGAAAAACACAGTTTTCAACAAAATCAGCCTTGCCACCTTCAATATACATTCCCATTCCCCTGGAACATTCGAAGGTGATATTCCGGAAATGAATGTGCAAACCATTTTCAATAACGACCGGGGGTCCTTCCAAAACCGATAATTCAATAGTCTGCAAGTTTTCTGCTGGAGGGAAAAAGTAAAGGATACCACGCACCCTGTCGATAAAATATTCACCGGTCCGGTCAATTTCTTCCAGAAGATTAAAAGCGTACCAACTCTGGAATTCTTTGCTCCCAGCAAAACCGTACATGGTCTCCTGTTCGGTGGTAATTGTTTTGTTGTTCAAATCCAAATTTGCAATCCTTACGGCATCATCAGCATAACCCGTGTTGAAAAAACCTGAAATCCAGATATCTTTGGCTTTCGTCCATCGGGCAGGCCGCCGGACATCATAAGTAAACCTGCCTCCACGATGTGAATAATCGCCATTCCTGGGTACAGAACCAGGATCGAGAACTGTACCAATTCGGACTAAACTATCATTCGGCCAGCGGGAAAGTTGCATTCCCTCGCGGTTACAAAAAAGTTCCATTGATGCCGGTTGATAAGGGCGGCCAAATCCTCTGGGGTGAAGGACTCCATAGTTGCTGATTCCCAATGACTTTAAGTTTACCTGAAGAATTTTATCCCTCGCAGCCACAACCAGCTTTGACAGAATTGCTTTATCGGTAACTTTTTTTGCCTTTTCAACCGGAATTGAAATTCCGCCAGTGAAACGAACTTCTTCATTGGGATATGCGCTGTAAACAACAGGCGAGTTTTCACTCCCCGAATCAAGATCATTCAGTTCGAAGCTCCTTTTGAGATTATAAGTACCTTGGCGTAAAAAAACCGTGATTGGTTCATTTTTATTTGACTTTAGCTCTGCCCGAACAATATCACGCGCCTTTTCAATCGTTGCAAAGGGCTTGTCTAAAGTGCCGGGATTTGTATCCTTCCCTTGCGGGGATACATAAAATGCAACATTACTTTGGCCAGCAATCGCATTAATTAAGGACGACCCAAGAATAAGACAGAATAATATTTTTTTCATTTCTTAATATTGTAAATCTTTTCCACTATTGGATTTCAGTAACTTAATACTGTCGATATCGTATTGATATTGAATTTTTGGTTCTGTCAGGGTTCAGAAATAAGTGAACGAATGCCATCAGCCCAAATCTGATAGCCTTTTTCTGTTGGATGACAGAAATCGTTGGCGATGTCTTTGGGAAGTGTGCCATCCTGAGCAAGCATTTTCGACCCGATGTCCACTAACGTGATGTTGTTTTCTTTTGCAAACAGTTCCAGTTTCTGGTTAATCTCGTTGATCAGTATCCGGCGCGGATGGGTTGGGCTTTGCTCTCGTGGCATTATCGCCATCAAAATGATTTTTGCCCCGGGAACTTTGGATCGGCCCCTTTGACAAATGGCTTTTATTCCTTCGACGATTTCTGTGGCAGTGTTCATCCGTGCATTTTGGGTTTGGCTGGTATTGTTGGTGCCGATATGGATGATGACCGTTCGTGGGTGAAGCCCGTCAAGTTCTCCGTGGTCGAGGCGCCAAAGCACGTTTTGCGTACGGTCCCAACCGAAGCCGAGGTTCAGCACGCGGTAGTTGTCAAACAGTGAAGCCCAAGTATTTGGACAATTCGGGATCCGGGGTCTTCCGTCTGCATATTTCAACCGTGGCTCTCCTCCCCAGAAATGGGTGATAGAGTTACCAATCAAAACAATTTCAGGGTTGATCGAATCTTTGATGCGTAAGACTTCAGCATGGCGATCCCACCAATTATAAGAATCATTCTCCAGTTTCGATGCCGGAACAATAGCTGAATTAGACGGAATTACCGTATCCAGGGATTTGTCGCCCATCAGCTCTGAAAGCAAAGGTTCCATGGCCTGCGCCCAGGCTTTTGCCCCGGCAGGACTTGGGTGCAGCCAGTCGGGCATCATATCACGGTTGATCGATCCATCCAGATTGAGGAACACATGGTTCACATCGCAATAGAAAATATGTTTTCCGTCAGCAAGTCTGGAAACCAGACCGGAAGCGCGTTCGAGAATTACACGATGGGAAGTGGGATTCGGACCACCGTAGCACCCCGGGAAACACCGCAGCACGATAATTTTGGCATCAGGACACTTTTCGCACAACAACTTTACAATGGCTCCGATGCCTCCGGCAAGCTGACCGGCTGTATGGCGTGTCGGGTAATTTTTTTCGTCAATGTTATTAGTACCTATTTCCAAAACAATCACTTTGGGCGATTGCCCATCAAGTTCCCCGTTTTGAATGTTCCAGATAATGTTTTCGGTGCGATATCCAGAGTATCCAAGGTTCAATGCTTTTCGCGGTGTAAAAAACTGGTTCCACACAAGTTGATATTCAGGTTTGTCGAAATTATTGGTGATTGAATTCCCGATCATGATCAGGTCAAACTTTTCTTTGGCAACAAGAGCTAATTTTTCGGCATGTCGTTTTGTTGCATATCCGGCAACAGGCACCACCGCAGGATTTTGTGATGAAACTGAAATTTCGGGCTTCTCTTCAAGAAATGTTTTAAGCAGGCCTGCCAGTTTAAGTTTGCTATCAACTGGATCGGTATCGCTATACGAAACACCGGCACTATCAGGCAATAAATGGAAAGATGCCAAACCATCGTAACCCTTCCAAATTTTGGTGTATTGTTCACAACTTTTAATCCACGGACTATTGTCGTTGGCAGAAAATGACGTGAAAAGCCGTGCAGTTGGCAGAACCGGAGGCATTACGGCAGGGAACACCGTTCCGGTTGTAGTTTCATCCAGATTGGTTGGACTAATAAGGATCAGGTCATCGGGTTGTTCCTTTTCTCCGAGTTTTTGGACTGTTCGTGCAGCAAGATGACCACCGGAAGAAAGACCCATGATTGCCAGACGATCACCATGAAACCCAAGTGTCTTCTGACTTGTTTTAAGAAGCCGGAACGCTTTCAGGGCATCAGCCAAGGCCAGGTTGCGAATCCCGGAACCGGTGCCAACATGATATTCAAGGATAGCAACATCAAAACCCTCCGCATTCAGGAACCGGGATACGTTTTCACCCTCGTTTTTCGCATTGATGAGTTCGTATCCACCTCCCGGAAGCAACAAAACAGCACCTTTGGGGGATTTTGACTTTGTACGTACCAGTCGCAACACAGGTGAATTGAACTGATGGATGGCGCCATCAGCTTCAACCAGGTTTCCCTTGGGCAAAACCTGCCCGTCGAGTGACACAAAACCTGCTTTTGCAGATTGCAATTTTTTACCAATTCCATACTGTCCGTTTGTTGTACCTGTAACTAAAAACAGCAAGACAATGCTTAGTATTAAGCAAATTAATGATCTCATCTTTTATCGATTTTAGATATTATTAAACTACTTCAGATAACAATTTTTGTGTGCTAAACATTTCACCTTCATACCTTTTAATAACCTTCAAAAGGTTATCCTTAATTTCGTCGATCCAACAGATGTTTGTCAGTACCTCAGTCAATCCCAGATTCAATATCCTGGCAAACTCAATATCTCCCGGTAACATTTGCCCGTTTTCGTCAGTTGCCCGAAAATAGCATCCACAAATTAAACTAAAGAGAATCCTGTCGTATGGGAGTTTTACTTCCAGCGCCAAATGTATTGCTCCGGCAAGTCGATCCTTAGATCCAAGTTTACGGGTCAGATCACAACCAACCCTAAAAATGGTGTCACCCAATGATCTATTCTTGAAACGAAAGAGAAGGTCATCTACGTGATCAGTCAATGCTTCCAGGGTAAAATCAGCAGGATATTTCTTATGCAAAATGGTTGCTGCCTGCAACATGGTTTCGCGTACCGCAATGAATATTTCAGGTACTTCAAGGGCTTCATACAGATATTTAAAATTTGGGTTGCAGATATATCCCAAATATGCAGCGGTGGCATGTCCCAGATTATGAATGAACAACTTACGGTCAACCCATGCCTTTATGTTTTCTTTAGGTGACAACCCTGCAATTTGCGGTATAGGATTTCTAAATGCCTTTTTGTCCAGTATCAGGATATTATATGACTCCGCAAATACTTGTAAAACATCCTCTTCAACATCCTTATTCGACATGATCGGAACCATTTTGCCAATGCTGGTTTCAATTAATCCGACCAATTGCTCAAAGGGGTAATTCTCTGGTAAAAGTTTGATTAATTCACTCCGGAAATAATCAGCGGCATTGCGAAGGTTTTCAGCAATGATAATGTCCAATGCCTGTTTGGGGTCTTCGGAATATCGTTTTAACAAACCTTTCGCAAGGAGTGGTATTATTCCCGGTAATCCGTTTTGTCCAATTGAAACTGCCAGGATTTCAGCACTTGCAATCTCATCTACCACTGTTTGTTCATCCCGTGCATTAACACCACGGACATTCCTGACATTTATGTGTTCTTCCTTTTCACCCCTGATAATTACGTTATAGTTGGTGCGCCTGTTTAATTCATTGATCATTTGTTCATTAATGTCAATAAAAACAACCTCGTAACCCCCGCAACTGAATAATTGACCGATAAACGATCTTCCGATTTTTCCGGCTCCAAATAAAACCAGTTTGTTCGTTTTTTTACTGTTCATCCTTGTATTTTATTGATTTTAATGCCGGATATAATTTCAGGTACGTCTGGAATTGCTTTTCGTAGTATTCAGCAAATTCTTCCTGAGGAAAAATCGTTTGGGAAGTTTTTACCCATTCCGATACAATTGTGTCAATCGTAATGCCGGTAACAGCAGATTTAGCAAGTATTGCCACACCGAAACAGCCTGCCTCGGTTACTGCAACGGTTGTAATTGGCTTATTCAACACATTGGCTTTTAATTGTGTCCATACTTTACTTTTACCTCCGCCACCGATTGCCCGTAATTCATCAATCACAATTCCCGATTTTTCGAGAATCGATAAATTCAGGCGCATTTCAAACGCAACACCTTCCAATAAGGCCCGCAATATTTCTTCCCGTGAAGTATTAAACCTCAACCCAATAATCGCACCTGTTATTGAACTGTCGAAATAAGGTGTTCCGGTAGGGGTAAAATACGGCAACACCAATAATTTTGACGGCTTCTCAGGCAACGAATCTAGGATGACTTCATAAATATTTCGTCCGCTTTGCTTTGCAACTTCCTTTTCCTGAAATGCGAACTCGTCCCTGTACCACTTTAGAATATTTCCGCCGGTCAAACTGTAAGCAACAGTTGTGTACATACCCGGAATAGCAAAATCATAGGTACAGTAATTGTTTCTGAAAAGATTATCTCCAAAAACAGGCTTTTCAAATGCTGGTGTAATGCATTCAACGGTACCGGTGGCATACATTGCCATTCCTTTCGAAACAATTCCGGCACCCAGTGCGCCACAAGACTGATCGTGACCTCCTGCAACGACAACTACCTGATCAGGCAAACCAAGCTGAGACGCAATTTTTGCCGAAATAGTTCCCACGATTGATCCTGATGGTAAAGGTCTGGCCAGCTGACCGGGCTCCAATCCAACCGATGCCAGGATTTCTTTGTCCCATTGATGATCAATGACATTGAACATCATCGTTCTTCCGGCCAAAGGATATCCAATCGCCGGATCAAGACCAAGTTTCAGATGCATTAAATCTTCAAAACACAGGAATTTTGCGGTTATTTTCCATAGTTCAGGCTTATTTTGTTTGATCCAAATCAGCTTGAACAGCGAAAACATGGGATAAGCCGTGTGACCGGTGATGGAATACAATTTTTCAGCGCCAAATTCAGCACAGAACTCACCCACAATCTTCGATGCCCTGGTATCTGAAGAGACCATCCCGTTCCCCAGTATCGTATCATTTTTATCGACAGGAGTAAACGCTTCACCCTGTGAAGAAATTCCCATAGCCTGAACAGGATCTGCGGTCGTTTTTAAGGCAACTTCTTTGATGACCTCGAAACACCTGGTACAAACCTCTTCCGAATCAAGTTCTACCCAACCTTCCTTTGGTGTAATTAACGGATATTCTCTGAAAGCAGCAGCGATTTCTTCGCCGTATTCGTTAAAAACAACAGCCTTACAGCCGCTTGTACCAATATCTAAACCTAAATAACTCATGTTGATTATTGCCTTAGTTAGATTGTCATTTTCTTTCGCAGTAAATTATAAATACCAGATGGAAAGGTAACTGGTAACAATCTTTTTCATTTCTTCAAAAATGATGGATTGCCGGTAGAGTGTGGTATAATAGTCGATCGATTTATTGCTTTCCGAGTCAATACTGTCGCCAAGTAACCCTTGAAATTGCATCTCTTTCACAAATGAACTGCCAACTACTTTTGATGCATTGGAAACAAGTTGCTCCAAGAGTTTATTTGTACTGTCACGCTCAAGGATGGTCCAGATGTTTACTTTGCAGACGCCATCGTCGAAGAGTTTTCGTATTTGATCGGATCCAACAGAAGACGCTCCATGAAGTACAATTCGTTCTCCAATTCTTGATTTTATCTGCCTTGCCAAATCACCGTAATAGTGCAATTCTGATGAATTGGCGCGATGTTCAGTACCTAAATTAGCTACAATAAAATCACAACCCGTTTGATTCAGGTATTTTTCTGCATTTTCAGGAGAAGTTAATTCATTGCCTCCACTTCCAAAATCAATAATTTCATCGCATGCTCCTTCTATTACAATTTCATGCCCATGTTTTTCAACAAACTGCCGGGTTAGTTTAATATTTTCATCCAGACCTAAGCCAGATGCATCATACATGATGGATGAAAATTGCTTCATATCCCAACTCAACAACTCGCGATCGGTATCATGTTGAATATGGTCAAGGTGGAGCATTACACGCAAATTCCTGAAAGGACTGCATTCAGTGGTTAACACCTTCAGATCTTCAATAAATAATCTTAATCCAACTTCCCAGTTTTGCGTGTGGGTGTAATTTACACTCTGGCTTCTATGTGAATAAAGATTGGTGATGGCAATGGTAACCGGCAAATTCGAAATTTGAATACTATTTCCATATTCGTTTACTGCTGCAAGTATGGCTTCAGTTGTTGTCAGGTTTTCAGAACAAAAACAGGGAATGACCCATTTCTGCTGAGCTGCTTCAGAATAAATAGCCAGGACTTCATTTTTATCAATTACTAATGGCATAATCTATAAATTAAATTTGATGTGTGAATAAAAGTTAGCGCGCTAATCGTAGATATATTCTTTAATTAGGCTACACCATAACAGATACCCTTTTCCACTCAAGTGAAGTTTATCACCGCAGTCATAAATAGGGTTAAGTCGTTGCTCAAAAAGAAATTTTGAGTACAGATCAATATAGATCAGACCATTGTTTTGGCAATAATCTTTGAGCTTGTCATTCAAAATGATGACACTATTGATTACCGGCTTATCTGTGTTATAAATTTTCCAGTTATTAGGAAGAACACTTTGTATGTATATCCGTGTCTTTGGACTTTTTAATTTAATCGTCTGGATAATTAATTTATAATTATCATATACAGAATCAATTGTAAGTCCATGTAATAAATCATTTACCCCAATCTCGATAAATATTTTTTTAGGTTTACTTTCAACAACCTCATTTAAGCGTTGTAGGATACCTCTTGTGATATCGCTATTGATGCCCCGGTTTTTAATGTTCACATTTTTGAATATTTCATGCCATTCGAAGTTATGCGTCAGCGAATTCCCAAGCATTATCACCTCGTCTGTATCATTTGGCAAATTTTTAAATACTTCGTTTCTTCCAATAAAATACTTTACTGAATCAGGTGGATTACGATCTGTCTTTTTCAATCCTACCAATGATGCCGGGTTATTTTGTGAATATCCCCCATATCCCAAAAAACAGATACCCGACAAAACAGAAACCATCCAAATTAGTCTGATCCTTTTCTTATTTATTTTATTCATATATGCTGTATTTCTTTACCCTCATTTACATTTGTAATAATTTGAATAATCACCGTACAATAAATGGAGCGGTTCAACATCTTCTTCGATTTCAGCAAAACGCCCCACTTTTTCGTAGAAATGGTTATCCACGTAATCGTCATTTACACGGCTGACCTCTCCTACGAATACAGTTCCAGTTCCTTTCTTTCCCCAGAATTTATGGTATAACCGCTGTGGAAGGCAAACTGACTCGCCAGGCTTTAAAGTAATTGTTCCTCCTGCTTTTACTTTATTTTTAACCGAATCAACGCTAACGATGACGTCAGAATCTAAGTCCAAACACTCATCAACAGTTGAATTCCAGAGCTGGATGACCAGTTCCCCGCCACCCCTGTTAATGATGTCTTCCATTTTCTGGTAATGAAAATGGATAGGTGTTATCTGCCCCTCCTGAACGATCATGGCCTTTTCAGCATAAATCTTTCCGTTGATTTTTTTTAGTTCCTCAAAGCTTCCGTTGCGAATAGTAAAAAGCAATAAACCAACTTCACTGAAATTTTCTGAACCAAAGTCAGTGATGTCCCAACCGAGCTGCTGGTCAATAATTTCGACAGATTCTTCGCCTTTCTGATGCCAGTCGTCAGGTGACCACTTTGCAAATGGTGGCAACAGGAATTTCATTTCTTTCTCAATAAAATTGAGACCATTTTTCATAATTTCATTAATTTCTGATCGTTTCATTTTTTGTAATTTAATGTTGATTTGTAAATATTATGTTTTTCATTCATTGTCAATATTTAATCCCAATTTTATTGTTTAAAGTATCACTGCTTTGACATGGACGAAGGACAATTTGCCGCTCCTATCCCCCAATAGTAATTGGGTTTGTCCCCCATTTCAAATTCGATGGTTACGTTACCTTGATGGAACAAATCACTTTGTTGAAACCAGGTTTTTGTATATGCTTTGCCATTTAGCCTGACCGATTGGATATAGAAATTTTTCTCACTGTTATTTCTGGCAACAATAATCAGCTTCCCTCCCATTCCATGATTAAATTCCACCCGGTCGAACAAGGGTGTGCCAATGACGTATTGCCCTTGTCCATGATTTACCGGATAAAAGCCCATTGCGCTGAAGATATACCAGGCCGACATTTGCCCCGTATCTTCGTTGCCGCAATATCCTTCCGGAGTATTATCATATTGAGAGGTCATAATCATCCGCACCCTTTCCTGCGTTTTCCAGGGTTGCCCCAGATAATTATACAAATAGGGAATATGCTGGCTAATTTCATTGCCATGAGCATATTGACCAATCATCCCACTCATGTCGCCTGAAGCGAAAACGTATTTTTTTTGTGGCTTTACCATAAACAGGGAATCGAGCCTCTTAGCCATCACTTCTTTCCCTCCCATTAATTTAGCAAGCCCAACCGGATCGTGTGGAACAAAAAACGTCCATTGCCAGGCGTTTCCTTCCATAAAATCGTCGAACCGGTGATTTGAAGAAAACGGGTCAAATGGAGTGCGCCATGATCCATCCTCCATCCGCCCTCTCATAAAATTGGTGCTTTTATCAAACACGTTCTTATAATTTTCTGCTCGTTTTATAAAATATTCATAATCTTTCTGATGTCCCAACAATTTGGCAAACTGAGCCACAGTCCAATCATCGTAAGCATATTCCAGAGTTTTTGCGACAGATTCGTATTCCAGATTGGCTGGCACATAATTGTGTTTTTTATAGTGGAGTAATCCTACGAACCTCCGCATATCCAGGCCAAAAGTATCTTTCATCGCCGTTGCCTTGACTGCTTCATAGACCTTCTGTACATCATAATTCCGGATTCCTTTGTAGTAAGTGTCAGCAAATATTGGAACGGAATGAAACCCCTGCATGGTATGTGTCTCTTCGCCGGCAACTACCCAAACTGGTAGCAGTTTACATATTTCAAAATGCGATAGCATTGTTTTTACATAGTCGTTGGCCACTTCAGGATCCATCAATGTCAGCAACGGATTGGCTGCCCGAAAAACGTCCCAGGTTCCAATATATCCGGAGTAATGGTTGTATCCGTTTGCCCGGTAATCCTGATGGTCAGGCCCCCGGTAATCCCCATTGACATCCATATACAACATGGGATAAATGAGGACATTATACAGACCTGTCGTAAACATTCTGCGTTGTTTTTCTTTCCCTCCTTCAACGCTGAACCGGCTTAGTTCTTTTCTCCATTCCGACTTGTTTTGTTCAACCACATCGCGGAAATTCCATCCGGAGATTTCAGCTTTTAGGTTCAACCAGGCATTGGCGGTACTTACCGGAGATATGCCAACTTTCACCAAAACGGTGCTATCCTTGTCTACGTCAAAGTCGAAATTCGCTTTAATGTGGAGGCTTGAAGATTCCATCGCATTCGGCCGATATGCGCCGTTTGATTCGATACCATGCTTTCTGAATGGTTTTGAAAACTCCATCGCGAAATAGACATGCATCGAATCGGCCCATCCACTGGACACTCTATATCCTTCGATCCGGTGATCATCAATAACCCTTAAAAATGCTACTGTCGTTGTATCATAACTGTCTTCCGGAACGACGGTACAAGCCCCGGCATTGCCATGAACCAGGTCTAATATGATGTGTGCATCTTTTCCTGAAGGAAACCTGTACTGATGAAAGCCACAGCGTTTCGTTGCAGTTAACGCCGCATCAATGTTATAATCCAAGAGCTTTACTTGGTATAAACCCGGTTCTGCATGTTCTTCCTGATGGCTGAACCGCGACCGGTACCCGGAATTCGGTTCATTTTCATTCCCCGGATTGAATTTCAGTTCCCCTGTTGTAGGCTGAAGCAGAATATCCTGGAAATCACCGCATCCGCCGCCACTCTTGTGTGTGTGCGAAAATCCGATGATCGTTCGGTCGTCATAATGATAGCCGCTCCCTGAATTTCGGGTATCAGGTCCTAGTTGAACCATTCCATGAGGAACGACAGCCACCGGAATAACTGCTCCGTTTGCTCCTGAACCCATCAAAACATTTACTTCTTTCAGCATATCATTCTTTAAAGAAGTATTTTGTGCTTCGCATGACAAAGCAGATAAGACAAATAATAGAATAATGAGGGAATGAGATGCTTTCATAGTTACTTCTTTCTTCTGTTTATTAAGATTTTACTGAACCCGTTTTTCATTCCGGATAATGGCCTCATCGAATAATTTAGCAATTGCCTGATCAAAAACGGCCTGCTTTTTCCACTCATCCGAGCCATAAACACCAGCCTGTGAATAATCAAAAACCTTAAACCCTATTTTGCGCAGGACTGCCTTGTTTTTTATTCTGAAATCAAAGGCTGAAGGATCGGCAAATTGCGGGTTGGCAATGAGTGAATGAGCATCTTTCCCCGATTTTTGCCATTCTGCAAATGACAGCTTTCCGAAGCGGATATCTTTTGTGCATGTATCCCAATAGCAGTTTTTGTCGGACTGAAGCTTGATTTTGTCCCAGTTGCTGCTCAGCAAATCGCCTGTCGAAAACCAAATAATATTATTGGTAAACGAAAACGACAAATGATCCTCCATCCGTGTTGCCTGAAGCTGGGCTTTTAGGTTGTTGGCAAAAATATTGTTCCTGACAATGTTTTCTTTTCCGTAGTGCTGATGAAAACCGGAACTTTTGCAATTGTACACCAGGTTGTTTTCCATGACAATGCCAGTCGAACCTTCGTCGGTATAAAGTCCCCAGCCGCCATAATCGAATGAGTAAACATGATGAACCACATTGTTGCTGAAGGTAGTCCCTTCTGATTCGCCGAGGCAATATACCCCGCCCATATCGCATAATTCGCCCCAACCCAAATTGTGGATGTGATTGAACTCAATTTTGTTCCGTTTCGACGGGCTGAAGGCATATCCCCACACCCACCCTACTGAAATGCCGGAATAGCGGAAATCAGCAATTTCGTTATGCGTGATCTGATTGTCGCTGGCATGAAGCAAGGTAACTCCAACTGCGCACGGAAAAACAAAACCACCCGAACGGATGATGTTGTTGTCGACAACAATATTCTGGGTAAGATCTTCAGCCTTTTCAGGTCGAACAAAATCGCCTATTTTAATACTCCCGGCACCTAAATCATGCAAATAGCAATGTTCAATACTGCAATCGGTACAGGCTTTTCGAAACCAGATGGCATTGATGCCTGTATGTGCAATCTCACAATTTACAAACTGAATATTTTTGGTAAAATCGGCCAGAACAACCGCGGCAACAGGGGCAGCTGCCTGAGCTGGTTCATTTCCTCCATCCGGCATTTTATATCCTGAAACCTGAAACGAAAGACCCTCGATCCGGATATTTTCTACCTTTCTTCCGGTCTTTTCGTCACCCTGAATAATCACAAAATGGTCGGTGACCGGAGCCATTACCTCCAGATTTTGAATCGTTTCACCCTGAAAAGGCATGTAGTACAAATAACCTGTCCGGTCAAGGTACCACTCCCCACAAGTATCTAACGCAGCCTTGTAATTTTCAATGATATACCGGGTCTTTTTGTTCAGGCTATTCCAGGGTTTCATACCCTGTCCGACAGTGAAAGCGGCTGATGAGGCCTGGTCAAAACCAATGATTTGCTTGCGGGTATTGTCCCAATTATGATAAAACGTTATCACTGCATCCCTAAAATCTCCCTTCGTAAATGATGCAACTTTCGCTGCCCCATCCGGGAAAAGCGTCAACCGTTGAGCAGCCAGCTCAGGAAACTTTCCTTTTCCTTTATCCAAAATCGTTTCGGAAACATCGTTCAGCGAATAGAGGCCACTATTGGGCGATTTAGCCCGCACAGCCCGTTTGCCATTCACATACAATTGCTCAAAGTACCAGTCGTATTCAGCGACCTCCGGTATTTTTGCCCGCCAAAGCTTTTCCGATAATTTCCCGAATCCCTGATTTTTTTTGCCACCATAAAAAACCGGATGTGCGCCTTCCTCAGCTTTGAAGATAACCGGCGATTTTTCGGTTCCCGAATCGTCGAAATTTAGCACAACAGGTTCAGTTAAAAAATATTCGCCATTACCAATAATGACTTCAACCTGATCTGCAAAAGTTTGTAGCTTCCTCAAGGTCAGCAGCCGGTTGACAGCTCCGTTGAGGCTTGCCAGCGGTAATTCTTTCGTTCCTGAATTTGTGTCGTTCCCTGATGTGGAAACGTAAATTTTCGTGACAGCAGCCTGTGTTTCATTTCCAATAGAGAAGAAAAAGATGGCCAGTAAAGCAGCAAAAACAGCAATGATTTTTCGGTTTAATTTCATGATTTACAGATTTGATATGGATTACAGAGTCAATGAAACTTAAGGCAAAAGAAATCCATTGATCAGAATTTTACTCACCGACCAGTTGTTCTCTTTAAAGTCGTCCGGGTTTTTCATCTCATTTCCTATCTGCTTTAAAATTTTAACTTTATCAATTGGATCGGCCAGCACACAGAAAACCACATCATGTATTGCATCTTTCAGATTTTCAACAATGTAATAATTCAAATGAAAATAGGTGCAATATTTGTCAAACCGGTAGAGGGTATCCTTCACACTTCCGTCAATTTCAACAATAACCCTCCCAGCATCTGGGCCTATTATATCGCAAAAGCCAATCGCCGGTCCTTTAAACTTCAGGTTCATGGTAGCTCCCGTCTGGTGTGATTGCGCAACATGACTGATGAGTTTTTTAAATCCGGAAACCGCGGTACTGGTGGTGTCCAGCATATGCCAGTCTCCGGAATACGAAGCCTGACCGGGTTCAATCATGTGTGCATTAGCAAAGAAATTGGGGTAAAGCGGTTTGATGAGCTTATGTGTTTTGGCCTTTTGGTGTTGATCCATTTTAGCAAACGACCTTTTCAGCACATCAAAATAGATTGCATGCCCGGTCTCAACGTACGGATGAACGCCATCGGGTGAAAAAACCGGTATTCCGTTAACTTGCTTTTCTTTGTTCATCAGGATTAATGAATGATCCTGAAGCCTTTTCGATACTTCAATTTGGTAGTTAATACTCGGTATGCCGTAATGCTGAGCAACTTCTTCCATCGCCATAACCTGTATTGGCAATTGTTGATTTTTCAATATCGGGACAAACTCTCCACACATGGTATAAACAAAACAAATGTCGGTTTTAGGATTTTGTTTCCAGATTCCCCTTACGATCCCTTCCATCGACCGTAAAATCTGGTCTCTGACTTGCCTTCCATCGTTGACGGCAAATTCCACAAAAACCAAATCGGGCTTATATTTCAGCACATGTTCCTGTAACCGGAATACTCCGAATTTTGAGCCTGTCCCTCCAATAGCCGCATTGACCTGATGAAATTTCGCCTTGCGAAATTGCTCTTGAAACCAATTGAATGACAATACCCGATATCCTCCCTGGGCCGTTATACTCCCGACGAAGTATGCAACGTTAATAGAGTCACCATGAAAAGCCTTCTTGAAAAAATTGGGTAAACCTCCACGTTCCTTAAATTCCGGAGACTCTATTTTTCTCTGTTTATTTTTCTCTGTAGCTGAAAGAATATTGGCCTGAGAAATGAAAATTAGCAAACAAAAAATAAGTTTAATATTCATACTCTGATTCATTTTGATGTTTCAAATTTATTTTTATGATAAACCCACCTCCCGTAACCATCTGGACGGTCAGTTTCGAAGTGTTGGTGATTTGTTTGGTTTCAAAGAGGTAGTCAGTTCCCACACGATCTGCATTTGGTCCATCTTTCAGGATTTGAGCATTGAAAGTACCCTCGCCCAGAAATGAGAAATCGAGCGTAACTTCCTTAGCCTTTTCTCCGGTCATTCCTGCGATGTACCAGGTATTGCCTGTTTTACGGGCTTCAACAAGGTATTGTCCAAATTTAGCTTCCAGTACTTTGGTGTCATCCCAAACGGTCGGTATTTTTGAAATAAAACGGGTGATTTCGGGCTCTCTCTCATAGACCGAGGGTGCATCGCACAGCATTTTCAGCGGCTCGTTGTATAAAACAAACAGTGACATTTCGTTACATCTGCTTCCATGAACCACCGGCAAGGTAAAACGAAGATTGTGACCCGATTGCAGGTTGCGCATTCCTCCCGGAGTAAAATCCATCGGCCCCTGTAATCCCCGGGTAAATGGAAGCATCACCTTATGGGCAATGGTTACTTTGTTATCACTCAGCTTGTTCCACTCGTTTCCGGCTACGGACTCGTAGTTGATCACATTCGGATAGGTTCTGGACAACCCAGTAGGTTTGGTTGCGCCGTGAAAATCGATCAGCATTTTGTGCGCTGCCGTTGCTTTGGCGATGTCTTCATACATTTTAATGACAGTCTGATCCTCACGACCGAAGAAGTCGGCTTTCACTCCGGCGGCACCCAGTGAAGCAAACAAATCCAAAGCTTTGTCGAGTTGCTTATGTAAGATATGTCCCGGGCACCACAAAATAACTTTTACCCCTTTTGAATTAGCATAGTCAATTATTTTTTTCAGATCAACTTCCGGATTGAAAAGGGTAAGATCATATTTATATGTCCATAGCCAATCTATTAGGATGTATTCCAATCCATATTTAGCTGCAAAATCAATATGATATAGGTAAGTTTGGGTATTCACTCCACCTTTGAAATTTTGTCCTTCCACCACATAGTCATTCCACCATTCCCAAGCCACTTTGCCCGGTTTGATCCAATCTGTTTCTTTCAATTCACAGGGTGTGGAGAGTTGGTAAACTAGGTCACAGTCGGCAAAGGTGCGGTCGTCGTCACTGATTACCAGCAAACGCCAAGGATAATCGCGTGTGCCGCTGGTTACGGCAATGTAATCAGCCACTTTATCAGCCACTTGTGAATAATTACTAAAGCCGCCGGTTTTGGTTGTCAGCGTATACTTCTCGAATGTCCCCAACAGATAGTTTTCGTAGTCGTTGCCCCGGTCAAGGAACATGCTGGGGTATTCGTGAAGCCCGGCTTCGGTAATGGCAATTTTCACTTTTGATGTTGGCTGTATAAATACAGGAAGGAAGATTTTGTCCTTGTTATTATTGAAATTCTGAATGTTTTGAACATCTAAATTCTGCAATTTGTAATTCGTTTCATAACTTTTTGAGTCGAGCATCCAGGCCGAAACACCAAAATTGAACCGAAAAGCGACTTCTTCATTTTTTACAATCACTTGTTTTTCTATCAGGCGAGTCACAAACCGGTAAGCTACCCCACTGTCGTACGCACGGAATTCAACAGAGAAACCACCTTCAAAATCAATTGCAAGTTGGTTGTAGTGGTCGTGAATCTCTTTTCTGCTTCCCCAAACAGTTTTGATTAGTTGGTCAATGCTTGTCTGTTTTGAATTGACAACTATTGGGTTTGCCCCAAGCATTGTATTTTCAAGGCTCAATGTCAATGGAGAGGATTCCAATACACGATCACCTTTGAACGAAACCGAGTAATAAATTTTCTCTTTCAGGATGACTTCAATCGTGATATTTTTATCTGGAGAGTTCAATTTAAAATCACTCGCCCTAGAGGATAGTATAGCCACAATACAAAAAGCAATCAATAATGTTTTCTGTAAAATCATAATATTTTGGGTATAAGTTATCCGTAATATTTCAAAATTTGAAATACTTCTCACGAATTGGAATATCCAACATTGCAGTAGCAGCATTATCGCCAATGATTTCTTCTTTAGCAGGATCCCATGTCAATTTCGCTCCAGTTTTGACAGAGATCAGACCCAACTGGCACATTGAAATGGTTCGGTGAGCAGTTTCAAGTGGCTCAAGCGATGGTTTGTTGGCTTTAATGGCCAGCAGAAAATCGTCTTTATCGCTGGGCAAATCACGAATCTGCATTTCGTTTGGCCCGATTTCAGAATCAAGGATAGACTGCGAACTGGCAGTTAGTTTATCCATGTATTCAATTTCAATCCAACCTTCAGTACCTTCAAAACGAACATAAGGCCGTTCAATCTTGAAGAAAACCTCCACTCCATCGGCAAATTGATATTTGATATCGAAGCGGTTCATCGTATTCCAAAGCCCTTTATCAAAATCACCAGTACCTTCAATTGAAACCGGACCAGTATATTCAGTATTGTGGCCCCATTGCGCAATTCCCATCAGGTGAGCTCCCCAGTTCGAGATCATGCCGTTACAATAATCGCTGACCCTCATCCATCCCGGGCGGCCATAGGCTTTAATGGCATGAACACGTTTTTCAGTATAAGGAACTTCCCAGGCGGGTCCTAACCACATGTCATAATTTAACTCTGTTGGAACTGGCATCGTGGGTTGAGGCGGTAATGCCGGTCCATTTGATTCAGGAGGAACAGCTACGTAAATGCGTTGTATTTTCCCAATCCTTCCATTTCTGACCAATTCGACAGCGCGCGAAAATTTAGGCAAGGTGCGGAATTCACTATCGTTACGGGTGATGACTTTGTGCTTTTTGATGGCTTCAACAAGTTTGCGGCCATGACCGATACATGTTGAAATTGGTTTTTCTAGCGATATGTGTTGCCCGGCACGGGCTGCTTCAATGGCCATTGGCACATGCCAGTGGTCGGGCAGCGAAATCATAACGGCATCAATATCTTTATTCCGCATCACATCGCGATAGTCGCTGTAGCTTTTGCACCCATTGTAAGCTGTTCCTTTTTGCTTCGAATATTCGTTGTTCACCTGTTTCACCGCATTGCCCAACCGCCAGGCATCCAAATCGCAAACACCAACCAATTGGGCATGCTGTGATGCCAAAAGTTGAGGTATATTGGGAGTAACCGACTGGCGGCCACATCCGATAACAGCGATATTGATACGATTTGATGGCGCTGAGTTCCCAAAAACACTTGACGGAAGAATGGTCGGAATGACAAGCGTTCCGGCAGTTCCCCATGCTGTATTTTTCAGAAATGTTCGTCTTGTTGATTTCATTGGGTTATATTTTTAATTGGGTTTATTTAAGTTCCTTGATTTTTATATTCCTGAAATGAACTATACTTCCATGATCCTGCAACAAAATATGACCTTCTTTGGCTAAACCAAAACCGGGTATTCCTGCCATTTTACTTTTGGCGATCTGTTCCTTAAAATCGCTGCTGCCGCGTTCATATTCCAATACTTTTTGGCCGTTTAGCCAGTGTTCAATATGATTATTGTTACTCACAATCCTGCTTTGGTTCCACAAACCAAGTGGGCTGGGGCGTTTATCGGCCGATGCTGCATACAATTCGTACAGGGAACCAACGGTATGAAAATCGTTAGGTTTCATTTTTCCTTCAAGCATCCAAGGGTGGTTTTTATCATCTAACAATTGATATTCAGGCCCTTCTCCATGTTTGTGGTTTACTGACAATCCTTCAATCACAAAATATTTCAATCCACTGTTTCCACCTTTAGTCAGCATTTTCCAATCCCACACCAGTTCGAAATTGCCATACATCTTTTCCGTGACAATATCACCGGTATTAATCGATTCGGCCAGAACATTATCGCCGGAAATACACAATTCCCCGTTTTCAACCTTCCGACCAACTTTCGGAAACGATTTTTCGTTGATAGCCCGCCATTGTTTGGTGGATTTTCCATCGAACAACAATTTCCACCCACTGCTCTTTTCCTTAGAATCTAACGAATTTAGGGGTTGAGCATACCGTTGTTTGAATGACTTCCAGACTTCGCCGCTTTGTGAAAGATAGTTTTCCGGAACGTCCTTTAGTCCATAGCATTGCAAACCAAAAGATCCCTGAAAGCCCTTGTCAGCCAACAATTCCACCAAACGGTAAACATCAAAAGTGCCTTTCCCCAAAGGCTGGATTAACCGATCCCAATCCATGTCATTGGTATCGCCGCCTTCGGCCCCACAGATAGAAACTGCAAATAGCTTCGGCAGAATCAGACTGATAACTTTGTCGATATTCTCTTCAGAATCGGTTCTCAAAAAGTGTGGCAGGTTAAACACTGCACCCACATTCTCGCGATTTACCTTTTGGGCAATCCTGTAGGAATCTTCAGCTTTTTCGGCCAGAAACCAGATATGCGGATAAATAGCCAGTTTCACACCATAAGGTTTAGCAAAATCGGCCAGTTCCTGAAGGATGGGTACGACCTCCGTATCGGCCGCCTCGTCAGATGGTTTAAATTTAGCCGAATGCAGGTGACACCAAAGAATGATTCCGGTCCCCTTCAGCTTGGGTATAACTTCTTTCCACTCCGGAAGGTAAGGTTCTTTCTGGTCGATGTCGATTTTGAGATAGTCGGCGCAAATTTTCAGTCCCTGTTTCCCAAGGGCTTCTTTCAACTCCATCATTCCCGAAGTTTCGCGATGTTCGATTCCATCGAACCCATATTTTTTCAACATAGTGGCCTGTTCATCGTAAGGGATAAACGGCAAGTCTTGTTTGTTCAATCCGTTGTTAAAGACAAAGAGTGGATTTTTCAATGTTCTTCCTTTTTGCCCGGCAAAGCCATTTAGGCAAAATGTGAGTAAAAGAATGAAAACGATTTTTGATTTATTCATGGTTTAGTTTTAACTGATTAATATTTGCCGTATAGCTGAAGGGTGTCCCACATAGCCCAGAAGTTCTCTGGCGACACGTCGTCTTGAACATTGTGTACAGGAGCAAACACGAAACCACCGCCCGGAGCAAGGATGTCGATAATGCGTTTTACTTCGTCTGCAACTTGCTGTGGACTGCCATTATTTAGCGTTGATTGAGTGTCAACTCCCCCTCCCCAAAAAGTGAGTACGTCGCCAAAATCACGTTTCAACTCTTTTAAATCCATTCCGGTTGCGGTAAATTGAACGGGATTCAGGATATCTAATCCGGCATCAACCAAATCAGGAAGAATCTCGCGAATAGCGCCACAACTGTGCATGAAGGTTTTTACGTGTGGCAAACGTTTTTTGACATGCGTAAAAATGGTTTTAAAATGAGGGATAACCATTTGCCGCAAAGTATCCGGATCGAGAATCGTTGTTGCTTGCGATCCCAAATCGTCGCACTCTGAAATCACCTGAATTTTATCGGTATTTCCGGTTTCAATGGCCCAATCAATAATGGCATCCCAATAGCGCAACTTGTCGTCAACAATACGATCGAACAAAGATTCCACACCATCGGGGTCAATCATCGTGTCCATAAACCAGTTTTCGTAACCACGGATGCGCAAGCTGTTTTCAGTCAGTCCGGCAGTGTTACGATCGGCTATTCCACAGAAATCGCCTACTTTACCAATCTGTTCGTTTAAATTGTTACGGAGTATTTTGGTGTAGCTGTCCCAATCGGTTTGTGGGAGCAAATGCAAGTTTCCTGACAATGAATCTGCTTTTTCAATCGGCGAGGATACCAGGTGAAAATACAAATCGTGCCCTTGCTCGAATTTCCAGTTACATCCATAAAAATCGGTCACTTCTACCAGGTTTCCATTCACTCGCTTGCTATTCCTGAAATCGGTAATGCGCTGAGCCCCTAACCTCCGAGTGTCCGACTTCAACAAAATCAGGTTTTCTTCTGCCGGAGTAACAATTTGCTGAATGGGGTCAATCTCATCATCACCAATTTCGGTTGACAATCCCCGAAGTTGCATTGCCCCTAAATAAGCATTTCTGGTTATTGCTGTTACCGTTGTTCCGGCCAAATCGTATGGAATACGGTCGGCTTCCTTGTGTGCAAGTGTAATTTGAATTCGTTCTCTACTATTCATATTTTCTATTTTATATTTAACAATATGCTAACTAAATTTTTAGCTGCCTGATAGTTATCAAATTCATCAGGTAAGCTCCAATGATCAATATACTCGTTATATAGCCAAGGATCGCCAATCGCGATAACCTTCCCCTTTCCGTATGATGATTCTGCCATCAAAGTTTTTCCATGCTCAATAAGAAATGCATGTGAAGGTTTTTCACAATTCATAGAAGCAATTCCCTTGATAAAAATCTTATGAACATTATTGAACAATTGATGATTTGGTAGAATTTCTGACGCACAACTGCCGAAATTCCTCGGTTGATCTTTTGGCACTGGTGATTCCGAGTGCAAAACGTCTTTATTGAATTTAATGCCAAATTTTTTAGCAAGTAAGTTTAAACTATCCAGTTCACAATTGTCTTTATCGTTTGCCATTATCATCAAAACTCCTCCTTTTTTTACCCAGGTTGCAATTTCGTTTGCTGATTTAACATCCATAAAATTTGGAGATTCCGTTTCCATTTTGGTGTCAGTGTCAACAATAATATAAACTGCAGAACCTTTCAGATTCATCTGATTAGGTTTTTCTTTCAACAAAGACAATACACAACCTCGATCTATAAATAGTTTTCCCAGCTCAGAAAATCCGCTCACCTCAAAGTCGTCCCATAAATAATGGTAAGATTTTCCTGTTTTCATATCAAATTCATTGTTATAGAAATTATCCAGCAAAATTCTCGGTTGACAATAGCTCAAATTCGTAACCAGAACAATCAACAGAAGTGTTAAAAATAATCGCATTACATCCCTCACTGAATTTTTCATACCTTAAGATTATTTGATTCGATGCCAATCTCCCGAATAATAGGCTTTATCAATCTGACTGACCAAGAAGTTTTCTCCCGAAGTTTTTGCCAATTGTCTCAAATCCTGGTAAATGTAAAAATTGAGCCAGAAGGCATAATCGTATTTCTCCTGAAGAGTGCGTGGATTTTTCCAAAAGGCATACCACTTAGTTGTTTGCCCCTTATTTTCTGCGAGTGAAATAGCAAATTGAGCCCTTTCCCATTCCTTGTCAGTAATTGACTTGAAAAGCTTCTGATAATCCGGATAACTCATCCCTGACGTTGAAATTACAGGACGGCGGTCATCAATATTTAAGTCTTTTAACGATACCGATTCCTCAAAAATGGTATCTCCGTCTAAATCATACTGAATCAAATCAATAAAACCATTATTGTTTGTATCTGTATATTTTACAGTTCCAAATTTATCAGGTGCATGCTGTAATCTTTCAGTGTTCCAATGTTCATATAAGCCTCCATAACCTTGAAACGAGGTTGCTGTTTGGTCTATCCTCCAGGCTCCCCACTCAGCCCCATAGAGGTGGATTTTTCCATCAAAAGCGCCTATATAAAGATTGCCTTTCCCTGAAAAATCCTTATCAAATTCCCCCCTGTCTCCAACTGCATCAGCCTGAGGATTATTATCAATACCCCCAATATTTTTGCCTATCCTAAATAGTTGCTTTGGATCATACAATTCAACACGTTCCCATCGGTTACAATCATCGTCTTCATCGAAAACAAAGCGACAACTTTTCCATTTCCCTCTTTTATAGGTTAAATTAAGTGCGGTTTTACGGTTAGGAAAAATAAGTTCATCGATCTTGCGCCAACTACTGTCGTATAATAATTGATTTGCTTCAGGCAAACCTTTCATGTTTTTAAATTTGTTGACCTGATCGTCGTATGTAAACCCATCACCTTCGAAACAAAGCGTCATATCAAAATCAAGTTCATTCCCCTGTCCGTTGTCGTTATCAAAATCATAGGATACAGCTACATAACTAATCTTTTTCGTAAACCGAACATCAACTTCACTCTTTTCATTCTTAAAAACCGGATCGTCCCCATCTTTTCTTACTTCCGGAGCATCAATCATTCGCAATGCCATTTCTGAAAGCCCATCATGATCAAAGTCCCAGAAGATAAAAGGATTCTCCCAACTATATCGAAGATCAGAAAGACGATATGAAGGTGTACACACCTTTGTAAAAGTGGTATTGCCCTGATAATCGGTAAAAAAATTGCTATGCCCGTTTCTTTCCCAATGCCGCATGGTTAGCAAGTTCCAGTCGATGTAATTGAATACACCTTTCTGGTCTTCATCAATGAAAGCCATGATGTTACTTTTTATCCAATCCATTTTATAACGTATATCGGCCTTCCCGTTTTCAACAACCCATTGCATATTGGCTTTACCATTGTTATCAAAATCAACAAAGTCGATACTGATATCTTCAGGGCCTGCAAATAATCCATCTTTGTTTCTATCAATGCATAAACAATCACCGGCCATATCACCTTCAATATCTGTCCATTTCATGTTGTCATTGTCATCAATCCACATTACTGGTATGCCATTTAGTATGGTATACTTAAGTATATCAGGATCTCCCTCTTTATCCAGATCGATACGTTGTATCAATTCTATGTTATCAGGTAAAGGCATCCTTGCTGGACGCAAAGTTGTTTGGTGATTCCAATAATTGTGTTTGCTTTGAGCGTGTAATGGCAATCCATGGTTTAAGAATACAAAGCAAAGGAGTAGTATAGAAGTGTTCATGGGATCTATATATTTATCGTTTTAATTTTAGGCACCAAAAGGTGGATAATGAGCAAAGCAATCAGGTATCCGCATCCGGCAACTGCAAACGGAATAGCATAACCATCCGGACCAATATTTTGAAGGATTTTGCCCACCGAAAAGGCTACGATGGCTCCACCAACAGCTCCTGCAAATCCGCCAAAACCGGCAACTGTACCGGTTGCTTTCTTCGGAAAAATGTCCGACATTAGGCTGAATACGTTGGCCGACCAGCCACAGTGACCACCGGCGGCAAGGGCAATTAGCCCAACAGCCAGCCAAATATTTTCGGTGTGCGGAACCAAAGCCACCGGAACGGCAAACAATGCGCAGGCCAACAATCCAAGCTTACGGCCTTTATTCAGGCTAAAACCGATTTTCATCAACTTCGACGAGAACCATCCCAGGAAAATTCCCAATCCCCAAGAAGCCAGATAGATGGTAAAAAATGGCAGCCCGATTTCTTTCAGGTTCAACCCAAACTTTTCGTTCAGAAATTTGGCGCCCCAAAATAGGTAGAACCACCAGATGGGGTCGGCCATAAATTTAGCCACAGCAATCGCCCAGGCTCCACGATGGGGAAGAATATCTTTCCATCCTACTCTTTCGGTATTTTCGTTTTCACTACTGTCTGAATTGATATACTGAAGTTCTTCTGTCGAAACATTCAGGCTGTGTTCTGGTTTCCTGAAATATTTGAGCCAAAGCAACACCCAAACGATACTGATGGGAAATGTCCAAAGAAAACCAACCCGCCAGTTGTTGAAATTCAGAACCAAAACCGGAATAATTAACGGGGAAAGTATGGTGCCCATGTTTGATCCGCCATTGAAAATCCCGACTGCCAATGCCCGGTCCTTTTTGGGAAACCACTCGGCAACCGCTTTAATGGCTGACGGAAAACTGCCCGATTGACCAACTGCCAAAGAAAAACGGGCAACCGCAAAGCCCACCCATGACTGGGACAGTGAATGGCCAAGCGCAGCGATACTCCAAATACCGATTGAAACCAAATAACCTTTCCGGGTTCCGATAACGTCAATCAAACGGCCCATCAGGATAAAACACAGCGCATAAGCAATCATAAACACGCTGTTGATGATGCCGTATTGCTCTTCCGACCAGCCAATGCTTTTCTGAAGTTCCGGAGCCAGGATACCTAAAGCTGAACGGTCAATGTATAAAATGGTGGTAGCTACAAAAAGTAGGCTCAGTATGATCCAGCGAAAATGGGTTGATGGTTTGTTCATTTCAATCAGTTATATCAGGTTTATTGGTTCTTTTGAAAAATTTGATCTTTAGTGGCCATTCATGTAAACCTGCAAACGAAATTGACACCAAGTAGGTACATCCGATAGTTTTGAGGTTCATAAATTTTAAATCAATGTCGTTTAGCTAAGAAGACCTTCTATAAATTGTCGGTTACAACGACTGTATGTGTAACTTCATTTACCACTGTTGTTCCTTAATGAAATGGAATTCCTAATTCCTCAGGCAATTTGCCATCCTGATAACTGACATAAAATACAGGTCCCCCTGGAACTCCGATATTCTTCCATGTTGCAGGGTTAAATTCTGATTCAGACATAAAATCGCCCTGTGCGGGGCTGCCTATTTTAATGGCGCCAGCCATAAAAGCTGATTTTGTCCTGGTAATCCTGTCGTTCAGAATTATTGTGGTGCCTCCTGGCCTGTCTTCATAAACAGTATTGTTTGCAATATCGTTATTCGGGTTAAAAACTTTTCTTTCTCCTCCATTTCTCTCAATCTTTTGAGCGTATGTTTCAAGAACTGCCATATGAAGTCCGGGGCCAGGCTGGCTATTCGGGTCGTTGTCGAGTCCTATGGCAAAATACGGTCCTTGTATTGGTGAGCCATCTGTTTTTATATTGCACCATTCCTTGGAAGGATCAGTGTAAAAATAAGGTTCCCAGTTAACATTTACCATGCGCATCCTTGGATTGTCGTACAATGTGCCACTACCCCCTGGTTTATACTTATAGTATTGAAAACCTGTATATCCCGTTGAAACAGTGCAGTTTGAAATATAGGTGTATCCCAAAAGTAGTGGAGCAGTACCACCACCTTGTACCTGAAAGAAATCTCCGTGCCCCATTGCCCCATTACTACCCCAGATACCTTTTGCCCGACACCGCTGAATAATTACACATTTCACATTTCTCCCATCATTATACTGGGCATCGCCGTTGTTGTAAATAGTTATACAATCCTGTATAGCACCGGCTGAGCCATATAAATATTGGTGTTTTGGCCAATAAACACCTTCGATGTAAAACGACCCGCCTTCGCCAACATCCCCTCCTCCTGTAGTGGCGCTGGAATTACTTGACCCGCCATTGTTTAACAACCTTATTAAACCACTAACCTTATGCCCATTCCCATATACCCTGATGTGTCTGCCCCCACAAATATGAATAGAGCCAATTATGTCAGAAGTAAGATTTAACGTAAAATCCTGATTTTTATTTAAACCTATGGAAAATGTACCATTGGCTTGGTACATAATTGGATCAGTTTGCTTTGGGGGTTCTATATAATAAACAGAATTTTGTGCATGAGACTCATTGGTATTAAAGCTTATTTGATTACCATAAATAGTTTCTGAACTGTTAGAGACATAAGCCCGTACATAATAAGTAGTATTTGGCGTAAGTGAAGTAAGATTACTAACGAAATTGCCTGTTCCGGTGCCTTCCGTTGTTTTCCCCTGATTCATGTTCATACTAGGATTTGTGGAAGTATTCCATACAATACCACGAGCTGTTATATTCGTTCCCGTAGTTACATTCCCTCCCGAAGTAGCAGTGTTTTCTGTTATAGCACTAATACCAGTAGTTATCACTACAGGCATATACTCGTTATCTTTTTTGCAGCCACTTACCATGAGCAATAAAGTTGTTGCAACGATCATCTTCATACTCTTTATTCCAAATACGGAAGAAAAAAACAATAGTTTTCCCATTTTAATTTACTTTCTATCAGGTTAAAACTGTAGGGATTAATAATTAATTGGCGAAGGTCAACCTTACAATTTATTTTTCAATTAGTTGACAATATCAGGGGACACCTACTGGCATCCTATAAGCCTTTCAATCAAACTAATAACATCACTGTATTTGTCCGCAAGTTGCGGACAAATACAGTGAATATCTGATCAACTGTTACCTGTTTCGTTACTCCAAACAGGTTTTGCTTTTATTTAATCACCGGGGTAAATGTTTCCAAAATCACGGCGCGGTCGCGCATTACCAGCGTGTCGTTCACCTGGTGAAACTCGCCTTTTGCAGCATCGGTTATCTTGTAGTCCAGGATAATGGTGTTGCGTTTTTTTCCGCCCCATTCATCGCCTTCCTTAACGAACTTGCCTGTTCCGGTAACCGGATAGGCCGAACCCGGAGCCGTGGTGATCGTACAAGTAACGCCTTGTGCATCGAAGGTCAGCCTGGCCTTGAAATTCCCCGGGCTGCCTGGGGTGCGGCGAACACCAGCGGTTAACTCAACCTGGGTTCTGCCCGTGGTGGTTAGTGCGACCACGGGATTCTGTTCCAGAAAAAGCTTGTGGGAAACAACCTCATCAACCTTGCCACCAGCAGCATTGGTCAGCACATCTTTACCTCTGTACAAAAATTTACCATGATATGGGTTGACGAACTTGATCCCGTAAAGGGTGTAATCCTTGGGTGCAATTGTCCAATCGCTGGCTATCCTGGGGTCAGGATTAGCCTTCAACGTCTTCCCCTTCAGAATCGAATCGGTCTCGGTGCTGATTAGCTTCAACGGAATCACGTAACGCCTTGTAAATGCACGCGGATCGTTCAGAAACGCATCTTTGAGCTGAACATCAATATAGCCCTGCATGCTGCCTTTGGGAACCACCATGGTTCCAGTTGGCGAAAGGGTGTAATAAGCCTGCGGAAGCGGTACCAGGGTGTCGCCTGCCGAGCTGTAAAGTTTCTGGGTCAGGGCCTCGTCCAGGACATAACCCACTTTACGGTCCTTAACGTTGTCGTACAACCCGCCAATGACAACCCCTATCGAAAACTGAAGTTTGTTGTCCTTGGTGTTGTCTACCTCATCATAATCGCCCAATACCAGGGTTCGTACCGGAGTCTGGTAAGGAAAGTAGGTACTTGAAAATCTGTAGTCCGGAAAATCCCAATCCTGATTCTTGCATGAAAACAAGGCCAGAAGCAGAAGTACCGGAAACGCTATTTTTATTGTATTTCTCATATTCGTAATTTTATAAATTATACTTTATAATCTTCAGCTTACCAGCCTGCGTTTTGTTCCAATGCAGGGAATTTCAATACTTCCTGCTGAGGAAGCGGGGCATATTGCATATAGGGTTGATAGACACGTGGTTCAACATCAACATAGTTGAACGTGGTAGCTGTGATATTTATGGCAACACCTTTGGCAGCCTCGGTCAGCGGCTGGCCCCAGCGGCGGATATCCCAAAAACGGAACCCTTCGAAGCACAATTCCAGGCGGCGTTCGTTGCGGATCAGCGCACGCATCGCCTCTTTGGTGGTGATTGTGTTCAGGTACGCATCGGGCTGGGTAATGCCGGCACGTTTGCGGACGGCAGCTACAACGTCTTTGGCGCTGTAAGTGGCAAGAGCCCCAACACCTGTTGGGCCCCAGGCTTCGTTGGCAGCTTCGGCATAGTTCAAAAACAGTTCGGTGTAGCGCATGTGCACCGCATAGTGTTTCTTGGTGGTTGCCGTTCCATCGGCCGAGAATACGATGTCCTCACGGATCAGCTTGCGCAGGTAATAGCCCGTGCGGGTCGAAGTGGTCACCGAGTCTGTGGCATTTACGCCCCCGCCAACTGCGGTCTTGATCACTTTGCCCTGAAGCGTGGCCCCGTTATGCAGGATATACAGTGCAAGGCGCGGGTCGCGGTTGGCATACGGGTTTGCCGAATTGTAGGTACTGGCGGCATCGCCAATCGGGTAACCGTTTTTCATCGGGAATGCATCAACCAGGTTCTGGCTCGGGTTTACTTCGCCGTTGCCGTTCAGCCCCGGGGGAAGCATCCTTTTTTCCAGCGTGTTGGTCAGTCCGTTCGACGGGCCCCTCCACAACATTTCCTTGGCATCGGCCGTTACCGAAACCGCATCGACCCTGGCAGCCTGGAAGAAAATATGACCGTTGGCATCCAACCCGGAAAGACCGGGCGTGGAAGGGATCTGGTTCAGCACATCGGCCGCGGCATTGGCTGCATTCACCCAAAGGTTCTGGTCGTTGGCCGTATTGAAAGCAGGGCTGGCAGCCAGTAAGGCGGCGCGGGCCTTGAACCCAAGTACAATACGTTTGGTGATCCGCTGGTTGCTTACCTGTCCGAATACCGTATTGTAATCCGTAACGTTGACAGTCGAAAAGGCAGGCAACATCTGAGCCGCGGTGCTAACATTGAGAAAATCCATTGGGAGGTAGCTCGCAGCCTTATCGAAATCGGCATTGATGGCCGCAACAGTAACTGTAAACTCTGCACGACTCATGTTAAAATTGGCCTTCTCATCAAGGAATTCGTTCCACAACGGTATACCCAACATTTTACCACTGGCCGACTTGCCGGCGATGGTCTGCAACAAGTGGTAACGGAACAAACCTCTCAGGGCATAAGCTTCGCCTGTCAAACGGGCTTTAAACATCTTGTTGATGTCCTCATTGGTCCACGACCAGGTTTCTTTCTCAATCTGTGGAATAAACAGATTAAGGTACAGGATCCCCTTGTTCAGGTTGTCCCAGTTGCTCACCGGGTTGTACTGTGCCGACCACTGACCGGTGGCCATACGAAGGTATCCGTTGAACTTGTCGTTAGATATCGCATCATCGGTGGCCACATCGTTAAAACTGAAACCGGCGGAAGGCAGCTTGCTGTAAACATTCATCAGCAGTCCTTCGGCATAGGCCGGATCGTAGGTAACCCGGTTGAAGGTATCGTGATTGTCATTCTCGGGGTCAAGCAGGCTCGAACATCCTGCAAAACTCAGCCAAACAACGATCAGTAACAGATAATATATTTTTATTTGTCTCATAATGTAAAGCTTTAATGGTTAAAACATGGTGCGCAAACCCAGGGTGAAATAACGGTACTGTGGTTCCACACCTACACTCAGGTAACGAACATCGTTCTGTTTCGAGATCGTGCCAATGCCCGAACCGCTCACATAAATGCCCAGGGTTTTCATGGACAGCTTGCTACAGATGCTTTCGGGCATCTCGTAAGTGAGCTGGACCCGGTTCAACGAGAACGAGTTGTTGGCATACTGCCAGAACGTGGAGGTCTGGTTGTTGTTCGTGTTGGTCTTGGAACTTAAGCGCGGATACTTTGCCGTTGAACTGGTTGCCGGTGTCCATCGCTCATTGGCGATAACCGAGTATTTCACATCGCCGTCGGGACGGTAGTACGGTCCGCCCAAAAAGGCATCCGCTCCGTTACTGCCTGTGCCGATGGCAAACAAACTGAAGTCCTTGTACGTCAGCTTCAGGTTTAACCCGTAGGTCAACGGTGCGTTCCACCGCCCAATTTTTACCTGGTCGTTGCTGTCGATCACCTTGTCTCCATTCTGGTCCTTGTACTTGATGTCGCCCGGTTTGACAACGCCAAAAGTCTGGAACGCGTGGTCCTTAATGTCTGCTGCATCTGTGAAAAGGCCTTCTGAAACATAGCCAAAATAGCTGTCGACCGGGTTTCCTTTGCGGTACAGGTACTCTTCCGAATAGATCTCGTCTTTCTGGACCACTTTCGAGTTCCAGTACATGCCCGTTACGCCAAGGTCGAACCCAAAATCGCCTACTTTCTTCGAGTAAGCAATGCCCAGCTCGGCGCCACTGTATCCGTCGATGTCGTAATTGTCCCATGGCATAAAGTCACTGTAATAAGTTGGGTACAGAGTTCCCCTGCGGGTGTATTTATTGGCGATACGGGTGTTGAATACATTGGCATCAATCAATACCGAACGGTTAAAGAATTGTCCTTCAAGTCCCACGTTGAACTCCTGCCGCTGCTCGAAGCCAAGTGAACTGTTCGCTCCGCGGGTCGATCCGATACCGCCGTTGCTCCATGCCCCGTCGGACCAGGAATAACTGCCCTGACCGCCATACACGCTTTCGTAATAGTAAAAACCTCCCAGGCTCATGTCGGTGTTAACCACTCCGGCCGAGGCTTTCAGCTTCAGGTAACCGATGTTTTTGTTATCCGACAGGAAGCCTTCCTTGCTGATCACCCAGCCCAGCGAAAGTGTGGGTGAAAAAGCACCCCGGTTGCCCTGGGGCAACTGGTTTGAACTCACATACGCACTGCTGAAATCGGCATAGTACTTGTTGTTGTAGTTATACGCCAGACGCAGGCCCACATGCGTATTCTTGTCGGGCTGGAGTGTTCCTTTGAGCTTGATGGTACCGGCATATCCGAGCAGGGTGGCATCCACGTTGTGCATCCCGAAACTGCGCTTATAATCGATCTGGGCAGAATAGGCCATACGGCGCAAAAAGTCGGGTGAGCTCACATTCTGGGTGCCCGGACGGGCATCGGTACCATACTGCGTAAGTGCTGTGATCGAATCCGAAGTGGCCGACCAAACCGGTGCGTAAACCGAATAGGTATTGGCTATTTCCTGGTTGTAATAGTTGTAAAAGTCGAAACTCATGTTGGTCTTCAGCGACAAGCCCTTGGTGAGCATACCCAGGTCAACGTTGATCCCGTTGTTGAACTGCATCGTACGGCGAACCGGCTGGTTGATGCCCCCGGCATATACATCGGCAAACGGGGTGCTCTGGTTCTGCTGGGTTCCGCCCAACAGGTACTGATCCCCAACCTGGTTTTTGCGTGCATTAACCAAAGCCTGAAGTGCTACATTCTTGCGCTCCATCAAATCGAATGGCAACAGCGGGCTGAACAGGTACGGACGCAGTGTGGAGGCGTCGCTGTAATAACTTCCTTTGGGCGATTTATTAAAATCGAAGATACCGGCAATGTCAACATTACTCCTGATGAAATCGGTGATCTTGAAATCGACATTCGCACGGGCATTGAACCTGTTGTTGTTGGCCTCTTTACCCTGACCGAAATTCAGCAGGCTACCGTCGCGGCCCCAACCCAGGTTAGCATAAAACTGTGTATTCTCATTACCACCCGAAAACTCGGCCATTAATTTTGAATAGGTCCGGAACGACTTCAGGTAATCGGGCGAATAATAATCGACACTTGGGTAACGGTAAGGGTTACCTGTGCGGTAATTGTTAATGGTTGTCGCATCGTATTTGGCTGGCAGACCGTCGTTAACGGAGGCCTCGTTGTACAATTCCATATAATCGGCCGATCCAAGGTATTGCGGAAGGGCCTTGGGTTTGGCCATGCCGTACTGCAACGACACATTTATGTCACGCTTGTAAGCTTTGCCGCGCTTGGTGGTGATCACAATCACCCCGTTGCGGGCTTGGGTGCCGTAAAGGGCCACTGCGCCTGCATCCTTCAACACAGTGATCTGGTCGATCTCCTCCATGTTCAGGTTGATGTCCGAAATCTTCGAGTAGCGCGGGATCCCGTCCAGTACAACCATAGCATCGCCAAGTCCGCGAATGTTGTTGCTGCCCAACATCCCGGCTACGCGACCGGTAATGGCATCAGGAACATACTGTGTATTGTCGTATCCGATAAACTCCGGGGGTTTGATTACCGAGATGTCTCCCAGCAGATCAGCCTTCTTAACGGTACCAAAAGCAACTTTAACATCGTCGTTTTCACCCCTGAGAAAGGGTGATGATTTTAAGCTTATCCCCGAAGGGGCTGCTTCAAGGCTCACCACCTGCGATTCATAGCCGTCTGACTCAATCAAAAGTTCGGTGGATTCCGGTACATTGATCTTAAAATGCCCCTTGGCATCGCTGTTTACAATAATTGCTCCCTCCTTGCCATAGATTTTGGCCCCCTCTACAGGTCGACCCTGATCATCTTTGATCACTGATTCGATCGTTACTGTTGGCTGTTTCGCTTTGGGTTGGGCTTGTACTACGCCTAACGTAAAGACAAAAAGAACCAGATATATAAGAAATATATTTTTCATATGCATTCTGTATGTTTTATGTGAAAGACTGTAGTTTACCAACCCGGATTCTGCTTGAACTCCTTGTAAAGCGTGACCGTATTGACGGGGAACGGCAACCAGTTGTGCTTATCCGAAACAACACGCTGAATCATCAGGCGTTCCTGAATATTGATCGGCTTTTTGGTAACCGGGTCACGATCGAACAGCAATTCGGTTTTATCCAGGTATCTCGGATCGCCATTTTTCAGCCAGCGGCGTAAATCATTCCAGCGATGGGCTTCAAAGGACAATTCCACCGCGCGTTCCAATACAATCTGTTCCATAAAAACATCTTTTGAAGCGGTAAACTTCGCATCAAGATCGGGAACCGTTGCACGGGCACGAACCTTATTCACAGCAGCTACAGCGGTAATACTTCCCGAAGCACTGCTTTGAGGTGTACCGTACCCTTGCAATACAGCTTCAGCATACAACAAGTAAACATCGGCCAAACGCAGAATAGGACATAAAAAATGGTAATTCTGGTTTTGCCAGGCATTGTCAAATTTGTTACAGGTTAAACCCCAATATTTATTCGACATAAAGCCTGTGATATTGTTAGACGCACTACGATGCCTTGCATTATTTGATGATTGAAAGAACTGATCGCCTCCCGAGGAGGTGGCGTTGCATACTTTATCCCCGTCTACCACGATAGCCTTATAAAACCGTGGGTCGCGGTTGCTCCATGGGTCGGCAGGGTTAAAGCCCGAGGCAGGGTCGCTGATGGGCAAACCGTTTTTCATCCCCCAGTTTTTCACATAATTGGCACACACACCAACTGTCTGTGCTATAAATCCACAGTTGGGAAGCCCCCAGTCATTTTTAGTGTTCCCCGATGCCGTTAAATAAAAAGGGGCATTAAATATCACCTCGGCACCTCCGGGAAGATCCTTTGATGGTGAAACCCTGTAAAAAATATCGGAATAGGTAGCCCAGGGCTGAAGGGTATAAATACCGGACTGTTCGCTGGTGCTAATTACTTGCGCGAACAAATCTGCCGCCTTTTTGCAAAGTTCAACATTATAGGTAGCGCTACCGGTCGATTCCTTGTTCATCAAAGGGCTAGCTGCATACAACAGGTTTTTGGCCTGGAAGGCCAATGCCATAATCTTGTTGATCCGTTGCCGGTTATTGCCAAGGGTTTTTTGCCCTGCCGCAATTTTGTCCCAATCCAGGGGTAATAATTTGGCAGCTTCAGCAAAATCGGCATCCGCTTTCGTTGCAGTCTGAAGGTAGTTCAAACGGGGATATTTCATCTCCTCGGTAGGCTCCAACACTTTGTCCAAATAGGGTAACCCACCCCAGTCACGCATCATGGTGAAATAAAAGTAAGCCCTGAAAAATAACAGTTGTCCTTTTATCAGATCTTTTTCTTCCTGTGTGGCATTCACCAGTTTATCCAGGTTGGCCAGACCCAGGTTGGCCCTGCGAATTGCGTACCACCCACCATACCAGGTGCTTTTTGCATTTGGACTAAGTGGATCTTGCATGTTTGTATAATTATAAGCACCGGTTCTTCCAAAATAGGATCCATAACCACCCTGCCAGCTCCAGTAATCGCCACTGTCAAAACCATTTCCCATCACAAAGGTTACTGCCCTCCGAGTTTCATCAACCAGATTATAGTCGCCGAAGTCAACCGTCCGCACTACATCAACCACCTGATTTTGACACCCTTCGACAAAACCCTGAAAGCTGGTGAAATTTTTAAATGCATCTTCCTGATTAACTGAAGCTTCAGGCGCCTGGTCGAGATATTCTTTACAACCGCCTAAGAGAAATCCTCCGGCAATAGCTGCAAAAGCTATCGCTGTTTTTATTTTTGTAAATATCTTTTTCATCGTTCAGTCTTTAAAATTTAATATCTATACCCACGTTAATTCGCGTTGAAGTCGGATAAGCTCCGAATCTGTCGCCAGAGAGGCCGAGGCTCGAATTATTTGCTTGTTCCCTGTCATCGGGCATTTTTGACCAGAAAAACAGGTTGTTCCCGTTCAGGTACAGTTTTAGTCCAGACATGCCGTAACGTTTCAACCCTGCACCTGTAAAAGTATAGGCTATTTCAGCAGTCTTTAAACGAAGGTAAGAACCATCGTAATGAAAAATCTGAGCGTTATTTTGGCCTCCTGGTGTTTTCCAGCGGGGTATAAAATAACTGGCATCCGGATTTTCTTTTGACCAATGGTCAAGAGTTTGCTGATAAGCAATATCGATATTGCTCACGAAATTTTCGAAGGAAACATATCGTGTCACATTGTTTACGCCGTAGAACTGAACCATCCCGCTCCAACCCTTGTAGTCTACTCCGAGAGACAAGTTGTAATTGTTTTGCGGACGGTTTGAATAGCCATAAGGGGCTGTATCTTTGGCCCCATCGATAACCCCGTCCCCATCAAAATCAATGATTGAATAGTTGCCAGGTAATCTTTGACCATCACTTGATACAAAAGGTGTAGTGCCATAAATTTCATCCCAGGTTTGAATAAATCCGGTGCTAATGGTCGTTCGGGTCTGGTCAATCTGAAAACCTTTTGCCAAAAGGTGTGGGTCTTTTAACTCAGGTTCTTCCTTTTCCATGATTTTATCGACTGCATGGGTCATGCTTGCCTCGGCCCAAAGGTGCCAGTTATTCAGGTTCTTGTTGAACCGAAGCTCAATTTCATACCCTTTTTTTGTCACACGTCCAACGTTGGCTGTTGGCGCTTCAGTTCCAAAATAGGCAGGAAGAATACGACTTAAACCTGCTACCATCACGTTGGTGCGGTCTTCAGTAAAATACTCGAAATTACCTGAAAGCATATTATTTAATACCGACATTTCGAGACCCAGGTTCGACTTTAGAGCGGTTTCCCATTGTATGTCGGGATTTCCTACTGATTGTTCGTTATACATGATGTATGGACTTCGCTGAGCAGCAGATGTAGGAAAATATTGGCTAATTGGTAGCTGACCTCCATTATTGCCACCATAATTCCATTGTGTGGCATACATCCAGCGTTGGCTTAAACCACCGTCATCTCCAATTTTTCCGTAAGAATAACGCAATTTCAATTTATTGAGCCAACCTGAGGTACTTTTCATGAATTTTTCATTCGATATGGTCCAGCCCATAGCACCTGATGGGAAGAAAGCAAACCGGTATGCAGGGCCAAATTTTTCGGAACCGTTGTAGGCACCGTTAAACTCGGCAAAATAGCGGTTATCGAAATTGTAAGTGGCACGGGCAACCCAATCTTCCCGGTAACGCTGAAATTCGCTGCCGGTAGCCAGTTGTTCCCGTGTAAAAACACTAGTAGCTGTTACATCGTGTTTGCCAAAACTGCGGGCATAGCTAAGCTGTGCCTGGTAATACAAACGGCGGCGCAGCGTACTCAATGAATTGTCTGCATTTTCGTCCGCCAAAGACCAGGGCCGGTAAACCCAGACAAACTGGTTGATACCGGCAACCGGCCCGAGGATGATGTATGAATTAGGATCACCACCGGCAGGCATGTCTTCAATGGCTGGGTTAATGTATTTGGTTGGCCAGGATCCATCAACAATCGATTTAATAGCTTCGAAATGGTTGTCGAACGATAAATTGGCACTAGCGCTCAGTCCCTGGGTAATAAAATCGAGTTTTTGATTGATACCCAAATCCGATGTTAAATCGGTAGTTACCGTCTTGTCATATCCCGAATTGGCCATTACCGCTACAGAATTCACCATGCGAACATCGCCGTTGGTGCTCACTCCCCAGCGGCCGTCAGCATATTGCGGTAGATAAGCATTGGGAGGCAAAGCATACTGGGCACTTAAAATATAGGATATATCTAAAACAGCGGACCGATTAGACTTCAACTGGCTGTAAACACCTGCGAGGTTAAATTTCAGGGAAGTGGTTTTGGTAAGGTTTAAATCGAGGTTGGTACGGAAGTTAAACTTGTCGTATCCAAAACCAGGGGTATAACCCCGGCCATTGTCAGGCACCTTCAACAAGTCACCCTGTGTGCTGTAAGCCAGCGAACTAAAGTATTTGGCAAAATCGGTACCTCCCGAAACGTTCATATTTACCCGGTGGTCCATGGTATAGGGTTTAACCATTTCCTTTTGCCAGTCCACATTCGGATAAGCTTCGGGGTATTTCAGGCTTTGCTGGTTGCGGTAACGCTGAACAACTGCCAGCGGAGTATAATCACCCCACATGGCTTCCAACAAGGGAACTTCACGCTCAATGGCCGAGTTCTTTACCATATACATATCGTAGGAATCAAGTTTTGGCATTAATCCGGCTGGCCACCTTAAGGTTGAATTGGCGGAAACACTCAATTGAGGTTTCCCTATTGATCCGCGTTTGGTGGTAATCAGGATAACGCCATTGGCTCCTTTCACCCCATAAACCGCAGTTGCCGAAGCATCTTTCAGTACCGATATGTTGTCCACCTCACTCATGTCGAGGTCGTTCATTTTACGTTCAACACCATCAACCAAAATATAAGGCAGCCCGCCATTCCAGGTTCCCTGACCACGGATGTAGATTTTAGGATCTTCCTTTCCGGGCTGTCCGGTTGTTTGAATGGTCGTAACCCCAGCCAGTTTACCTGTAAGGGCCATGGCCATATTCGTAACACCTCCCGACCGAACCAGCTCTTTGCTGGTTGTAGAGGTAATCGCACCAACAACACTAGCTTTCTTTTGCACACCATACCCCACAGCTATAACTTCATCCATGGTTACCAACGCCTCCGACATAATAACATTAAAAATTGTTTTTTCTGAAATAGGAAATTCCTGCGTTTTCATCCCTATAAATGAGAATACCAGAATTTTAGCATCCGCAGGTACAGCCAAGCTGAAATTGCCGTCAATATCGGTAATAGTTCCAGTGGTAGTACCTTTCACATATATAGTTACACCTGGCAACGG
>CAILKW010000725.1 GCA_903834845.1 uncultured Bacteroidia bacterium | reverse complement strand
TGCCGAAAAAATGTTTCAGTCACTTGGAATGCCAATTGCCTATATGACAAGCGATGAGCAAGATCACACTACAGCTTTTATTTCTCATTTACCACACGCCACATCCTTTGTGCTGGCTAATGCTGTTTTAGCCGTTGAAGATCGTGATATTATTTTCGATCTTGCTTCGGCAGGATTTCAGTCAACAGTGAGACTGGCCAAAAGCTCTCCACAAATGTGGGCACCTATATTCTGGCAAAATCGCGATTACATTTACGAAGCTCTCGAAGTTTACGCCCGTCATCTTGAAGAGTTCAAAGAGAGCCTTAAAAGCAACGATTACAACCGATTATCAGAATTAATAGTAAATGCCAATAAAATACGTGGCGTACTGGAAGGGGATAATCCATCGCTCACAAAAAACGAAGAAACTATTATAAAACTTTACACAAAATAAACAATTATGGGAACACATTTAGAAATTCAACCAATTAAGCATTGGTTACCAAAAATAGATAACCCACTACTAATCAGTGGACCATGTAGTCTTGAGACAGAGGAGCAGACCATGGCCACAGCCCGAGAACTGGCCAAGGACAAACGTGTTTTTGTATATCGAGGAGGTATCTGGAAACCCCGTACACGACCCGGTTCCTTCGAAGGCATGGGAAGTATAGCACTCGAATGGTTAAAACGAGTTAAGGAGGAAACAGGATTACTGATAGGCACAGAAGTTGCCAATGTGCAGCATGTTGAAGAGTGCCTAAAAGCAGGGGTTGATGTTCTTTGGATCGGAGCACGCTCAACCGCATCGCCATTTACTGTACAGGAAATTGCTGACGCATTAAAAGGAACCGATCAGATTGTTATGGTTAAAAATCCGGTTAATCCCGATGTTCAACTTTGGATTGGTGCATTTGAAAGACTCAACCAAGCAGGAATAAAAAACCTTGTTGCCATACACCGAGGATTTACCCCTTTTGGTGAATCAAAATACCGGAATTACCCAAGCTGGAAAACGGTTATCGAACTAAGGCAACTTATGCCAAACCTACCAATAATATGCGATCCAAGCCACATTTCAGGAAAACGTGAATTTCTCTTCGAGATATCCCAAAAAGCTTTTGATATCGGCCTTGATGGTTTAATGCTTGAGTCGCATATCGACCCTTCGTGTGCCTTAAGTGACAAAGACCAACAAGTAACGCCAACAGAACTTGCCAAAATTCTTGACAAACTTGTGATTAAATATACAAGTTCGAACGATCCACTTTTCGAAAATATGCTCGATACACTTCGTTCACGGATAGACGGAATTGACCATGAAATAATTGAGATACTTGCTTCACGAATGGAAATTGTGAAGCAAATTGCCAATTACAAAAAACAAAATAAGGTCACTGCTTTGCAAATCAATCGGTGGACACAAATTATGGAAGATCGTATTGCTATGGCTCACAAGCTCAGTATAGACGAAACTTTTATTAAGATAATTTTTCAGTTGATCCACGAAGATTCGGTAAGGCAGCAAACCGAAATTATGGATAGCGACTTGTAAAGGGGGATGTTCTATGGTTAATTATTGCAGTACAACGTTCTTTTTCAACCTGGCGATAACCTTAACCATCGCACTTTGAATTTGACTAAATTCGAGTTTATCCTTTGCAATATAAACGATCATGAATGCAATTTTCTTGTTATTCAGTTCAAGTAATTGATAAAGATCATGTTTTAGGTATCGGTAAACCTCCCGTAACTGGCGTTTTAGTAAATTCCGGTCATGTGCTCTTTTGAAAAGACGTTTGGGAACACTAAACACTACTTGGGCAGGAAACTCAGTTGTGAAACTTTCATACTTCCAGACTATTTTCAACGGATAACACAGAAAAGAGCTACCCGACAGAAAAACTTCATCGATAATTTTCCTGCTGCATAATTTTTCCTCTTTACGAAATGTATAAGCTGTCATAAACTGAAAAGTACAAAAAAAGGGGAAATCACTTTCCCCGTAAATAAAAATTCAAAAAATTCCTTTATTTACTATTATTTTTATTGAATTCGGAAATAAACCGTTCAAGAGCAGCAGGCATTGAAGGAGCTTCAGGCACTGGAGCTTCAATATCAAGACGTAATCCTGCATCCCTGACCGCCTGTGCTGTTGCAGGCCCAAAAGTGGCAATTTTCGTTTCATTTTGCTCAAAATCGGGAAAATTCTGTGTCAGTGATTTGATCCCGCTTGGACTAAAAAAAACCAGCATATCGTAATTCACATCTTTTAGGTCGGATAAATCGCTACTTACCGTTCGATACATAATCGCTTCTGTAACAGGCAATTTAGCCTTCTCCAATAACACAGGTATTTCATCCTTATGAATATCAGACAAAGGAATAAGGTATTTCTCGTCTTTATGCTTCAACAGAATATCAATAAGATCGGTAAATTTTCCATTGCCATAGAAAATCTTTCGCTTACGGTAAACAATGTATTTTTGCAAATAAAATGCAGTTGCTTCAGAAATGCAAAAGTACTTCATGTTATCAGGAATAGTTAAACGTAACTCCATCGCAATTCTGAAAAAATGATCAACAGCCGTTCTACTTGTAAAAATAATGGCGGTATGTTCAAGAATCTGAATCCTGTCTTTGCGAAAATCTCTCCCTGGCACCCCCTCAACCTGAATAAATTGTCGAAAATCAATCTTAAGACTATGCTTAATCGCCAAATCATTGTATGGAGAACTTCCTGGAGTCGGTTCAGGCTGTGAAACTAATATTTTTCTGATTTTCAACATATTAACTTTTAAAAATTCGTTCTTTTCTAAACTCTTCATTCTTCACTTATTAGTTTAAAAATCAAAAGCAACGGTAGAATTTCAAGGGTGCAAAGGTACAAAATCAAATAGAAAATTGAAATGTCTTTTCGATTTCCCAAATAAATAGTTCTTACCACATTCACAATATACATAATAGCAACAAATGCCGCCATTACCCAGATTGTAATAAAGTTAGTCTCTGCAATAATGGCATGCAATGTAACAACAGGAAGTAAAAAGAGCCCTAATGCCTTATAATACAACTTAATATTAAATACCGATTCCTCTGTTTGCTCCTTTAACATTGAGATTGAACCAGCTACACGATAGAGCAGAATTTTAATAAATAAAAATCCGTTAATTATCAATAACAGGATTAAAAAAAATAAAATTCCAGGTATCCCCGGAAAATCAATTTTAAAAAAACCGGCAATCTGAAATACAGCAAGAGGCAAGATTAAATGAAAAATAAAGTCAAGGCGAATAGCTCCAACCATAGTTTTATAACCTCTTTGACGAAATAATCGGGTGGCGGCGTTGATATTTACAAGACTCATAAGAAGTTGTCCCAGATATTTAGTAAATCCCACCCTTACAGAAGCAAATATCATCCATAATATTAATACAAGACCTAAAACCCAATCTTGATTCGAAAAAACAATCTCTTTACCAACAAAACCATAGGGTTTTATTGTTTTAGGAACAATTATACGTTGTGCTGCAAGAAAAGCTGAATCGGACAATGTTTTTACATATCCAAAATTTATAGTATCACCTTCAGTGGAATAAAACCCCGGATTCCCGGTATAAATATTAAGCAATGAGTCCTTAACTACCGGCTCTTCAATATATGATTTTGGCCTGATAATCTCTTTTTTTACCCAAGTTTTAGTCTGTTTGCCTTTTAATGTAGCTTTTGATGAATTGGTAACCCAGCTTTTCGCCTTTATACCGATTTGTTTTTGTGGAATAGCTTTCTTGACAGAAGGCTGACTATTCTGAATCATCGCATAAGCAACAAAAACATTTGAAATATTATTTTCGACCAAAGGGAAAACCAACATAAAACATACTTTTTCGGCTCTGCAAAGATAAAAAATAAAGGAATGATAGTTATATTCCGAAAAATAAGACTTTAGCTAACTTGGAATATGTGCCGTGATTAAACTATTTTTGCAAACATGAAGGAAGAATTGGATTTCAAAATCTTTTTTGCTCCGCTTCAAGAGTCAACGGATTATATCTATCGGAGTGCACACGCGAAATTTTTCGGAGGTGTAGATAAATATTTTGCTCCTTATATAGTCCGTCAAAACGATGGAACTGTCAAAAATTCACACCTTCGCGATTTCAAACAAGACAATAATCAGGATTATTGTCTTGTACCCCAAATACTTGCCGGAAACTCACCTGATTTTGTCTTTCTTGTCAGATTATTACAGGACAATGGTTACAATGAGATAAACTGGAATCTGGGATGCCCTTATCCAATGGTTACTAAAAAGGGACTTGGTGCCGGATTACTTCCATATCCTGAACAAATCAAAACCATTCTTACTGAGTCTTTTTCCAAAATTGAATGTAAAATTTCGGTAAAAATGCGCACCGGCTTAGAATCGCACGATGATGCTTTTAAAATAATTGATGTTCTGAATGAGTTTCCACTCAGTGAAGTTATTCTTCATCCAAGGTTTGCCAAACAATTGTATCATGGGGTTCCTGACGAAGTTGTATTTGAAAAGATTCACAAAATACTTAAACACAAACTTGTATATAATGGTGATATTGAGTCACCTGAAAACTTCAATCGCCTTAACCAATTTTTTGAAAATGTTACATCGTGGATGATTGGTAGGGGAATTCTGAAAAATCCTTTTCTTCCGCTTCAACTGAAAAAGGGTATCATACCTGAGAAAGAGAAGAAGGCTGAGATAATGCGGTATTTCCATGACGAAATACTTATGAAATACTCAAAACTACTGAGTGGAAACAGCCATCTCCTAATGAGAATGGAAAAATTTTGGAGCTATTTTTGTTTCTCCTTTCCCGATCCGCATAAAACCTTCAAACGGATTAAGAAAGCTGCAAATATTGCCAAATACGAAACTGCTGTTAATGAGAATTTTCAAAAACTACTACATCATGAAGAAAACTAATGCAGCCCGAATTCTTGACCGATTAAAAATAGACTACGAATTAATTGAATATGAAGTTGATGAATCCGACTTAAGTGCTATTCATCTGGCAGAAACAGCTGGAATTCCGATTGAAAAAGTATTTAAAACACTTGTTTTAGAAGGTGATAAAAATGGTAATTTTGTATGTATTATTCCTGGTGATAAAGAGATCGACCTGAAAAAAGCGGCTTTTGCAAGTCAAAATAAAAAGGTTTCGATGATAAAGATGAAAGATATTGAACCTCTAACGGGTTACATAAAAGGTGGATGCTCTCCTCTCGGAATGAAGAAAAGCTTTCCTGAATTTATAGATGAATCTGCATTTAATCAGAGCCATATTTTTATTAGTGCCGGATTAAGAGGAATGCAGATTAAAATCGCGCCGGCCGATTTATTAATGGCCTGCAATGCGAAAAAAGCCGTTATTTTACTCGAAAATACCTGAACGATTAATAAATTTCTTAATTTAATACGCCATGTTAAAAAAAATAATTCTTTCGGTAATTATTGCCTTTTCAATATTTTCAGGCCGATCTCAGGATCAAAAAATTAACATTGTTATTATTGGTGCGCATCCCGATGATTGCGATATTGATGCCGGAGGAACTGCTATACTTCTTGCGCAATTGGGCCATCGTGTTATGTTCATTTCAACAACAAATGGTGATGCAGGACACTTCAACAAGAGGGGAGTTTTGTTAGCCCAAATCAGAAGATCGGAAGCAGAGGAAGCAGGTAAACGTATGGGTATCACATATAAAGTGTTGGACAATCACGATGGATTACTTATGCCCGATTTAAACCTCAGATTACAATTGATTCGTTTAATCAGAGAATGGAGGGCTGACGTGGTAATTGGTCCCCGACCTTACGACTACCACCCAGACCACCGCAACACAGCCATCGCTATTCAGGATGCTGCTTATCTGGTAATTGTTCCCAATATTGCTCCCGAAACACCAGCATTAAAGAAAAATCCTGTTTTTTTATATACAGAGGATGGTTTTACGAAGCCTAATCGCTTTTCTCCTGATATCGTAATTGATATATCAAGTGTCTATGAACGAAAAATATACGGTATAGCGGCACATAAATCTCAGTTTTTTGAATGGCTGCCATGGATTTCCGGTCAATTGGACAGTGTTCCAAAGACAGAAGCTGACCGCCTGAAATGGCTGGCTGGAAAGAGAAAAGGGAGCATTTCAAAAGAAATGAGGGAAGGACTATCGAAATGGTATGGAAAAAAGGCCGAACAGGCAAAATATGCTGAAGCTTTTGAAATTTGCGAATACGGCCTTTATCCTAATGACGATAAAATAAAACAACTATTTCCGATTTTTGGGAAATAGGCTATCCCACAATACGAAAACAAGAAATAAAAAGCAAACCCTTACTTTTGAGGAAACTACATTAGTTTTTTTCCATGTTTTTTGCACAAGTCAATAAAAAGCTGCACCCTTTCCGGTGAAACATCATTTTGTATAATATGAGCAGGGGCTATCATATATCCGCCTCCTTTGCCCAGAATTATGATTTTTTCGATAATATCCTGTTCAAGTTCCTCGTCTGAACCGCGTGGTAAAAGGTCTTGCTGGTCAATGGCTCCCCAGAAAGAAAACATATCACCGAAATTATCTTTCATATCCTGTGGTAAATGACCTGGAACTCCGGGCTGAACGGGATTAAAAACCTCAAATCCAATATCCCGGATATCTTTTAGCAAGTCTGCAACAGCTCCATCACAATGCAAAATAGGGATAATATCGGGTTTTGCTTCTTTAAAACGGTCAACCATTCGTTTATATATCGGCTTCAATTGCTCTCTGAAAGTTTCAGGTGGAATAATCAGGCTTACCTGGGTACCGAAATCATCGCCAAACCAAATAGCATCAACTCCTTTTTCGATTAAACGTAAACCGATTTTGGTCTGATAATCAGCACAGGCCTCAAACAACGGTATTACATATTCCGTCTCCATCATCATATCCATAAGTAATTTTTCCATTCCAACCAACTGATGAGCCAACGAAAAAACCGTGACTTCAATGTCCCCAAATATCAGAAAATCATTTTTATATTTTCCTACAAGAGCTTCTGCATCTCTAAAACGACCTGGAGCATCAGGGTCAGGGAATTGATATGCGTCAACATCTTCTTTCGATTCAGCATGAGCCAAGGGATAATCAACAACCTCGACATAAATATCACCCTGACGCATTCTCATTTTATATTCATTCAGCCAAGTACCATTTGCATCTTTCTCTATCAAATAATCATCGGAAACAGCAGCTCCTGTAATTACTACGTCACTTCCCATTGCAATACGTAGCTCGTTGGCACTAATACGATAAGTGACATCTTCATAAGGGTTGTCAGTGTAGTTTACAGGAACATTCAGCAATTTGCCAAAATAATCGGCTAAGTTCCGGCAAAGATCAAACTGTAAAGGAATCCTGTCGGGTTCACCATCAATCCGTTTAAAAGCCTTTAAAACACGTTCTCTTGAGTTCATACATATAAAATTTAAAAGTATTTTACAATTATTTTAATCCATCAAGTATTCCTTGATAGGCAGGTTTTGGGTTGTAATTGTCATCAAAAGGCAACGGCCAATCAGGACGGTTATATGTGCCTCTTATCCAAGAATCTGCATCACCAACATTCCAAGTAGTAATTCCGTAACGCTGAGTGGCAGGTAACGCTGCAAACGCTTTTACAATTACTTTATACTTTGCCGCCTGTAACACAGCAAGTGCGTCAGTCAGGGTAAGACTCTGATTGTTATCTTTATTCAACGAAATATCGAGTTCCGATATATGAATCTTTAATCCTGTCAGAGCTGCAGTATTAATTGCTGTAATAAGATTTGCATCCGATTGAATATGATTGGTATGCATCTGCAAACCGAGCCCGTGTATGGGAATTCCGCGGGTCTTAAAGTCGGAAACCATATTGTTAACCGCAGTTCTTTTAGCCGAACTATACTCATGTCCATACTCATTATAAAAAAGCAGTGCATCAGGATCAGCTTCATGGGCGTACTGAAATGCCCTTGCCACATAATCGTTTCCAAGATGTTGTTGCCAGATAGTATTTCGTAGCGTTCCGTCATCATTAAAAGCTTCGTTCACTACATCCCACGAAACAACACTTCCTTTAAAATGGGTTACAACTGTCTGAATATGTGCCTTGAACAAGTTCTCCCAGGCAATAGCATCTCCCTGGAAATTAGTGATCCACAATGGAAGTGAGTTGTGCCAAATCAGAGTATGACCATGAACACGGATACCCAAATTTTTAGCAAAACTAACAAGGTAATCTGCTTCAGTCCAAAAATAGGTATTTTCAGAAGGGTGAAGAGCACCAAATTTCATAGCATTTTCGGCGGTAATACTATTGAATTCTTTTGTAACCACATTACGATATACAACCTTCGTTTTTAAAAGATTAATACCTAAGGATGCACCGAAAGGGAAAGGCGAAATATACTTTAAACCTTTACTTTCGACTAAAGGAAGTTCCGACAATACCTCATTTTTACTGTTACATGCAATCAACAGCAATGTAGATAATAATAAAAACAGCCAAATACTCTTAATCATAATGGCATTGAATATAATTTGAATTTCAAAAGTAGTGTTTTTGGCATCTTATTTTACAGTAACTTTAACTAAATTTGAGGCAACTCCGGCACCTTTACAAGTAAGTGTTATCTCCCCTGCTTTGCCTGTTGGACGTAAGATGACTAAACACCTGCCGCGAAAAGTTGTACAAACCGGAGATTTAAAACTACGCATATCAGTAGGATTGGCACTCCCAATAGCAGCTGCTTCGCCAACACCAGTTACCGAAAATGTTAAGGGCAAGTCACTATCAGACACCAGATTTCCAACATCATCAACAAGTTCAACGGTAACATAGCATAAATCATTTCGACTTGCATTAATCAAAGACCTGTCTGCAGATAGCTTAATTTTTGATGCAGCGCCTGTAGTTTTAAGCGATTTAATTTTTGTCTCTTTTCCGTCCGTTAAACCAAAAGCTTTAAGTTCACCTGGTTCATATATCACATCGAAAGTTGCTGTTAATTTGGTTTCCGCTGACACGGCTTTTGTTCCAATTACTTTTCCATTGAGTTCGAGCCTGACAGACGGAAAGTTGGTATAAACAGTAACACTCAATATTTTACCCTCAGCTCCTTTCCAATTCCACGACTGACGCTCATCAGGCCAACCCCAGTAACTGACCGTTTCCTTGTATCCTTCAGGCAAAGGAGCATGTACAGCCATCTCAAGATCACTGATTCCCCAAATTACATCTCGATAGTACGACTGATCTTTTTTAAACCCACAAATATCAATATCACCACACCAGGCATTAAACCAGGGCCAGGGAAGTGTAAATTCTTTTGATTCTTTCGGAGCTGTAACCGCATGTCCAATTGCTGACTCGCCAAGATAATCAATGGCTGTCCAAAGAAAATCACCAATCACATAAGGGTTATTTTTAACCATTTGCCAACTCTCAAAAGCCTCTTTTGCAGTTGATTCAGTACCGGTCATAATTCTTTCGGGATAAAGAACATGATCAGGTTCATACATTTTCCATTGGTAGTTATAGCCTCCAATATCTAATTTTGCAAATACAGGTGCAGTCTCATTCCATCCTCTCCCTTTTTGATCCCAGAAGGAACAAATTGCTTCAGTTACCGGACGGGTAACATCAAGATCTTTTACAATTTTGACAAGACGAGGTCTGATTTCAAGTCCCATAGAGTCTGCCCTTTCGGGAATCTCATTGCCAATACTCCACATAATTACTGATGGATGATTACGGTCACGAAGTATCATTGATTTAAGATCCTTTTGATACCAATCATTAAAAAACCGGTGATAGTCCTGCTTATTCTTAGGCTTCTCCCACATATCAAAAGCCTCATCAATTACGAATACACCCAGTCGGTCGCAGGCATCAAGAAATTGTCGGGACGGCGGATTGTGACTTGTACGAATGGCATTATACCCGAATTTTTTCATCAGTTCAACACGTCTCTCTTCTGCCCTGTCAATAGTAGCAGCACCCAAAATTCCATTGTCGTGGTGTACACAACCACCTTTTAGCAACACCTTTTCCCCGTTAAGCAAAAATCCGCTTTTTGCATCAAAGCTTAGAGATCTTATTCCAAAATTTGTAATATTTTGGTCGGCCAAAACATCTCCTACTTTTACTGAAAAAACAGCTTTGTAAAGTGAAGGACTATCCGGCGACCATAGCAAAGGTGCTGCAACGGAAAATTGTTGAATGAAAACAATTTGCTTACCTGAAAACACTTTTTCAGCCTTTTCATCCTTAGCAACAATTTCACCTTTAGGATTCAGAATCGTAGTATATAAAAATATTTGCTGATCTTTATCAGAATTATTTTCAATAGTTGATTCAATTTCTACAGAAGCCTTTTCTTTTGTAACATAAGGAGTTTTTACAAAATTACCACATTGCGAAATATGAATCTGATTTGTAACTATCAGTTCAACATGACGATAGATACCCGATCCGCTGTACCATCTGCTGTTCTTACCCGGATTATTGACCTTCACTGCAATGATGTTCTTCTCGCCTGACGGATTAAGGTAGGGAGTAATATCATAAGTGAAAGGGGTATAACCATAAGCGTGAAAACCTACATGTTTGCCATTGATCCAGACATCACTTTCCATATACACGCCATCAAAAAGTATAGAGATTTTTTTGTCACTTGTTTTCGAGTCAAGAATAAAAGATTTTCGATACCACCCTATTCCACCCACAACATGACCTATTGAACCACCACCCAAACTTTCGGATGAAAAAGGACCGATTTGAGTAACGCCACTTTTGGGAGTCAGATCTTCGATGCTCCAGTCGTGGGGAATATCAAGTGATCGCCATTTTGAATCATCAAAATCAGGAAGCTCCGACCCTGATATATCACCAAGATTAAAACGCCAGTCCGAATCAAATAGTTTTATTCGGTTAGTATAATCAAACTTTGGAATAGAACAACCTATCATAAATAAAGAAAGGACGAATGCTGAAAGAAAAATAGAAAAAAAGCAAAATGAACAAAAAACTGTTTTGCATTTAGTTAAATTCATAGTGAAAAATTATTTAGTTGAGATTAATATCCTGATGCCTGTCCGTCTTTTCTTGATTCGGAAGCTCCATAGTAAACCTTATTTTTCGAGTCATACATAATGGCTTGATATCCTCCATATCCACCCAAATCGTATTGAATTTTGTGCCCTTTTTGCATCAATGTTCTTATCGCTTCATAGTTAAAACCGCTTTCAAGACAAACAATTCCGCTGTCCACCATCTTTTCTCCTGTTGGTTCCGAAGAACCATAATGTTGAATACGTGGGGCATCACCGGCTTCCTGCAAATTCATCCCAAAGTCAATAAGGTTAACCACAATCTGGACATGACCTTGCGGTTGCATGGCTCCACCCATCACACCAAAACTTACCCAAGGTAACCCATCTTTAGTAATAAACGCAGGAATTATAGTTTGAAAAGGACGTTTTCCTGGTTCATAAGTATTCACATGATTCTCTTCCAAAGTAAACATCTCTCCCCTATCCTGTAATACGAAACCAAGCTGGTCCGGTGTCATTCCGCTACCCATTCCACGATAGTTGCTTTGAATAAATGAAATCATATTGCCCGATTCATCAGCAACAGTAAGATAAATCGTATTACCATTTTCGGGATTTCCGGGCAACTGCCTTTTTGAAGACCTGTTCATATCAATCAGTTTACGTCTCTCATCCGCATATTTTTTTGAAATTAACTGTTTAACAGGAAGTTGATTAAAAGCCGGATCAGCATAAAACTTCGCCCGATCTTCGAAAGCCAGTTTCTTGGCCTCCACAAACAAATGAATATACTCAGCGCTTCCAAAACCCATTGTTTTAATATCGTACCCCTCCATTATATTCAGCATTTGTAAAGCAGCAATACCCTGACTATTTGGTGGAAGTTCCCATACATCATAACCCCGGTAATTGGCAGACACAGGCTCAACCCACTCCGACTTGTGTGAAGCCATGTCCTCATAAGAAAGGTATCCGCCATTTTTTTTCATAAAAGAACCAATAGTTTGTGCAATTTCACCATTGTAAAAAGCATCTCTACCTCCATCAGCTATTTTTTGAAGTGTATTTGCAAGAAAAGGGTTTTTAAATATTTCCCCCTTTTTCGGAGATTTTCCATCTGGCATATATGTCTCCTTAAAGTTTGGGAACTGCTGGAGCGATCTTGAATTTGAAGCCAAATAATATGCTATTACCTCACTTACCGGAAATCCGTTCCTGGCATAATTTATAGCTCCTGTAAGAATTTGATTCATTGGCAACTTCCCGAATTTCTGATGTAATTCAAACCATCCATCGACACATCCTGGAACTGAAACAGGCAATGGACCTACCGAAGGAATAGATTTGATCCCCTTACTTACCAATATTTCTCTCGTTAATGATTTTGGCGATCTGCCACTTGCATTTAGTCCGTACAATCTCTTTGTTTTGGTATCCCAGATAATTGCAAACAAATCGCCACCAATTCCGCAACTAACCGGCTCTGTTAAACCAAGGACTGCATCAGCGGCAATAGCTGCATCAATAGCACTGCCACCAGCCTTCAAAATATCAATTGCCGCCTGCGTTGCCAAAGGTTGACTTGTGCAAGCCATCCCGTGCTGAGCGATTACTTCGGAGCGTGTGGCAAAAGTCCGTCCGGTAATCCGATCCTGCGAAACAAGGTGCCCGGCGAAAAATAATGACAGAATAATTATAAGAAGTGTTTTCATCAGAGATTGAATTATCAATATTTTTGAAAATCAGTAAATAAAGTCAAAAATACGTTTTTAAATCTCATTATTAAGCTACTTTCAAAAAATTATCCTTTGTTTTTGCAAAAGTAAAATATACATTTGTTTGAGTTTGAAAAAGACTTTATTCTTTTATTAATAACTATATATCAATTATTTAGCATTATGACAACATCACGAAGAACATTTCTTAAAAACAGTGTCGTTCTACTTGCCGGGACAGCTCTATTATCTAAAACAGCATTGGCGGCAAAGAAGCCTGATGAAATTGTAGCAATCCAGCTCTATTCGGTTAGGGATGATATGAAAAAAGACCCGATTGGTACACTGACTCAACTGGCAAAAATCGGTTACAAAAATGTAGAACATGCCAACTACATCGAACGGAAATTTTATGGTTTTAAACCGGCTGAGTTTAAAAAGATTCTGGACGATCTGGGTCTAAAAATGCCTTGCGGCCATACTGTAATGGGGAAAAACCACTGGGATGCTGAAAAGAAAGATTTTTCCGACTCATGGAAATATACAGTTGATGATGCAGCGTTCATGGGACAAAAGTATGTCATCAGCCCTTCGATGGACAATGACATGCGCAAAACCTACGATGACATGATTCGTTACATGGATGTATTCAACCTGTGCGGTGAACTTTGTCAGAAATCGGGAATGAAATTCGGCTATCACAACCACTCTTTCGAATTCAGCGAAAAACTGAACGGCATAAAAGTGTTTGATATTATGATGCAGAAAATGGATCCTAAACTTGTTCTTATGCAATTGGATATTGGGAATATGTATATTGCAGGAGCAAAAGCCCTTGACATTTTAGGCCAATATCCCGGAAGATTCGAAATGATACATGTAAAGGATGAAATCGCAGTAAACACACCGGAGAAATATGAAAGTGCAATTCTTGGAAAAGGGATCATTCCAGCAAAAGAAGCGATAGACCTTGGCCGTAAAATAGGTGGTACTTACGTATTTATTATAGAACAGGAATCGTATCAAAACCTTCCACCTCTGGAATGTATGAAAGAAAACTACGCTGTAATGAAAAAATGGGGGTATTAATGAAAACCTGTTTTAATCAATGTCTCGTCTGAGATTGTCTTAAAAACTCTGTGAGGCTCTGTGTGCTTTCCATTAATCTCTGTGTAACAAATTATCGCAGTGTTTTATAGGTCAGACATAGAGTTTCACAGTGAGAATTAAAGTTTATCGGTTTTTTGAACTCCATTATTGGCAAGATTTGCAATTTGACTATTATCAACTAATCAGAATACAATTCTAATTCCACCTTTATGAAAAAAACAACATCCCTTTCATTTCTTGTTATTGTATTAATTATATGCAATTTATTGGGTTGCCAAAGTCAAAATGTTCAGCCGCAATTTGCTTTTACCTGCAACCCCTATCTTCAAAACCTCAACCAAAATGGGATTACAATAATGTGGATGGTGAATAATAATTCTACAAGCTGGGTCGAATATGGAAAAACTGAAAAACTTGAAAATAAGGCCACCCATTCTGAATCCGGAATGATCGATGTTAATCCAGGTATTCAGAAGGTTGTTCTTAAAGATCTTATTCCCGGAACACAATATTTCTACCGTGTTGCCTCAAAGGAAGTAAAGGTGCATCAGGCATATAAGGTTATTTACGGTGACACTTTATTCAGTGAAACCTTTTCTTTTACCACCCCCTCTCCCACTACTCAATCATACTCTTTTCTGGCTTTTAACGATATTCATAGCAAGCCACAGTTTGTAAACGACATTGTTAAACGTGAAAACGGATTCAGTTTTGCCATGTTAAACGGCGACATTTTGGGTGACATCAATGCCAAAGATGAGATTGAAAAAAATATGTTGATCCCGTTCAGCTCCTATTTCGAAACCGGAAAACCTTTTTTTCTTACACGAGGAAATCACGAGACCAGGGGCTCAGAAGCCCGCAGTCTCTCAAAATATGTTGACACTCCAACAGGAAATTATTACTATTCATTTACTTACGGAAATACCCGCTTTATCGTTCTCGATTGCGGTGAGGATAAACCTGATGATAATCAGTTCTATTTCGGATTGGCTGATTACGACAAGTATCTGATGGATGAAGCCGAATGGCTTGATTAGTAACCAATATGTAATAGCACGCATACTGACAATCTATTTGCTGTACCTCATTCAGAACCATTACGCATTCAGACTGACCTAACATGCTAAAGGTAAACTGGAAACATATCAAATGAACCTCTCTGTGAACAAAAACAAACAATAAAAGCCCGGAAGTGATAAGACTTCCGGGTAATAGAATTTGGAGAAGATAAGGGTAAGCGGCCAAGACGAATAGCAAACTGGCACACATAATTTTTCCTATCGGATTAGCCAACGTGTTAAATCCAATTCGGAAAGACTTTTAATTAAGACTAAAAGAACTGTTTATGACAAACTCGAGATCCCCAAAAATAAAAACCATAAATGCTAAACTACAATATCCTTATCGCACATATCAGTATATGGCTGGGACTATATGTTACAAACGACTTATGAAAGATACCTTGCGATCCTGTACAAGTCCGCATAGATTACGATACCAATGGATTTCATTGGTCATATATATTATTAGTTCAATTTATTTGTTTTAGCAACATTTCCGCAACGCTTATAAACATATAAGGAGAAAACGACTGAATTGTAATCCTTATAATAATCTAGTCCAGTACCCTTTGTGTCAATGTAGTATTTATTATCCTCATCCTTAAAAATAAAGCCATAATATCCACCAGAAAATTCAATTAGTTGCTCGAGACTTTGACTTAATGTTCTTTTTTCCCAGTCTCTAGTACTTTTTATTTTCTCCCTTGTCCATTCTTTTAAACAGTCAGTTTCACAATCAGATAAATTATTGCTTGCTTCAGTATTAGATGAACTCGAAGAATAGTTGGAATAATCACTTTGGGGCAGACTTTTATAAGCATCCGCAATAAAATCACTTGAAACCTTTATCATTCCACCAATATTTTGAGCTGCCGATACTGCAGAATTAGATGTATCCCATTCAAAAGTACCCTCTCTAACATTAAGTATTCCCTCAATTTCGAATTGTTCCTTTGAGCATAACGTACAGATGGCAGCAATCCATTTTAGCTTAACATACCTCTGATCTTTGTCAAAATCGTTTTGAATAAATTCATAGGAAGATTGAATACCCGTATTTGGAGAGATTTCACGCTTGTATTTATTGGCATATTTACTGGCTAACAAATTATAAGCCTCCATTTGAGGTTTATAATAGGCCAAATATCTTTCTCTTTGTTCCTTTTTCAAACTCTCCTGCCGTATAATTTCCGACCTGATATTTTCAATATTGTTTCTTGCCTTATCTCTAAATAAGCCATTTTCAGATACTGCCAAATATTTTTTGTAAGATTCCTCCGAGTTTGTACTTTTTGCAATATTATATAATTCTTCGTCCAAAGTTGAAAACCTGGATTTTGCCTGATCTCTGAATTTGCTATTTGGGAATTTTTTTATAAAAGCATTTAAGTCTTTTATGTCATTAGAATTTATTATATAATTAAATCTTTCTGTTTCAAACTCAATAAAACTGCTGCTGTAAATAGTTGTTAGATTGTCAATTAGCTGCCATTTTAAAGTTTTTGTTTTTCCCTTCCCCAGAATATCCTGATACGATTCAAGTTTTTTTATTAATTCCGCCACATTAGGCTCATTTTCATAATTTATGCTAATATCAAAGTTGAAAATTTTTGGATATTTTAGTTTCAAAACACGAATACAACCGAAATAATAGATTTTATTTATTTCTGAATTAAAGTAATCTAATTGTCCTGCATCAAGAAACAAATTTTTTATCTCTTTTATGTCAGCATTTAGTCCATATTTATACGCTGTAGTATCAACATACAATTTGGCTATCTCGAAATTTGCCCATTGATTTTTATTAAGTTTTAAGTATTCAATCGCTGTACTAAAGTTTATTTCATAGTTGCCTTTACCAAACAAATATATGTTCGGGGTACCGTTTCTGTATCCATACTTATATAATAAAAATAGGGTTTTTTGAGATTTTAAATGGCCAGATTCAATTCCTGATTTTAGTAATGAAATACTTTGCTCCCTTAGAGCTGTAACTTTTTTAATAAAAACATTATTTTCGCGTGGATAATTTGTTTTATATATTAACGCGCAGCAAAAGGGCATTATTGCTAATTTAAAAATGGCTTCACTGCTGCCACTATTTTTAGCCTTTTCATAATATTCAAATGCTTTCAGAAAATTTTTCTTAATTTCCCTATTTCCATAAAAATTTAACTCTGCAAACCGAAACATGTCCTTAACATCTCCCTTTTGGGCATTATTCTTAATAAGCCTGTAAAAAGCTTGAGTATAATTTGCATATTGAGATTTTTGATCAAATTCTTGAAGGATGAAAGTCTCAAAAGTTTCCTTATCTGTATTCTCAAAAAAAACCGAATTACAGGAAAAAATAGGATTAACATATGCAACAGTAAGTCCACCATATGCTAAATTACTGATAAACAAAAACATAAATACAAGTGCAATAATTTTTGAACGTAGAACAAATTTCATGTGTTGCATGTTTCAATTTTTAAAGTGTTGTTAATAGAAGCTTATGTACAGATTTAAATATTTGTCAAATATCGTAATTATTCATTGAAATTCCTTCTATTTCACATTTAAATATTCCTCAATATGTCAAATATTGCAAAGAATTATTTTAAGCCTTTGATTATTAACTCTATATGTCATAGCATTAATAAACAACTTGTATAATCAAATTCCTTATTTTTTGCTCAAATTTGGATAATTTCATAACAGGCTCATTTTCCTGATCAAATTTTACTCTTCGACCGAACTCCATAAATCTAATACATTCCCTGCATACTCCGGGAGAAGAAAAAACCGGTCATGGACCGTCAGATTGCAGTGCTAAATTTGCCCCGATACTGAACAAATCTGGTGTTGACCTGCTTTTAACTGGTCACACCCATAGGTTCAAAGTTATCCGGCCGCAAAAAGGTGTAACCAATTTCCCTATCATTGTGGGTGGTGCTCCTCTCAGCGACAAAGATCAGACAAAAACGACTTATACATTAGTGGAAGTGAGTAAAACAGGTATAAAGTGTTATCTTAAAAAAGTAAATGGCGAGGTGATTGAAGAGGTGAAAATTGGTAAAAATTAATTTTGCTCGTATAAGGAAATTCTTCAACAAGTCTTCACTCTGGATGTATTTCCTGCGTAACTCAAGTATTAAAGCACCTTTAGGATTTCTAAATTTAGTTTCCCTCTAAAAACTTTTATTTATTTCTGGGGTAATATTTTCTCCATTACCATAATGTCAAATAGTTCCAAATTTTTGCAAAGTAATCCCAACTAAAACAAATACGCTTAACCTCTTATTATTGACACTTTACAAAGACAATTAATGATACAGGAAAATTTTTACCGTCTCTAAGAAGGTTACACCCACACCGCAAATATCTGTTTATCTGCGTATTGTATCATTTCTTCGTGATATTGTTTGCCAATATTAAAATCGAAAATCAACAAATATCCCTCTTTTTGAGAATAGGTGTCTAGGTAATTGCTTAATTGTTTTAGCCCTCGTTGGTGGTACTCTTCGCCGTACCAGATTTTGACCTCTATTACAAACCGTTGGTTTTGAAAAGTTACCACAATATCCATCCGATTTTCTTTTGAAATGGTAACTTCCTTGAAATCATAGCCATCGCCGTTTATAATCGGTTTCAGGAATGCCAGAAACAACAACCTGCCTTCGCGTTCAATAAACTTTTGATCTTTCCTTGAGAATTGCTCTTTATAAAACTTCTGGAATTTCTGCAGGACCAGTTTCATATTCAATTGGTTGTTTTCATCTACAAAATCTTCTTTATAAGAATACTCGGTAATACCACTTTTAGAAGTTTCAAGTTTGGAAGTCAGGTAATTGCAGATACGCGTATTGAAAATATGATTATGTATTTTCAAACTATCGCCCGAATTGCAGAAAATACCATATAAAATGCCTAAATTAAGGATCGGATTATTGATATCAAGGGCAAATTTTTCCCCATCTATTGCAACCTTATAAACCAGATCAAACAATAGGGGATTATTTTCAAGATTCTTGAATAAATCATCGAAAATAGTGGTCGAATAAGCAGGATAAGTGATTGATTTATAGGCTCTATCAACATAATCAATATTCCATTTGTTTTCATTCTTATCTGGTAAAATTTCTTCGTCAATAATTTTACACATTTTGCTCACCAAAAACGGATAGCCAGAAGTGTAAAAATACAGTTTTTCGGCAATTGCCTGAATATCCATTTCTATTTTCTTAGGAATTGTCAATATATAACATACTCAATAATTGAATTATTTAGTTATCTTTGTCGAAAACGACAATGGAAACTAATGACGTTATTAAGGCTCGTATAGACACGGTTCTTCCAATTTTGAACGAACGGCAGCGCAGGA
>CAILKW010000724.1 GCA_903834845.1 uncultured Bacteroidia bacterium | reverse complement strand
GATCTCCAAATACCTAAGGGATGCGAGGCATTAGTAACCCTTCCATTCGGGAAATTTAAGAATATTACATTAAAGAGCGGAATTTCGTCAGATCAAAAAACTTCAAATCTTGTTTCATCTGAATTTAGTCTGAAAGAGGGAAAATACTTAATTATAGTAAATCAATAACTTGATAAAATTAGGAGAAATATTTTCTGTTATTTTTGCCGTGAAATTTTAAAAATAGAAATATGTTAATAGTAGCAATGAATTTTATATTTGTGGCTTGCATCCTGTATTCGATAGGAGTTTGGAGCGAAAAGCTACAAGGAAAGTTAAAAGTATGGCATTTAATTGTATTTTGGCTCGGATTGTGTTTCGATACCATAGGCACAGGCGCAATGGGAATTATGGCAGGTTCGATAATTCAATATAACTTTCATGGAATTACAGGTTTGACTGCCATATTATTAATGCTTTTTCATTCTGTGTGGGCTTCAATCGTTTTATACAAAAAGGATGAAACGAAAATCCGACAATTTCACAAATTTAGTTTTGTTGTTTGGATAATTTGGCTCATCCCGATGGTAACCGGGATGATTTATGGTTCAAGGATGTAAATTTCATTTCATTCCAAAGATGATTGGAAACCCAAATACGACTATTAAAGTCCAAATCATATAGATCGGCAAATATTTTGAAATGGTATCTTCCACACTTTTAATTTCCGCTTTCTTGAAATTTACTTTGTACAGATCAATCATTATCAAAGCAAGGTTTCCGAAAATCAAAATATTAGAACCAAAAACTGCAACCCGGTTAGGTGTAATTCCGAAAGCACCCAGACGATAAAATATTGCTGATAAAGCCACTAAATCAATTATGAGTGTTATACCTGTGAGAACCAACAATATAATTTCACTAAATTTTTGCCTGTTATGAATTGAAGTTTCAGAAATAGAAAATACAATTATCCCCATAACACCGAGTAACATCGCATTAAAGATTAGAAGGAAATCTCTGTCATTATACAGATTTATGCCGGAAAGAGGTATATTTATGAGAAAAATTACTAATGTAATTAAAACTAACGGACTGAAAATATTTGCGATTATGGGTGCAATCTTATTTGTTAAGGCCGGATAATTTCGGAAAATATAGGTTGCTACAATCGGGGTAGAAACCAAACCGGTAACCACAATATACTGCATATAGAAATTTTCGATATGAACCTGAATGGCTGAAAATAAGCCGATTGTTATGCCGGTAAGAATCCCTCCTGCAATCATAATAAGGGCTACTAAAATAGCAAGATCACCATTGTACTTAATGTAATCAATCCGTATGGTTTTGTTACTTGTATTAAAACCGATGTAAACGAATCCATAAATACACCACATGAGAAAAGGCAAATGTATGTAAGCCAGATTGATTGAGTTACTATCCCGATTAGAAGGCAACAGATTGATATAAAGAGCAGGAATAATAAATGCAAGAAATATAAATACGAGTTTCTTACGATCGGATATTTTGTTTGTCAATATTGCATAAACCGAAAGGCCAAACATGACAATAATTCCACCATTCTTCTCGTAAAAAAGGAATTCTTTCAAATCAATACTAAAGAGTTCAGGCAATTTTATCAGGAATCCTGTAAACAGACAGGTGATAATCAAAAGGATAGTATCTAATTTATTAAAACTAATCGTCTTTTCCTCCGGCTGATCAAAGGCCAACCTAATTTTCCAAAATTTTGCAATCTCAGAATCTTGAATCTCTGGATAAATAGATTCAAAATCAGTTTTAAATGCTATTTTATCAGCACGATATAAATTTTCAAGTGCTTCAGGCTGTGAAATGTTTTCTCTGACTGTTTCCATTATAATAGTATTATGTTATTTTTCCATTGCTTTAATTTTCAATTCATTCGGCATCTTTTCTATTGCATATCTCAATGCTGTTCGGGGCATTATATCTTTCTTCGCCACAACATACTCAAATATTTCTTGCTGGTGTTTTTTACTCGCTTCTTTAAGCATCCAGCCGTAACCTTTTTGAACCATATCATCTTTATCCAACAGCAAAAGATCAGCAATTTCTATAATTTCTTTCAAAAACATCCCATGCCTTGCAGGTACAATCAGCGAAACTGCCGAAGCACGGCGCATCCACCGATTGGTTGACTGAGTCCATCTCTTTAATTCAGTCAGGTACTCAGGATACATCGCCAAAAATTCCCAAACTGTATGATTACAGAATGTATCGCATGATGCCCAATTATTAATATACGAATCAATCCATCTTTCAAATACAATTAGATCATCATGTTCATATTTTTTATGAACAAATAAAGACCAGTTGCAAGCGATAAATGATTCTTCTATAATCCGTGATTGCCATAACTCATCACACAAACCAAAGATTTCAGTTTTTGTTTTGTCTTTGATGGTTTTAAAGTATTCTTTTCCAATTGTACTTACATCAGCACTTTTTATTCCATAACACCTGATTTCATTTTTGAAAAATTGCTGACTGCTTTTTTGAAGCTGTTCATTGCTATTCTCAATCAGTACCTGTCGAAGTTTATTTATTATTTCACTCATATTCTGCACATTAAAAATAACAAATATTTTTAAATACAATTCTTCCTACCACTTGATGATAAATAATGAAAATTGAATTTGGGGAATAAAAGACAATTTTGTGACAGCAAAGGTAGGGAAAAAATCGTTTTTTATCATTTATATTACGGTGCGAATATTTATTTTTTTTGTAATTCATGTAAATGATGTATCGTTCTTACCTGAACTTTGTCTGAGATGTTTTTCTGACTGCTGCTGATGTTATGCTCCGCTCGAACTACCAATAATTACAAATCGCTGCATCAAGGGTTTGCAACCGCTTGAAGGGCTGGGGGAAGTGATTACAATTTTTCAATAACAGAGATTTTGCCCCGTGCAGGGGGTAAATTATCGGATATTTTACCCCCTATATGGGGTAAAATATCCGATAATTTACCCTGTCTATATATTATATCATCAAATTATCTTATATTTGTCACAAAATTAAAAGCAATGATACGCAGGAAACTATTCGATAATTTATTGGCACATCTTTTAAAAAAGGAATTTTCCATCATCACGGGTGCGCGACAAACCGGAAAATCAACCTTGTTGAAACAGATGGGGGATTATTGCAAACAAATGGATATCCCGGTAGTTTTTTTGAATCTTGAAAACAAAACTATACTTGCAGAGCTAAACGAAAATCCTTTGAATCTGTTGAAATTTATGCCGGAATCAAATAAAAAAACAGTAGCTTTGATTGACGAAATTCAATATCTGAATGATCCTTCGAATTTTCTGAAACTATTATATGATGAACATTCAGAACAAATTAAGATTATCGCAACAGGAAGTAGTGCTTTTTACATTGATACACAATTTAAGGATTCTTTGGCAGGCAGAAAAAAAATATTTCAGTTGTTTACTTGCTCTTTCGATGAATATCTTGACTTAAGTGGTAAATCTCACCTTCGCGAAGAAAAAGACCTCCTTCTAAAAAACGTAGAATACAAAAGTACGTTAATTGACTACTTGCGTGTTGAATGGGAATCGTATATGATATACGGAGGTTATCCTGCAATTGTTACCGAACCCGATAGGGAGGAAAAGATAAGCCGACTGAAAGAGATCAGAGATTCGTTTGTTAAAAGAGACATTTTGGAATCAGGCGTGGTAAACGATTTAGCATTTTACAATCTTTTTAGAGTTATAGCCAATCAGACTGGTTCAATGGTAAATGTCAATGAACTTTCATCTACCCTACGCATAAAGAACGAAACGGTTGATAGTTTTCTTACTATTATGCAGAAATGTTTTCATATTGCACTTATAAAACCTTTTTATCGAAATCTGAGAAAAGAATTAGTTAAAATGCCTAAAGTATTTTTGCTTGATACAGGATTAAGAAATTGTCTGTTGAATAATTTTCAGCAATTGGCTGAACGGACTGACAAAGGCGAATTGTGGGAAAACGCAGTTTTCAGACTTCTTGCTGATAACATAGGTACAGATGCAATTCAATTTTGGCGGACCAGTGCAGGTAATGAAGTTGACTTTGTACTTTCTGATTTTGGAGTATCAAAGGCTTTTGAGGTTAAGTACGACAATAATCAAGTGAAAATTAATAAATATAAGTTATTTACTGAAACCTATCCTGAAATTCCCTTGCAATTTGTTTGGTTTAATCCATTTGATTATGATTTTTTTCGTAGAATTAGTTTTAATATAAATAATTAAAAAAAATGAAAATAAGTTTATTGATTTTTATCGTATTATTCTTACTTGCACAGCAATCCCAATCCTCAAATCGGGAAGTCTTATTATTGGATAAAGATTGGTTGTTTATTCAAAAAGATGTTAAAAACGGTGAAGCTATTAATTTGAACGACAGCGAATGGGAAAAAGTTCGTGTGCCCCACGATTGGGCTATACGAGGTAATTTCGATATGAATATTGACATGCAATCGGTACAGGTAATTGAAGATGGCGAGAAAATGGCAAAGCTTCGAACCGGGCGCACAGGCGCTCTACCATGTTTTGGTATTGGCTGGTATCGAAAGGTTTTGCCTGTAATAAATGCAGATCAGGATAAACGGGTCTTTATTGAGTTTGATGGTGCCATGAGTCTGGCGAAAATCTATCTGAATGGTGAATATATTGGCGAATGGCCTTATGGCTATTCCTCATTCTCATTTGAATTGACTAAATACCTAAAATTTGGTAAGGATAATATTCTTGCTGTTCGACTGGAAAACAAATCTGAATCTTCACGCTGGTATCCCGGAGCAGGAATTTACAGGAACGTGCGATTGGTTAAAACATCAGCAATTCGTGTTGCTCACTGGGGAACATACATTACAACACCCTTAATCTCTAAAAAAAGTGGTGAAGTAAATATTAAGACTGAGATTGATAATATGGCGGGTGAAAACTTTGATGTAAAACTGATTACTGAAATTTATAATAATGCAAATATAATGGTAGGTACAGTTTCTTCAACAAAAAAACGGGGTGAAAAACTTTTGTATGACCAGACTTTGAAAATCAAAGAACCTCAATTATGGAGCATTGAAACTCCTGTTCGTTACTATGCAATTTCAAAAGTATTGGTAGGTAATGAACTTAAGGATGAGTATAAAACGACATTCGGATTCAGAACCCTCCGTTTTGATAAAGACAAAGGCTTCTTTCTTAATGAAAAACCAGTAAAGTTTAAAGGTGTATGTATGCACCACGATTTAGGGCCGATAGGTACAGCTGTTAATTACCGAGCCACTGAGCGACAGATGATGCTGATGAAGGAAATGGGTTGTAATTCAATTCGTACCTCCCATAATCCTCCCTCTCCTGAGTTGCTCCAAATTTGCGATAGCCTCGGATTATTAGTTCAGGTAGAAGCTTTTGATGAATGGAAATTAGGTAAAAATGCCAATGGTTATGGTAAGTTTTTTGATCAATGGGCTGAAAAAGATTTGAGAGCCATGTTACGCAGAGACCGCAATCACCCATCTGTAGTGATGTGGAGTATTGGCAATGAAATAAGGGAACAATCTAAACCTGATGGTAAAGAAACTGCTCGTTTTCTTACCGCAATTTGTCACGAAGTTGACCCTACACGCCCGGTATCAGCAGGTTTTAATCAACATATTGCTGCTATGAACAATGGTTTAACTGATGTAGTTGATTTGGTTGGATTTAATTATAAGCCATTCGACTACTTAAGTAAACATATTCAAAAACCAAACTATGTTTTGTACGGAAGCGAAACTGCTTCAACAGTAAGTTCACGTGGCGAATATAAATTTCCGGCTACCGAAAACAAAGGTGCATGGTATCAGGATTATCAGGTTTCGGGTTACGACCTTGAATATCCGGGCTGGGCTTCTACTCCCGACACTGAGTTTGAGATGCAGGACGACTGCGAGTTTATTCTTGGAGAATTTGTATGGACTGGTTTCGATTATTTGGGCGAACCAACTCCTTATAATGAGGGAACTCCTGCAAGAAGCTCATATTTTGGAATTATTGATTTGGCAGGATTAAAAAAGGATCGTTTTTATCTTTATCAAAGTAAATGGAGTGAAACTCCGGTTTTACACCTTTTGCCGCACTGGAATTGGTCCGAACGAATTGGACAGAATGTACCTGTTTACTGTTATACCAATTATCCTAAGGCTGAATTATTTGTCAACGGTAAAAGTATGGGAATCAAACAGAAAGATAAAGGCAATAAATATACGAGATACCGCTTGATGTGGAACGATGTTGTGTATCAGCCGGGCGAAATCAAGGTTGTGGGATACGATATAAATAACAAGGCAGTAGCTGAACAGGTTATTAGAACTGCCGGTGAGCCACATTCTGTCAGGTTAACACCCGATAGGGAAAAGATTAAATCTAATGGAAAAGACCTGTCATTTGTAACTGTTGAAATATTGGATAAAAACGGTAATTTATGCCCACGGGCAGATAATCTGCTGTTCTTTCAGGTGTCGGGTGCAGGAAAACTAAAGGCAGTTTGTAATGGCAATGCCATCGATCAGACATCTTTTTCCTCCAACTACATGAGAACATTTAACGGAAAGATGGTTGCTGTAATCGAGTCAGAAACCGAATCAGGCGAAATTACTTTAGGTGTTTCGGGTGGAAAACTTACTTCAAAACTACTGAGGATTACGGCAGGAAATGAAATTGCTCAGAAATAGATTAATATAATTGGTAAAAATTGCTAAAATGAAGAATATTCTTTTTATTGCCTTTTTATTGTTTACCGGATTGGGTAACGGCATTGCGCAAACTATTCTTGTTGAAGCCGAAAGTTTTGCAAATAAAGGCGGATGGGTTGTTGATCAGCAGTTTATGGACGAAATGGGCTCTCCTTACCTTTTGGCACATGGCTTGGGGGTTAAAGTTGAAAATGCTGTTACTACCGTTTCCCTTAAAAATGGGGGAGAATACCGTGTGTGGGTTCGGACAAAAGACTGGGTAGCTCCCTGGAATGTAGAAGGAGCTCCGGGGAAATTCAATCTTGTGATTAACGGTAACATTTTGCCTGAAGTTTTTGGTACAAAATACGCTGAATGGACATGGCAGGATGGCGGTATCGTTAATATTTCAGGAACTGAAGCAACTATTGAGCTTCGGGATTTAACCGGTTTCGAAGGAAGATGTGACGCAATACTTTTGTGTAAAGATTTGAGCTTAAATCCAACAAATTCATTGAAAGATTTAGCAAAGTTCAGACGTAAGCTTCTCGGAACAGTTAACACCAAACCAACTGGAAATTACGATTTGGTTGTGATTGGCGGAGGCCTACCTGGTATAACATCTTCGTTAATGGCTGCCCGCAAAGGATTAAAAGTTGCACTTATTCAGGACAGGCCTGTTGTTGGCGGAAATAACAGTTCAGAGGTAAGGGTTTGGTTGGGTGGAGTCATAAATGCACCTCCTTTTCCAAAATTAGGTAACATTGTGAAGGAGTTGGAGCAGGAAAAAAAAGCTCATTATGGTGACGAAAATAAAGGTGAACTTTATGAAGATGATCGAAAACTTGCCTTGTTGAAAAATGAGAAAAACATTGATCTTTACCTGAATTGCAGAGCTAACGAAGTCATTGTTAAAAAGAATCAGATTCAGGCCGTTATAGCAGAAAATATTCTTACAGGAGAAAGAAATCTGATAAAAGGGAAACTTTTTGCAGATTGCACTGGAGACGGAGTTATTGGATATCTATCAGGTGCTGACTTTCTTATGAGTGATTCCATAATGGGCAAATGTAACCTCTGGAATATCTCATTAACCGAAAATGAAACGACTTTTCCAACATGTCCCTGGGCTTTAGACCTTACCGACAAGACCTTTCCGGGGCGTGACAAAATACCTGGTTCATACAATATTAAGGGTGAAAAAGCACTCGGCGGCTGGTATTGGGAAAGTGGTTTTTATCGTGATCCGTTCAAGTATAACGAATGGGTTCGTGACTGGAATTTCAGAGCTATGTATGGTGCATGGGACGCTTTGAAAAATGTTGATAATGCTTATCGAAAACATAAACTGAATTGGTCGGCTTACATTTCGGGGAAAAGAGAATCACGCAGGTTAATGGGTGATTTGCTGCTCACCGATCAACATCTACTTAGCAGCACCGCTTTCGATGACGGGTTAATTGCCACCGGCTGGGATATGGATGTGCATATACCTCATAAGGATTTTAAAAATCAATATCCCGAAGACCCTTATATTTCTTATGATTTGCACACAAAATACAAAATTCCGTATTTATTGCCATACCGAATATTATATTCAAGAAATATAAACAATTTATTTATGGCGGGCAGAGATGTAAGTGTCACTCATGAAGCATTAGGATCGGTCAGGGTCATGCGTACCGGCGGATTAATGGGTGAAGTTGTGGGGCTTGCGGCTTATTTGTGTATTCGACATGCAGTATCTCCACGTGATATTTATACAACTTATCTTTCTGAATTAAAAGAAGAAATAATATCCAAACTTTAGAAATTC
>CAILKW010000723.1 GCA_903834845.1 uncultured Bacteroidia bacterium | reverse complement strand
TTTCAGCATAAAGCTCTTGATTGAACAGAGCTTTTTCAGCAAATGGAGACGCCACTAATTTGTAGATATCAAAAAGATGACGGCTCATGCGGTCAACCCGAATCTTTTCATCAGAACGTTGGAACTCTTCGTGTAAAAGAAATATTTTTTCAAGGAGGGTACGTTCGGGATCAACAGTTCGAATATGAATGGGTTGCTTTGCAAATGAAGCATCAGGATAAATCTCATCCAGAAATGAATTGAATGTACGTATCGAAAACGGCTCAATCAATGACCGGCATCCTAATTCGACCTTAACTCTTGGCATTATGTATTCTGGTGATTCAATAACATTGGGATAATTTACAAGTATGATGATCGGATCCTGATCACTCGTAGTTATTTCTTCCAATTCCAGGCTAACGTCAATTCCCTTTTCCTTAAAACGCAAATTTAATTCCGGATAACACTGCTGTCTCGTTAAAAGAGACTGAGTGACAGTTGTTTACAATATAGTTCATTGACATTTTTGTAATCAGTATTCGTAAGTAGCTCTTTTACAGGTGTTTTGTCCAGTAGAGAGATGCCTAGAATTTGTAATATTTCGTAGGTTGACCTATCTATTTTTAGCTCTTTGCCTACGATGGCTACCAGGCAGTAGGTGATAATAGCACAGTAAAGCTGAGTTTTGACCGCATTGGGAGTATGTCCCCAGAAACTTTTAACCTTCAAGTGCTGCTTTATCCATTTAAAAAATAATTCCACCTGCCAGCGATTTTTATAAAGAATTGCGATTTCTAAGGCTGATAGTTCGAGATTGTTGGTCAGAAAAACAAACTCAACATTCGTTTCGCTATCGTAGTACTTTATTCGGCGAAGCTTCTCAGGATATCTGTCGTAAGACTTTTGATTGGTAAATGTCCCTATCTGGTCACATTTTACACCTGCTTCTTTATCAACTTTATTGGAGTACATCCTGTTGAATTGGAGGTTATTCCTTGCCCGAAGAACAAAGTAGGCTTCGAGATGTTGGATTCTGAAAAGCCGTTCAAAATCATTATAGCCTCGATCGAATATATAGTAACTACCTCTTTCATACGGAATGAAGTCCATCGCATTTACATCATTGACGGAAGCAGTAGTAATGTATATGAAACTGGGGATCTGAGTTTTAACATCAAAGAGCGTGTGCATTTTTACACCTCCCTTTGCTTTGCGAAACTCGGCCCACCAGAAAAGGTTCAAACAAAGGTCAATGGTTGTTGAATCGAAAGCATAAATGTTACCATCAACTTTGATCTCAAAATCGTTGCAAGCGCAAACTCTACGGGCATAGTCAATGAGATGATATGCAAACTCTTCACAAATCCGGTAGTTTCTGCGAATGTTAGCTCTGGCAAGTGTTGGTAAGTTTACACCTGAACCAAGCCCAAGGTGATAAGATTTAGCCTTGTGAGCATCGAGGGCAACAATCAAATCTCGCAGACTATCTCGGTTAGTGAGCTGACCGAAAACCATGCAGAGCATTTGATTCCAACAGGTAAATGTTCGAGTATGCTTGTTACCATGATATTTCTGGACAATACCGTCAAATACCCTGCGGGGTAAAAACTCAGTGATCTGAGCAAAGACATATTTCCCTTGGTGCATTTTTCAGCAAAATTAGCTCCAAAGGAATTCTTTCTGAAATCGTCACGCAAGAAAACAGCTACAAATAACTGATTATCAAAAATTTCAAAGAACTTTTTAAAATTAAACGAGACACTAGTGATGAAAGATAAAAAAATGGCAGAATCTAAAATTGATTTTTCATTCGAAAATTTACATTTTTCGTGTGCAGGTGACAACGACTGGGTAGAAAAACAGTTGAACAATGTA
>CAILKW010000722.1 GCA_903834845.1 uncultured Bacteroidia bacterium | reverse complement strand
TTGGGCCACTCACCAGATTGGTCATGAACTAACTGCTTTCCATGGCATAGATCATGGTCAGACGCTTTGCATTGTCCTACCGGGAATTATGAAAATAAAACGTGAAAACAAAAAAGAGAAAATTCTGCAATATGGCGAAAGAGTTTGGAAAATTACCGAAGGAACGGATGACGAGCGCATTGATGCTATCATTGAAAAAACGGTAGAATTTTTTGAATCTGTCGGGATAAAAACCAAATTGTCGGATTACGGAATTGGGAGCGAAATAATTCCTAAAGTTGTTAATCGTTTTATAAACAGAGGTATTAACGCAATAGGTGAACGTGGTGATTTGACTATTGACGAGATTGCTAAAATTCTGGAAATGCAGTTGGCATAATTCATAGGTAGCTGGAGATTGACGAAATAGTTAGATACCATTTAAATATCTAACAAAAAAATTTGTTCTTAAATGAATACATTCAGCGAAAAAACAATGGAAGATGCCATTGTGAAAAACCCGGAAAAGTTCATTAACGAAGAAGGATTGAGATTGCTGGCACGCCAATATAGAGTTGGATCCTATATTTTTGATCTGCTATTTGAAGATCGCCATGGTGGAAAACTAATTGTTGAAATCCAAAAAGGAACTTTAGATAGAACGCACACCTATAAAATTCTGGATTATTACCATGTATATAAGGAAGAAAATCCACGCGATTTTATTGATGTTATGGTCATTGCAAATATAATTCCACCTGAAAGGAAAAGACGACTTAATGATTTGGGTGTGGATTACAAAGAAGTTTCAGAAAGTATTTTTATCACAGATCAATCAGAAATTTCAAGAAAAATAAGTGAAAATGATTCAGTTTCAGTAGTTATTAAAAACTCAAAAAAAGTAAAAATGTCGGCAAAGAGAAATAGCAAGGGTCCTTGCGAAGATATTATAATGATACGTGAAGAACTTAAAAAAGAAATAAATAGTAATTGGAATATTAGTCGAGGTGATGGCAGTTTAATCGTAAAACATAAACCAACTATTGATAAAATTGAAAACAAGTATGGTAAAGGATTAAAAGTTCAAATATGGATGGAACGTCCAAATGAAAAAGGTTATGGAAGATGTAAATTTGAGGTCGCGTATTCTATACCTTCATTGAGTAAGGAAGAAAATATCTCATTACGCGAAAAGATAGCTAGGAAGTTAAGATCATTAATGGCTAAAGATTTACCAAAAGAATTTGAAGAAGCATCTGATTCTTCCACAGTAATAGCATTAAGAATTAATTTATCAGGAGATCAAACTGATGGAAATGATATTAACATAGATCTTGATAAGAATGAGATCTTAAAAATAATTGAGTTTTATCGATTCATTGATGAAAAATTAAATGAATGGAATTATAGCTATTAATCAATTAGATATGATTGAAATCCCTAAACTTTAAAAGCAGCAGTCATTAACGTTTGCTCACTACGTGGTATCCCTATTTCTGTAGCTAAATTTTGCCACCCCGAAACGACAGACTTTACTTGATCTATTATTCTATTCATCTCTTTTTCTCCCAATCTAAAATAAGTTCCCACGCTTTTTGCAAGACCAATATCCAAGGCATTGTTATCCATATCAATATTTAATGCCAAACCTTCTTTGTCTATGGATGGATTGATGTCAAAGGCCGGGGACAAACGCCAGCCTTCATGGGTAAGTACAAAACCGTGATTTCTTAGATGATCATCAGTGTTGGAGACAAGAATATTGAAAATCAACCTTTTCCACAACTGGTGTAAATCTTCATTTACATGTGCGCCTGAAAACTGGATAAACTCCACGATATCAAGATATGAAGGCGTTTCATCACGGATGAGTTCTTCGTTTTTGCCTGTCATGGTCATAGCTGAGGCAAAATGAATTCGGTCTTGCTTCTCTCGGTCAAATCGTTTGGTGAAGAAAGTATGATAGGAGCCAGCAACATGTTCTAAACGGGATTCAGTCATATTAATACCTACTTCAACCGCAAGGCGATATGCCAGATATTCCCAGGCACCTTTATTCACTGTATCGGTCTTCGAAGGGAATTTGGCAATCCACGGTTGTCCATCTTCATCTAAGATATTAGCTTTCGGTCTTGCTCCACCAAGTGAAGAACCCGGAGCCATAAGCATTGTGAGCCATTTTCGAACTTCTGCTGTGTTAATATTAGATTCAATTAACTTCGCGCAATGCTGCAATTCCCTGATACTCGCCCAGGGTGGAATGGGCGAATCAGGATCATTGTCCAAAAAATCCCCACCAGGATCTTTTTTGAATCGTAAAGCACCCATGCGGCAAAAATCATGAACACCTAAAAGAAAATCAATATCGTGTAATTTTGGTACAGGCAAGCCTTGTTCTTTTGCATGTAATGCTGCTCTTCGTTTCATTAATGTCCTGCCCCAGGTGTCGGGCATTGAATCAAGAAAAACGCCAAAATTTTCCTTTGCATTAGGATATTGCTGACCACTATACCAGACGATATCCGGATCAATCAGCAATTGTTCTCGAGAGTTAATCCATTCTGCATCATAAGAAAAGCTAAATGCTTTTCTTCCTTTGGTCTGCTGAGCAGACAATATTCCCATGCATTTTGGAAAGATCATACCTTTCAAATCAGCATACACCCATATATTAGTTTTGTCTGCCATGATTTATTTTCCAATCAATTTTAAATCTTGCAATTTTCGCCCAAACTCGTCATCAGCTGCAAGCTTCAAAAAGTCATCTTGCAGCCCAAATACCCTAAGTACATTAAAATAAGCACCTACAGAAACGCTGGGATTTCCCTTTTCAATGTGGTATAATGTGGAACGATCAATACATGCCCGTTCCGCCACTTGCATGGTTGTCAGTTTCCTCCGCTTCCTTGCCAGCTTGATATTTTCTCCCATCTGTTCAAATATCTTTTGAAACTTTGGAAGTAAGGTTTGCTTCTTTGATTGCATGATTTGTTGTATATTATCAACAAAAATAAGTAAAATGTTTTAAATAAACAACATTCAAAGAATAATAACGATTTGCGTTCAGATCATTCTTCTTTGGTTTTTCTGTTTCCAGGAGCCACTGGACAACCTTCGCACGTGCTCCCGCACCCGTTGCATTTGTCCTCCTTTTTAAACGACTTTATTGCCCCGAAGGCCTTCTTTGCCATTATTATTACAGCTCCACAAACAACTATAAATGTCAATATTTTCTGCATTATTCGGGTATGAATTAAATAAATAACAGTGCAATATTATACGTTATAAATGCGGCGATCCATGCAAAAACAGATGTGTAGCAGACGGTGAACAGAGCCCATTTCCAACTTCCCGATTCACGTTTAATAGTAGCAATCACTGCAATACAAGGAAAATATAGAAGAACAAAAACCAGAAACGACAGTGCCACAGCCTTGTTGAACACTTTCTCTCCTGTTTTTATTCCTGAAAAATAGACTTCCGATTTTAATAATTCGGGTAACAATTCTCTGCTTTGTTTATCATCTTTACCTGTTTCGTACAAAACACCCATAGTACTTACGACGATCTCCTTGGCCGGAATTCCTGCAATTAGGCATATTCCCATGCGCCAATCAAAACCCAAAGGTGTGATTATTGGTTCAATAGCATGGCCTATTTGCCCAAGGTAAGAGTTTTCAATCTGAGATTGAATATGCCAGTCATGGGTGGTATCCGTAACAGAAGATGCATTTGTATGATGTAGATTTTCTGGTCTTTGCGGGAAATACTCAAGAGTCCAGATGATAACAACAGCAACAAGAATAGTTCCTCCAATCTTTCTGAAGTATTGACTTGCCTTATCCCACATGTGTAACAGTGTGTTCCGTAAAACCGGCATCCTGTAGGGCGGAAGTTCCATCACGAATGGGGTTTCCTTACGTTTGAAAAGAGTTCGGTTTAAAATCATAGCCATTCCAATTGCTATTAAAATTCCCAGTAGATATAAACAGGTAAGTACAATAGCCGGATAATCCTTAAAAAAGGCGGAAATCAACACAATATACACAGGTAACCGCGCAGAACATGACATAAAGGGTATAATCAGCATTGTAAGCAACCTGTCGCCTCGATTCCTTATTGTTCGGGTGGCCATAATTGCAGGAACATTGCATCCAAAACCCATTATCATTGGTATAAATGAACGACCATGTAAACCGATTTTGTGCATAAGTTTATCCATTATAAAAGCTGCACGCGCCATATATCCGGTGTCTTCCATCAGTGAAGTAAAGAAAAAGAGTATCAATATATTAGGTAGAAAAACAACGATACTGCCGAGTCCATTGATGATTCCATCAGTCAGCAGGTCTTTAAACATCCCTGACGGCATCGTATGCTTAATAAAATCGGAAACCAACGTAACACCTTCGCCAATCCAATTCATTGGAAATCCACCTAATCTGAATGTTGTAAAAAAAGTCAAAAACATAAAAAACAGGAAGATTGGAAAGCCCAAATACTTATGAGTAATAAGTTGGTCTATCTTTCCGGTTATGGCATATCGCCATCGGATTCCGGGAACAAAAGTTTCGAGAAGGGCACCTGAAATAAAACCAAATTTGGCATCGGTGATCAAATTCGAACTGTCATCGTTCAATCTGGATTTAAGTCGGGAAATCTCGTTTTGAACTGTTCCATAAATTCTTTCAAAACCGGGGGAGGTTTTTAAGATTTTCAATGCCTCAGGATCTTTATCCAATAGTCTGATTGTCAAATAACGTGACGAAATTTCAGAACTAATAGGCTTATCTTTTTTGATAGCTTTGCTGATAGCCGTAATTGATTTTTCGAGTTCTTCACCATAATTAATATGAATGTGTCTCACAACAGGATTACGCTCTTCGTAAACCTCAATAATTTCGTCGAATAACTTATCGAGCCCTGTACCTTTGCTTGCTGTTGTTGGAATAATCGGAATTCCAAGTAGTTTACCTAATTTTTCGGAGTCGAGATATGCACCGGCGGAAACCAGATCGTCGTACATATTTAACGCAATCACAACCTTGATATCCATATCAATTAATTGTGTCGTTAGGAACATATTTCTTTCGAGATTTGTTGAATCAACCACATTCAGAATAATATCGGGGGATTGTTCAATAATATAATTTCCAGCAAATAATTCTTCAGGTGAAAATGTTGTCAATGAATAGATTCCGGGAAGATCAACCAATTTAAATGTATAGCCATTTCGTTGAAAAGCAGCGATTTTTGAATCTACTGTTACCCCGCTGTAATTTCCGACATGCTCTTTTGAGTTTGTGACACGGTTAAACAAGGTTGTTTTACCGCAATTTGGATTCCCTGCCAGAGCCACGTGGATAGTAGTACCTTTCTCTCGTGCTGAAATCTTCAGTACTTCCATGTCAATGATGCCATCGTAATACGGCGGAAAAAATTTCAATGCCTCTTCAACAGTAATAACTTCAATAAGACCAGCTTCAGCCCGGCGTAGTGAAACATTATATCCAAGCAATTGATATTCAACCGGATCACGCAGGGGTGCATTCTTGAGAACAGTTACTTCTTTCCCTGCCACAAATCCCATTTCCGAAATACGGCGACGAAAGGACCCATATCCGAGCACTTTAGTAATCACTACCTGCTTATTTTCTTCAACTTCTGAAAGTCGCACTTTTATGCTTATTAAGAATCATTCAAAATAAGGTGCAAATATATGGTAATAATTCAATGATGGTGATAAATTTCAAAAAAAACCGGATATATGGTTTTGAAGTCCGAAATCTGATTATCTTTGCACCGCTTTAATCAAATGGCCCTGTAGCTTAATGGATAGAGCATCTGACTACGGATCAGAAGGTTGGGGGTTCGAGTCTCTCCAGGGTCACCAAAAAAAGCCAATTACTTGTAAATCAGTAGTTGGCTTTTGT
>CAILKW010000721.1 GCA_903834845.1 uncultured Bacteroidia bacterium | reverse complement strand
TATTCCGTTTTCCGTTTGCTCGGAGCCGAAATTCATAATGAAGTACATATCAACAATGGCCGCATCGACACTGTCATTGTGAACCGCCACCATGTTTATATTTTTGAGTTCAAAATGGACCAACCAGCCAAGGTTGCCATTACACAGATAAAGGAAAATGGCTATGCTTTACCCTACCTAAATGATGGTAAACCCATTACGCTGATTGGTATCAACTTTTCAAGAAAAGAACGAAACATAGTCGAGTGGGTAGAGGAGGAGATGGTTTGAACTTCTCTAAGTGCCAGATAGTTTTCCCCTATATGCTTATTGCCATAAACTTCGACCTATAATGCAGTAGCATAATTCAATTCGTTTAAAAACAGTTGAAATTTTGGATTGTGCCACAAAGCTTAAAAAGTTGCATAAAGAACCCAAACAATAATACAGAATTTTCCCACTCAGGATCTGCAATTGCGCGGAGTGCGGAACACATCTCCTTTTGAAATCAGAATAAACTGCACGATAACTTGTTCAGACACTTGGAAATGCAATCCCATCCTAAGAGGTACCGTGCCAAAAACATTGTTCTGGATTGCGCCACAAACTTTCAAGAGGCACTTCACACCCCGTCCGAATTGAGCTTTGCACTTTTCCAAATATCCGATTGCGAACGGATTAGCTGCTGTGTCGTTACCTTGGGTTGCGCGGTCCAAGGGTCTTTTGAACTTTGACAGGTCCTTTGTTCGGGACCGCTTACCCAGGGTTATTTACGGTTTTCCCCCATTCGGGGGATTGATCGCATTAGGATTATGAACGATTTCCAAAGTGTATCAAGCTTCGGAAATCCATATATACTCTTTGCACTAATCAATACACCGTAGGTGTTATAGTATTGTAGAACAAATAGATAACCCACCAACCAGCGGCTCAATCAGAAAGTTGTTGGGGGAGTGAAAGATCAATGCGCCGCAAAGCAAATGCAGTTTGAAGATCGAACAAGAGGGAGAAGGGAAACCGAAGACCGGAATATTCAAAGTTTTGGATTGCGCCACAAAATTCTAAAAGTTAGGCGAAGGTAATAAACAACATTGCAGCATTTTCTCTCTTAGGAAATGTCATTGCGCGGAGTGCGGCACAATCTGAATTTGGAGGATTAACATCTGCACGACGACTTGTTCCGATCCATCGGAAAAGCAATCCCAATCTAAGAAGCACTGTGCCAAAAACATGTCCTGGAATGTGCTGAAAATTATGGGATTGCCACACCAAACATCATGATTTTGCTAACAATTTAACATACAGTCGTTTGGTTCGCAATGACAATTAAAATAGTGTGTAATTATAAATTGTCCGCTGCTTCTTTTATAATTTTACATATGTGAACAAGTTCACGGTTTCTTATTGCTTGAGGTAATAGATCCAATGGCTTGTCAGGATTATTCGCAGATTGAATAGTTCTTATTTCCGTTTTATCAAACAAAGATGAGCTCACTGCGATCCAAATAATCCTTAGTTCTTTATTTTTATTTTTGTTTAACAAGATGGGTAATTCATATTTTGTTATATATTCAGAAGATAAAAAACTATGTGAAACTAACAGTACGGCAATATTGGCCTCATCCATTTTCTTTTCTAGTATATTCTTCCATTCAGAACCAACCTCTATTTCTTTATCTGACCATATCATTAATTGGTCAGGGCCTAAGATTGGTTTTAAGTGTGTTAGTAATCGATCTCTCCAGATTTCGTCCGTATGGCTATAACTAAGGAAAATTTTACCATTTTTTGGAATAGTTTGTAGTGGTGAACCAACATTTGTGTATTCTGTCTTAGGTAATGAGAATAACAAATGATAAGTTTTATTTATAATAATAGGTAATTCTACGGAATTATCACCATCAGCCTTTAAAATAAACAAACCTTCTTCCAATTCTTCAAGATTTGTGGTAAATCCTACAGATTCAAAAAAGGATTTGAATAATTGAATCCTAGGTTGCCATGGCATAATTGATGCATTTTGATGTTTCGAAAGCAATAGTAGCCTGACCAAGTACTCCAAATGAATAAAATAGGCTCTTGCCGGATTTGCCATTGAACGCTCGAACAATTGAATGGAATGAACAATTGTAGTTTTATTGCACCAAGTTTCCAAAATTTGTTTTAAGGATAATAGTTCCTCATCTACTTTTTCCAAAATTGGATGTGGAATAGAAACCAACCTTTTCCCCAATTCTTTATTGGTATGAAGAGTATGCTCAATAACACTCATACCAGGTGATTCGTACACCCAATACTTGTAGTTTAGGGCATAATTTGTAGTTGATTCAGATCCAAACAAGGACTTGCTATCCCTCTGGTTTAATACGGATTGCATCAATAAGGCTCTATCAATAAGTAAATTCTGAAATTTATTTTTCATCTTAACAACATATTTGTTGGAGAATATACTCTATCTTCTTCCATGATTTCTATCAACCTGTTAAGACCTTCTATCACCATTGGCGAAGCTGCTTTTACATTATTTAGTAGTCCCATTAATGAAACTGCACTATTTAACTGTCTTGACATGTGTCCTGATGAAGATGACCAGAAGTTGTTGATAATATTTATTTGTTTTGTACTTATCATTGCATTTGAATATGCATACATCGTTTGTATAAAACGGTTAATAGAACAGCGAGTTGTATATGTTATTTCATCATCTGTATAAGAATTATGCGACTGGGTCAAGAGACGCCTTGTAGCTAAAACCATTTGTTGTGATAGAATAATACTTCTCCAAATCATAGAAAAGCATGGATTTTGAAATTCACTATTTGAAAGCGAAGCTTCAAAGGCATTTGTGAATGTACAAGCACGGGAATTTGAATAGGCAATTTCTTGCATGATCATACTGTCATCGTTATGAGGAGCCAAAAATTGAGTCATCCAAGGCAAGGTATATGTTCTTCTCAGCATAGTGTTTATCCTGAGTTCTTTTTCATTTGAATGCGCAATTAAACTTAGAATAATAGCCGAAGTTTGCGTAAGATTCATGGAAATAAAAGTTTTGTCTCCAAGTAAAGGAGTGGATAAACACATGTCATTTAAGTAATCAAAAACATCCACAATTTTTTCTAGGAAAAGATGGCCGCTCTTTGACATAAAAGATTGTTGTTCCTTATATAACATTTGTACAATAATAAGTTCTAGGGTGACTTTATTTTTTTCACTTAATATAAATATTTTTTTATCGAGTGTTTCTCTAATTTTTATAAAGAACCGAAACAATTCAGATTCGAAAGAATCATTGAAATTAGTTTTAGGTATATTGTTTTCATAATCATATAGTATTTCCAGAATTTTGAAATAGTTTTCTTTTCGTAATAAATGTGAATTTCCCAGCTTCAATTTGTTATAAATTGGTGAGCAATCTACTCCAGCAAAGATAAGTCCGCAAAGTACTCTCATTATTTCGTCAGGATCTTCGATCATGTTACTTATGAAGGTAGGATAAGTTTCTAATTGATCTAAAACAAATTTATTATTTTTAAAGTTGACCATAAAACCAAATACTTTGACAATTTCTTTTACCCGAACATCATTTACTAAAAATAAAAGTCTTGAAGCAACCTTTATTCCAGAAATTTCAAGAAGTTCATTAGTAAAGTTTATATATTTTGTATCAATATAAGTTGAACTAATGTTTATGTATCCAGAAACAAAACTGTGGAAATCATCTTCGTTTAAAGATAAATAGGCAGGAATAATATCAATATATGCATAATCAGGAGTAAGGTTCATATATGAACATGAATCGAAATCAAGAAATATAGTGGAGCCAGTATCAGGATTAAAACGCATATGTGATTTGTGCAAATCACCATGATATAGACCAAAACTATGCATTATGGCTAATGATTGTCCTGCGCTAAAACGATACCAGCTTTCCTTAGGAATAGTGGATTCCATTAGATTATCATAATTTCGCTTTATAGTACCTGAAGTAATTTCAGGCAGTTTAATATTTATATTCTTTCTTTTCTTACAGATATCTAGTATTTGATCTTGTGGAATATAACCGCCTTCTTCTTTTTTTCGTTCATATTCCGGAAATACTTCTGTAGGCTTTTTTAAATCACCCTCACTCATAGGTTTACCACCACGGTATGGTACAATAAATTTGCTTCGGGAATTGTCATTAAGATATTGATCTAAGGCTGATATAGTTAATCTACAGTTTTTATGAAATTCAAATATGAGATCCGATATTTTCTTTTCAAGTATAGGGCGGTTCTTAAATTCTATGTTCGTATCAAGATTTTGTTTCAGTATATAAAAAAACTGATGAATAATTCTATCATTCCTTGGATGTTCATTACAAAAATTTTGATCCAATTTTGAATAATAGTCTAATCTGTTGTCGAGGTACGGAAGTATATCTTTTTTCTTCTGTCTAATAAAAATAGCTAAAAAGGTATCCAGAAATAGATCGTTGAAAATTTTCTTTGTTTTAGAAAAATCTTCAACAGTAGGACTAGTGTCTTTAAAAATTATAATAGTCTGGGAATAAAGAAAAAATAAAAACTCCATAACCACAAGCCCTATTAATTTATTCCTATTATCACCAGTAGTTTGTACAATAGACTCAAAAAGAGTGGTTTTTTTATCCTGTTTTGAATTATTGAGCCAATTATTATATGTTGAGTCAAATAGCCCTGTAATAGCATGGACTATAGCCATATTTCTTGTTTCTTTTGATAATATAATATCTTGCGTGGTTCGCTTACCACGGGAATCACTATTGATATACAACAATATATTTGTTTTATTATATATAGCCAACGCAATTAAATAAATAAGTACAAGAGATATAATAAAATACAATCCATATGAAAACTTGTCCTTGTCAAGTATTGTTATGAAAATTGTTGCAAATCCAATTACGATACTAGTGTATCCGATGAAATTCAGGCAAACTTTCCAATGATTGTTGTCGTTTTTTACTTTCATATTGTTGTCGTTTTTATTATAACACAACTCACTTATAACCAAGTCAAAATCATTTTTATCCTTAGTAATTCAGGGATAGATGTCCTAAGTCACAAGATATATTTTTGTAAAATTAGTCATAAATTTCATTAATCATTAAAAGGAGGTTATTTTTTTACTCTTTTCAGTAAAGTGAGTTGAGCATTCATAAATCCTTCTGCTTTTAAGGCCTATAAACTACAAAATATTAAGCAAATATGTTTCTATCATAAATCTCTGGAGTTTTCCTAATCCCTCAATTAAAAAAAGGAGATCGTTCACTCCCCATATTTTATGACTGATTAGGTTTTCAATTTGAACCCATTGCTGGCCCTATCTTTCAACAATATCACCAAACTGAGCTTATCGGCACCTATGTCGAAGTCCTATAATAAACCCAACTTTCAGGAACCATTTCCAAAAACTTGTTTTCTCAATTCATGTATTCGCCTTCAATCTATTTCCCGTTATTCAGGCAATTCCTAACTATTTGCATTGTTTCAGATTGTCTTTTTTCAACAAATTCCTTGGCTTTTTGAGCCTTTTGGCGGGCTGACTTCTGGTCTTTTGCAAGAGATAGAACTGTCGAAGTCAACCGTTCCATCTGATCTGGTTTATCGCTGTCGAAAAACCAATCGCCTAAACCGATGTTCTTCCACATGTAACCTTTGCTGGTCTGTTCTTCAAAACGGCCAAGCAATGCCGGAATTCCATTCCCGATGCACATGATGGGTGAATGTTGCTCCAGTCCGAAATAGCCGGCCGAGCGCACATAAACACTTAGCGCCTCGTCGGTAAGCCAAAAACGGTTGCGCCAAACCACCTTTTTCTTCACATCTTCGGGAAGCGGATCATACAGCATCTCTTTGCCCAATTTCACCTGGGTCATATCTTCGGGACAAATCAATACTTTCATCGGCGTTTCGCGGACAAGGGCAATGATGGCATCGCGGTAAGGTGTCAGGTCGTGTTCTTTCATTTCCTGATTCCGTTTGTTAACTGACTCATTGTAAGGAGTATTCTTACTGGGTATTTCCCAATATGGGGTGCGACGGTATTTGGGGATCACACACATAAACTTTCCTTCCTCCAGACCTGTTTCTGCCATGAACTTCAGTGCTGAATCATTGTTTCGCAAGTCGCAGGCGAACGCACCATCGGGGCCAAATTCCATAATTGGGGCTTTAATACCTTTGCTTTTTGCCAGTTCGAGCGAAACTGTATCGCGGAAGAACACAAACTTTGCCTGGTTGAGAATCCTGACAATATCTGCCGGAGCCTCTGACAATGTAATTCCATACACCCCGAAAGGTTTACCGGTCTCTTTGATCCATCGGTCAACATCTTTGTCTGCAACTAAAGAGGGGCCGGAACCATGCAGAAGAAATTCACATTCGGTAAAGGCTTTCTTTAAGGCAAGGGTATCCGAACTCAAGATGATTTGGAGGTTGGGGAAACGTCGTTGAATCATCTCCTTTACGCCATCGCCCACATTGCTTGCCCACAACCGGACTTCAACATCAGGCAGGTATTTTTCGCACAAAGTCAAAACTCCTGGCGAATGGGCAATGTCGCCAATATTAACGGTTTGCCATGAGGAACGCAGTAAAATATGATGTTTGATTTCACTTTTCTTCGACTTTTGGGTCTGACTTTGGCTGCTCAATGAAGAAACTAATAACAGGATGACAACAGGTAAAAACCTAAGATGACTTTTCATATCTCAATTTTTTTGGCAAATTTACTTAATCCTAATCTCTTTTGAAGATACAATCTTATCTAAAACATAAGGTTTGGTTACATTCCTGAAGTCGTTCGAAAGCATCAATACATCCCCGCTTTTTTTCCCTTCCAACTTCAGGAAAGCCGTGGTTTTGCTTAAGGAACGGCAATTGCTGATCAACACATTTTTGGTATTCACCATTCGGACTATGGCTTCTGTTTCCTTGTCAACTTCCGCACTTACATTGACAAGTTCCAAATTTTCAACATCTTCGGTAACAATTGCCGGACGAAAATCCTGACCGGCCAATTTGAACCTGACATTGTGAAAAGATATTCCTTTCGCATGGCGGACATAAGCACCATAGGAAGGCAAAATCCCGAAGAAATGTTGTTCAGGATACATTTTTTCATTTTCCGGAACCGTTCTTAACGCATCCTGTTTGCTTCCTCCACCGGGATAAATAAGCTGAATATCGTTAAAAGTAACATCCTCGATGTAATGTCCGGGCAAACCGGTTACCAGAATACCCAGCACTGCCATTTTATCCCAGGCAACCCTCAGCATAGAGTCCTGAATAGCAACGGTTTTCATGGTTGCTGTAATTCCGGAAATCCTGATATTTCTCATGATGCCAACCGGTGAAACTTCCTGTGCTGCTTGGTGATAGTCTTCAAAACCGTTGATTTGCACTTTTCTGCCCATATTCCCCAAACGCATAAAAATCGGCCCTTCGACATTGTGCATGGTAATGTTTGAAATGTTGATGTCTTCCACAATTCCACCGTCAACAGCCATAAATTTAATCGCGTCCTGCGCACAATCGTAGATCGTACAGTTGGATACTGAAATATTTTTAAATCCGGCTGCAGAAGGTGTCCCAAATTTAATTGCCGCGCAATTGCTTCTCAATATACAGTTGGTGACCACAACATTTTCCACGGGCAATCCTTCAATGCTACTCTTGAAACAAATGGCATCGTCATCACTGTAAATGGACGAGTTGGAAATAAAAACAGTTTTACAGGATTCGATATCAATGCCATCATTGTTTGGCCTTACATGTGAATCAAGCACCAACTGATCAATAAATACAGTTTCACAGCCAATTAAATGAATTCCCCAGCTTGGCGAGTTCTTAGCCTGAACTTCTTTGATATTGATGTTATTGCAGCCGATCATTTCTATTAATCTTGGTCGCGGAGGGTAAATTTTCTTCGCCGCGGCTTCTCCCCTGAACACAGGTATAGACTCCTGTCGTGACATCGCCTCAAAAAACTGTCCCTGTCCGTCAATTGTTCCCAGCCCGGTAATGGAGATATTTTTTGAACCGAAGGCATAAATCAGTGCCTGTCCTTTAGGATTCACATATTTGTTTTTTTCTGCCAAAAATAAGTCACTGAATTGATAGTCAATAAGTTTTGGACTACCGAGCAAAACAGCATCAGCCTCCAGGTGAATTGTGACATTGGTCCTTAATACAATCGTACCAGTCAGGTAATTCCCTTTCGGGAAGTTCACGGTTCCTCCCCCCATGTGATAACAGCTATCAATGGCCATTTGTATTTTTATGGTATTCAAGGTCTTGCCATCATTTAGGACACCAAATTGACTGATATTGATATTTATACCAGCCCATACTCCAAATTGGGATAAAAGAAACAAGAGCGCAGTTAATCTGACTTTTAGTATCATGACAGAGTTATTTATATTTTGAGATACATGTGAATTTTAATGTAATTGGGTACTATTTCAGAACGAGTGAGACCTTCTCGGAATATGGTTTTGTAAGTGCCTTTACATTCAGCCCATTCCATGACAAATTTATGTAATCCATTGATTTCTGAATTTTTACAGGCGTGGACTGATTGGTTAAAATGTCATTTATGGTTACCAAAAATCCGATAACGGCTTCATTGATCTTTTCAAAATTATACTCCTTTTCAGTTCCGGAATAAATGACAAAATCGATCCATTTGTTCTTTTCATCGCCACCAACAGACAGATTGCCATTAAAATCACCGAATTTCACAACAGGCAGTTCGATCCTGAAATTTACCTTGCCAGAAGTACCATTGACCACTCGGTTTTTTAGGTCTGCGGGTGCAAAACTGATGCTGCTTAAATCACCTGTGAACTCGAACCTTAACCTCAGGTCGGTGGCTTTAATAGTGCCATTTTTAATTACATCGATGGTGACGTGCCTATCGCCGCCGTTGGTTGTGAAGTTGATCGCTCCCAAGACATGGGTCGAATCTTGGGCACAAAAGATATTGGCAGAGGCGTAATCGTACATGTCGTGCAGAAACCTGACCTGCATGGAGACAGGTTTTTGAGGTGTTCCCCAATAGGCAATCAACGGCCTACGCTGGTTCCACAAACACGACTGGCTGGCAGATGACAAGACAAAGTCCTTTGTCAGATAGGATTTCCCAATGATCTCTTTGGTTGTGATCCAAACCCCTTTGTCGCTTTCCTGATAAGAGACCATTGGGTTGAGTTCTATTTTTTGTCCGCCACGGATAAAAGTGTCGACTTCCATGCGGGGTAATTTCGGCTTTGTAAAATAGGGTAGCAGGTTCTCAGGAATCCGGTGTTTTAAAATTGGATTCTGGTCTTTGGAATACTCACCCGAAGTTTCAGGGTTGACCAAACCATTTGAAGAGGTGAAGAGCCAATTGTAAGTTGCGGGAGCGAGTAAAACGCTGTAAGCCCTTCCGTGGGGACCAGACCATTGTGCCGATGGTTGGTGATAATGCCTTGCAATGATGCTCCAGCCGGTATTGTAAATAAAATCCAACTTAGCTTTATCCTCTTGATTGATAACATGTTCCTTTAATCTCAACACTTCATCTAAAGACAATTTGAAATAGGTAGGACTGTTGTACTCAAGGAACCCTTTGTTCAGAAGCGTACAGTCGTAAAAAGATTTCAGGCGGCCACGGGCATAAACCATCAATTCGGGATCGTTGTACATATCGGCGGTCATGTAGCTAACATACAATCCCATCAGCGAAATATTTGTATAATCGGGTCGTACGTCCCGCATCCTGATTTCCCTGGCTGCCAGTAAAAGTGCGTTTTTTGTTTTCTCCTTCAGGTCAGATGGCAGGATGTCATTGTGGTTGTTGATGATACTGATGATCGGTACCGCGCAGAAATCGGCCCAATTGCGATCGGCCGGTGACTTCTTTGTTGCCAGGGGTTCTTCGAGCGTATAAGGCCACACGCCACAGGTTTTTGAAGCGGGGTTTTGGTCCTGAAGGGCAATCGCAGCACGCAGCACTTCAAAGGCACGTTCCCGAAATTCAGGTTTGCGCGAATCGAGCAGCGCAACGGCATAGTTCAATGATCCCATCGTACTGTGAACTTTTGTTTCCTGCTTTACATCCGAATGGTAATGAACCGACTGGGTTGACCTAACCAAGTGAACCTCAGGGTCATATTTAGGATCGGTTTTTTCAATTTCTTTTAACACCACCTCGATTTCCTGATCGGATAGTTTTACGGGTAAGAGAACGGTGTTTTTTTGCTGACCAGATACAAATCCTGAGATAAAAAGCAAGATAAAAAAAGTAATCAGATTATTCATTTATTTTGAATTAATGCATTTAAATAACTATATATCAATTATATATGAGTTCATTAAGTGTTATTATTTTGTCATTCTATTCTTTGTGATTCTTTGAGCCTTGGTGTCTTGGTGGCGGAAGTGCATTATACCACCATGGCACTAAGTCACTAAGATTCACAAAGTCCATATATTTACGTTTTTACCATATAAAAGTATTCATTGAGGCTGCCGATATTTTCAGGCTTGCCCGCTTGTTGTTGATCCTGATCTTGATTTCCTTGCTCTGGTCGGTACTGTTCAGGACTTGCAATATGACCTTGTTCTCAGGACTTAAAAATGCAATTGCCCTAATTCCTTCCATGTTTTCGTAGGTTCCGATACGGACAGAACCCGGACGGACATACCGGCTGAAATGGGAAAGATAGTAATAGAGGGCTGTGTAATGAATGGATTTGTCTGTCCTGTTCACGACAACCACAGGTTGTTGCGCATTTTGTACAGGATCGCCATGTACTTCGGAAACCAACCACGGTCCACCTTTTTCGTCCAGAACCATATTCCAGTAGATCCAGCCCGAAACACCCGATTCGAGGTCAGAGATGATTTCGTTTCCCCAAAAATCCCCATCTGAATAATCGTAGTTTGGCAAAGGTTTCGTTTTGGGATATCCACAAACATAAGCATGGCATACTTCTGTCATCCAGATAGGATATTGTGGATAGTTCTGCTTTAATTGTGCGATTTTATCAAAGTTGCGACCATAGTCATAACCATGAAAGGCTAGCCCTCCAATGTATTGGGCAGCCTTTTTGTTTTGAAGGACCTGCGGAAAAAAGTTCCAACCATACAACCGATGGTTCGATTCACACATTTGAATCTTCGTATCAATCTGGTTTTCTTTAAAGAGTGGCCCAACATGGTCGGACAGTAAAGTGGCTATTTTTGAATAATTGATTTTGGTATAGATACCCGGTTCGTTAAAAAGGCTGAGGTAATCGATAGTTACACCTTGCTTTTTATACTCCTGAATATAACGCAGATAGTATTTTGCCAAAGCCGGGAAGTACTTCTCATCGACATCCTGTTTTGATGGTTCATTGGCATTGGTGAGCATCCAGTCGGGAGGATAATCCATGGGCGACTGGATCTGGAATTTTCCATATTTTCTGGCTTCTTTGATGTAAGAGATTAATCCATTCTGCTTTAAATCCCTTTCGATGCTGAAGTTTTTCATTTCCACATCACCGGGAGTATTGTTATAAGAATACCATCCGCCATCCGACATAAAATCATTTCCGGCAATGGGGGATTTCATGATCGAAAACCCGGCTCCCCTGATCGTATCGAACAGGGATTCAAAAAGCATTTGTTTCTTTTTAATATCCAACGAATTGGCACAGATCATCCCGGCTTCAAGAAATGAGGTGCCGAAACCGTCCATCCGTTGAAACTTCCAATCAGGTTGAACAAGGATTTCATTCTTTTCAAGAGAAAGCATCGGATCTTTCGATGGCACAGGATTCACATTAAAATCAACCTTTTCCTTAATGGCCAAACGGTCACCTGCCCCAGAAGTCGAAACTATTGCAATTTGTTGTGAATAAGCAATTTCTGAAAGAAGTATTGCACTTAAAACCAGAATCTTACCGAATGTTTTCAATGGCTTTGACTTTAATATTTCAAAGGTAACTATTTAATTGATTGCAATTTATACATTTCGATCCCGGCAAACAACACAGCAAACAATCCATGGGTGTCGTTGTCATAAAACGGACGGTTCATGTAATAATTCACATCTTCGGAACACATGGTTCCGTAGCAGATGTTGTGTACAGTTCCATCTGGTTCGATCTGGGTCTTTAATGCTTCCCAACCTTTTAAGACGAATGGTTTGTATTTTTTTTCGTTAAGCCAGCCATTCGTGAGGCCGCGTGCCATGGCCATCGTAAAGATTGCAGTTCCTGAGACTTCCTCTCGCGAATCGGGACGATCGAGAACTTGCAGCCAGAAACCATTCTGATTCTGCAACTTAACCAATGAATCGACATGTTTTCGGTAATGTTCAAGGATTGGCTTGTAATTGGGGTGGTTCTTTGGCAGCACCATCAAGACTTCCGACATTGCCCAGATTCCCCAACCATTGGCCCGCGACCAATGTGGGAGTTTTACATTCTTTTCGGAATATTTGGCATGCATGTAGAGATTGGCTTCCTTGTCCCAGACCTGATCGTTGAATTTAAGTGTCTGATTGGCTGCATCATCCAAATACAATTTCTTTTCTTCCGGTGTAGAAGCATATTGGGCTGCCTGTATGAGAAATGGAATTCCCATAAACATATCGTCCACCCAGGTAGTGTATTTTTCAGGCGTAAGCCGGGTATAGATGTTCGATCCGGGAAAACGCACCTGTTCGTCTTTGGCATATTTCATCATCCTGCCAATGTATTTTTCGTAAGCTTCCCTGTTGCTGAATGTTGGTTCCTTCCTGAGTTTATAAATAAAAGGTAACGCCGGGGCGAGGGTGAAATCGAGCAACGGTGAAAACAAAAACCCATTGTTCGCTGAGTTGACTGCCCGTAAAGTCTTGACCTGATAGTTGATAAACGGGGAATTGTTGATCTGGAAATCGCAAAAGTTTGTGGCGTACTGGTTGTATTTTGTTTCTCCTGTCACTTCTGTCAGTTGCTGCATCGCCAATGCCACTCCCCCATTGTGATAGTTCCAGGTGTAATTGGTCCCCCAGGGGAGCGGATCGATCAGTTCACCCAAAACTTCCAATTTTGGGATCGTCCAGGTAACCGGACCATCGATTCCTTCGTACATTTTACCGAAGGTCAGTTCTTTTTCAATTGGGTATGACTTGTCGATACCCTTTCCATCGGCATTGGTAAACGGACCGATTACCAGCCAGTTGGTCAGCCCTGCAATTTTGGGGTCAACATCAAGAACTGTTTTGAGACCTATTCCCGGATAATTGCCTGAACCAGTGACAACAGCACCTTTTAAACTAGGAGGTTGAAGATAGACCACCCATTCGTCGCCAAAGGTTTCCGACTTGATCAGCAAACTGTTCACACCTTTTTTCAGCGACACTTTAAAGTGTTCGGACAATTCAACGCTGCGTTCTTCAAATTTAAGTTCAAGTTTCTGCTTTCCCTGCTTCACATAGACGAGCTTCCCATTGCACCAGATTTTGCAACCATCGTTATGGGCAGTTTGTATCGTCAGTTCCATATCGCTGTTAATCGTCAGGTTTGTATAGGCATATGCCAGGGCAGGTTGTGAGGTTCCAAAAGTCCGGCCAAAATCAATGAATTGTAAGCCATTGAACGTTTGATTGTTACCTTGCAACCCTAGCCCGAACTTAAACGGAGTGTCGCGGATCAGTTTATCGCCGATCAGTTTAACAACTTTCAGTGGGTCGGTCATTCCTGAAACATTTTTCTGGGCTTTCAGATTACAAAACATCAATGTAATCATTAGAATGCAAAATAATTTGGTCAGTCTCATTTCCATATATTTCTATTTATATCCTGAATTTCTTATTTCTATCTATTTCCTGAATTTCATTTCTTTACTTTCACCTGGTTGTAATGTAATTTTCAAACCATTGTAAAGGCAGTTCTCGGCCAAAGGTTTTAGTGCATCCTTCGATGTTTCAGAAAATGCTTTTACAATGGCCATAGCTTTTGTAGGATTTGTAAATCTCACGGTCAGTGAACTGGATGTATTCTTAATAACTTGTGATTCAATATGATCCAATGTAAATACAAACGACTTGTCGGGTTGGATATAAACGCCTAGCAATTCAACATACGACAACATCAACGAGGTTTCGGCCCAGGTTGAACCATACATCAGTTCGCCGATCCCTTCGAGCCAGTCGGTAGTGCTGACCCTTTCCGACATCCAGCCGATTTTCATCTTGTAGATCGGATGGAGCGGGTGCGACAAAAATTGGGGCATTGCCGCGGCGATTTCATGTAAAAGTTGTAGATACTGAATTTTGTTGGTTGCCCTGAAAAGACGCCATAAGGCTATTCCAGAATGGGTACATATGCCCGGTGCCCCATGTTTATTTTGCGTATTGGCACCCACAGTTCCGGTTGTTTGAACGCCAAGTTTCCCAAGAGTTGAATTTGGAGGAAAAACATAGTCATAAGGCATGACCCATGTTGTAAACTGATAAGCCATCTCCTCTGCCCTTGTAAGCCATTTTCTGTCTTGAGTCGATTCATAAAGGAGCATCAACGATTCGAGCATCGCATACGAAGATTCGCTGTCGGGGTTTTGCATGGCATCGCCTGGACCGCCACAAGTAATTCCTTTTTTAACGTAATTTGTATAGTAGCTTTCAGCGGAAGCTAACGCAACTCGCTGAAATTCCTGATTTTTAAAATAGTTGGCAGCCAAAACCATCGCAGCCGGAACAATGGCACCACTTGTAGAACCTCCAACCACCACATCGCCGGTATTGCTATCGACAAAATTCCCAAACTGCCCCCATTTGTCCCAAAGCTTAACGAAAGCATCGGCAACGGTCTGTGTCCCTTTCTTCCATTCAGGCTTAACGGGGATATTCTGTTTCTCCATCAACATCAGTTGTTTGATGATGTAATACAAGGCATCACCGCTTTTGCGGATCAGGTGCCAGTCTTTTGTATTGGGTTTTCGGATATCGCCGCCATACCATTTGGTCCCTTTCTCGCCCGAATCCCAGAAGAAGCCAGACGGGGATATCCCGTTCGGGAATAACCAGTCGAAATTCCGGATCACATTGGCCCTGCTTGTTTCATTTCCTGCGAAAAGCAAAGGATAGGTCGAAATCATACCACCTGTCCAGCCGATTTGCCAATCCTGAAGGAAATTTTCACGCATTCCCACCGAATAGTAGCCATGCTCGTTCTCCCAGTTCTGTTCATTAAACTTGTTTTGCTGAACTTCAAAACATGCTGAAAATGGGATCGTTGGCCTGATCCTGGTTTCGCCAACCAGATCTTTGCGGATTTCAGTAAAGCGGTTGTACAATCCCTGAATATCTGCCGAATGGAACGAATACAACCTGAATGTCAAAGTGAATTCGTCACCTTCTTTAAAGTCCGGGACTTTGTCCTTTGACGCTGCCTGATTATCTGCTATTGAATATTGATAGTTTTCCCTGACCACTGGTACTGTAAGCGTGACCACTGCAGTTTTACGGTCACGCGATTCTTCGATGCTGATTCCCGTATCGCCAAATTTCGTAGCCTGATGGGTAAGCAACCAAAAGCCTGTTTTGGAAGTGTCGGATTGAAAGCCAATCGCTGGAACGCTCATCGAACCCGACCGCTCCTGAATCCTTGATGGGCCATCGTTGATGTTGAGGCGTGGCACATCCGAAATGATCATCGGCTTATCTGGACCAATATCCCGGGAATCAAGCAGTTTGGGTGAATAACGGATCCTTCGCGACTCGAACCTATTGCCATTATAGGCTGCAGCAGGTAAAAGTACATAATTCGATTTTGACCAGTTGGCGAAGGTAAAATCGATCGAGATACTTGTTTGTGGAGCAGCACCTTTCTTTAAAACAAAATGATATTCAACTTCGATGGCATCCGGCCGGTCAATAGGAACTCGCGTCTGACGGTCAATACTCCATACTCCTGATTGAAAGGTTACTTCCTGATTTGGGGTAGAATCTATTACAGGAACAATGAGTGACAACTCCCGCCTGTTAAAGAAATCGTAATTGTGACTGGTAAACCGGATTGAGGTTTTACAATTGATTTGTCTTAACAAGGAACTGAGATCATTGGGATTCTGTCCGAAACTATTCAATAATAGTCCTAATATCAAATAAATGACCGCTCCAAATTGCTTATACATATCCAAATTTGTTTCCTTTATTTCATTACAGGTTTCGCGTGAAACTTTTTAGGTCTCGCTTAGTTCGCAAAGTCACGAAAGGATTTAAACCATTTTTCTTTGTGATTTTTGCGGGTTTTGTGCGATTTTTTTTAAGTATTGCAAAATTCGCAAAGGGTTTTCCCCGTTTTGCATTGCGATCTTCGCGGTCTTTGCGCGAAACTTTTTAAATGGAACATGTTCAGTTAATTATACAATCAAATTAAATGAGATAGTTATATTTAATATGAATAAATACAAAGTTTATCTCGAAGCCAGCAGCAAGTTGCAAGTTGTAAGCTGCAAATCCGGTTCTGAAGAAAATAAAAGGTTATCCAAAATTGAATAACCCTTTAATTTTCAAATTTTAACTATTTTTTAGGATTGAAATCGGTTTCTGCTAGTGGAATTAACCAATAATAACCTGTATATGGAGGAAGAATGTCTGCGACAGCTCTATCACCGGGGCCAATCGGCTTTTTGAACATTTGCAGCCAGACAATACGGTCGCCTTCGAAAGACATCTCTTTGATCCATTCCTGATCGATAAGATCCCAGGTTGCCTGAGCGTCTGTAAGCGGAGTGTAGGCACCACTTTTAGCGCTGTCCCAGGCACGTTGACGTACGATGTTCAAATCAGCAGCCTGTCCTCCTTTGTTGGTAACCTGTTTTAAAGCAGCTCTCCAGAGATACAATTCTGCGGATCGTATGATTGGCAAATTCTGTGGTGCAGCTGTTTTAGATTGTCCCACCAGCGGTACCCTAAAGTATTTCTTACTCATATAAACCGGGTCATTTAGCCCTACAATACCTTCAAAGGCTCTATTGACTAAGTAAGTATAGTTGTACTTAGTTGTGGACGGCAAAGCGGAATTGTATCCGTCAAAACGGTGAAACAGCTTCGAGCGTTTGTCGTTTGCCCATCCTGCTGGAACAGAATTGTCGTCAGCCAACATTCCACAGCGTTTCACAGTTTTTGTATTCAGAGACCAGATCCACCAGTCCCGCCAGTCATCAACATTGGGAAATATAGCATTATCGAAATAGTGAAACTGAAGATTGTGCCTAAAGTTGGTAGCCAGGTTTATATCAGCAAAAAAGCCATACCAAACTACCTCATTACTAGTCCACGGCGTTGTAGCATCGTTGTTTAACCAGTTGCTTTCAGGATCTGGTGAAAGTGAACGAGATTGAGCTGCATCGTTCAAAACACCATCCAGTTCTGCCAATGCTTCAGTGTATTTTCCCATAAGCATCAGTGTACGTGCAAGATATGCACCAGCTGCATGTTTCGAGGCTCTCCCGAATTTGTAGGCATTATTCATACCAGTTTCCCATTTCAAAGGAAGTAGAGCTTTGGCCTCGGTGAAATCCTTAACTACCTGTTCGTAAACTACCTTAGTTTCAACAGTAGTGTTATCTAAAGCCAGATCAACTGTAATTGGAGTGCTCAAACGTAAATTTATCAGTTTTGTATCGTTTGCACCCTGGGGGTCAAAAGCAGGAGCATACCAGATTAGCAGATGATAGTATGCCAAAGCCCTTAAAAACAAGGCTTCACCTTTGATTCTGCTGATATTTTTTGTTTTATCAATTTCAGAAGCTGTGGGAAAGGGATCTTTAGCAATAAAATCAAGCATATTATTACAATAAAGAATCACGGAATAGCATACTGAGTATTTATCCATTTGACTTATACGTTGTTGTACATCCCTTATATAGGTTGTGTGGGAATTCCATCCACCATTCACACTGATTTCCCTTACTATATCACTCATCCCTAAATGGACAAAAGGCATAAAATTCCAACAAGAGTTTTCATTCTGAATCACCGACAAACGGTAAGCATTGGCTATTCCCATCTCCATATCAGCGACTTTCTTCCATTCAGTCACAGGAGGAGCATCCTGTTGGAAAAATAATTCATTGTTGCACGCAGAGAGAATCAGAACCATTGCCAGTCCGACACCTTTGATAAATTGTGCTACATTACATTTTGTAACTATTTTCATAATTAATTGATTTAAATATTATTGGCATTTTAACTAAAATGTAACAGTGATTCCTGCACTGAAAGTCTTAACCGATGGCAGAATTGACGGATTTGCTGCTGTTTCAGGGTCAAATCCGGTAAAATCGGTTAATGTCCATAAGTTTGACGCTGATAAATAAACTTTTAAGCTCTCCATTGATAACTTGCCTGAAACGTTTTTGGGAACATTGTATGCAAAAGTCAATGTCTTCAATCTAAGATAGTCACCCTTTTGTAGGTATTTTGTCAAATATCTTGCTCCATTCTTATCATAGTTCTCCTTTGCAGCGGGTGCAACCAAATTCTTGATATCGGGATTAGTCCACCAGCCTTTTCTCCCTGTATTAGGATCAATTGCGTTCAGATCCCATGCTGTGGTGGCTGGAGCAAAAGTTTCCATAAATAGCATTGGATATTTTGTACCCGTTTGTCCTGGTGTAGTCCAGGAGTCGGTGAGCAAATCACGCTTTTTAACCCAGTATCCATTTGAAGGAGCTGTCCACTCTTTTTCACGTAAGTTGTAAAGGTAGTTGCCACCTGAGAAAGTAAAAAAGACATTCAGCTCAAAACCCTTGTATGTAAAGGTATTATCGAGTCCGCCATAATAGGTGGGAATGCTTGATTTATCTTTTAAAATCATTTCATTTAAACCTGAGTTTGTATCAGTAAAAGGGACTAATCTCCCGGTTTTTTTAATTTCTCCAGTTGAATTGTAAAGCGCAAGATCGGTCTCATAAATCATGTGTACACCTCGTTCGGGATCAATCCCGGCGTATTCACACATTTTAAACAGACCCAATCTGCCTCCCACAAAAAGGATACTTCCTTTTTGGCGTTCCATTTCAGGAGTAAGTCTCAAAATTTTATTTTTGTTTGTTGAGAAATTAAAGGTGGTATTCCATTTCAAATCTCCTTTTGTGAGGTTTATTGAACTTACACTAAATTCCATACCCCAGTTTTTCATATCGCCAACATTGCTAAAAACACTACCAATAGCTGCGGAAGGAGGTGTTGAAACTTGTAATAGCATGTCTGATACTTTTTGGGTATAATAGGCAATGGATCCCGAAATTCGGTTATTAAACAAGCCAAAATCAAACCCGGCATCATAACTGTCAGTTTTTTCCCAGGTAATGCCTTTATTACCTATTGTGATAGAAGTACCTGCACTCATGATATCCGATGTTCCATACCTGTTTGAAGCACTATTTGTCAGGGTATTGAGATTACGGTTTGCCGGAATTGATTCGTTTCCGGTTTGTCCGAAGCTGCCACGCAATTTCAAAGAATTGACTGTTCCTTTTAGAGCCTCAAAGAATTTCTCATCAGAAATAAGCCAGCCTGCCGAAAGAGCAGCAAAATTACCCCACCTTACATCTGATGAAAAAGCTGAAGAGCCATCTCTTCGGAGACTAACTCCCAGCATGTATTTATTTTTAAATCTGTAATTTGCACGTCCAAAATATGATCTTATATAGCGTTCACTACCTAAATAACCCTGCATCATATCTTTGAGACCAGGAGAAGTGCTTCCAACTTCCTGATTATAGCCAATTGGATCACGTCCTTCCATCTCTCTGGTGTACTGACTGGTAACCTGTGATTCTGTTCCTGCTACTGCATTTACACCATGAAGCTCACTAAATGTCCTGTCATATTTAAGATATGCATTATAGTTGTAAGATTGACGTGTAATTGCCCCTTCGTAAACGTAAGTTTTTCCAGAATTCAACACTACTCCTGAGATCCAGTTTGTGGCGTTGTCCTGAATAATATCGGTTGACAATTCACTTTTAACAGATAGGCCTTGCACCCAAGGCAAACTATATTCACCATATAAAGTTCCCAAAGCCCTGTAAGTTTTTTTGTTATCCAGCATAAAATCACGTCTGGCAATTGCTGCGAGATTGCCAGCCCCGGGATTCCAGTATCCTGAAGGATTTGAAGGATCATAAACAGGATACCAGGGAAGTTCTCCCATGATTGCAGAACCAAAACCACCCACTGCTCCGGTAGAACCTCCGGGATTTGCAATATCAGTCTTTGTCCGGTAGTTATTAGTGTACATAAGGTTAATTTTAGCTCCAACTTTAAAGTTTTTCACCGGTTCCAAATCAACGTTGATTCGACCGGTTATACGATCGAAATCATTGCCAACACTAACTGATTTATCGGTACGGTAGTTAAAAGATGCAAAAACAGAACCCTTTTCTAACCCTTGACTGAACGAGAAATTAGCATCTTTAAAACTCCCTTTCCTTAAAACATAATCAAACCAATTTGTATCAACCAATAAGGCATCTGCCCGACTAATTGAGGTGGGGAAATTTGCATTTAAAATATCACCAGGTTCAAATTGACCGCGGCCACCATTCTTTTTTGCAATATCCATAATTTGAAACCATTCAGTAGTATTAGCAAGTCCCATTGATTCGGGAGATTTTACAAGATTGGAAACTCCTGTTGAAAGATCAAAAGTGACAATTCCTTTTCCTTTTTCCTTTTTGCCGCTTTTAGTAGTGACAATAATAACACCGCACGATCCCCGCGAACCATATATTGCTGTTGCAGCTGCATCCTTCAACACTTCAACTGATTCAATATCATTTGGATTGATTGTTGACATAGGATTCTGCGAGACTGTACCTGAAGTACGTCCCAACCCGGTACCCGAGTAAACCGGCATACCATCTATAATCCATAAAGGATCGGTGCCTGTATTTATTGAGTTAACGCCACGAACCTGAACGCTTACCGGCGATCCTGGTGTACCGCTTGTCTCACGGATGTTGACACCTGCCGCACGTCCTTGCAACGAAGTAGTGAACGAGGAAGAGGATGCCTGTTTTAGATTATTACCGGAAACCGATGATACAGAACCAATTACATCCCGTTTTTTCATTGTTCCATATCCAACTGCAACCACCTCGTCAAGTGCGATTGCATCTTCTTTTAATGTGACATTGATAATTGTTTTACCTCCAACAGCAATTTCCTGTGATTGCATTCCCACGAACGAAAATACCAAAGTCCCGTTTGCAGGTACTTTTGAAAGTGAAAACTTACCGTCAACATCGGTGACAGTACCTGTTGTAGTACCCTTAACAATAGTAGTAACACCGATTAACGGTTCTCCTTTTGAATCTGTAACACTGCCAGTTATTGCAATGTTCTGGGCATTAACATTAATAAAGCCCATGATCAGCACGACACATAATAGCCATGCAAATCGAAATTTGTTTTGTTTTTCAGCGAATTGGGTGTGCATAGTTGATTGTTTTAATCATTGTTTAATTTTTAAAAGATTCATTGATGGATATTTGTTGGATACTCTTTATGCAAGCGTAATGATTATAATGGCAATCATAAGAAGGCAAATCAATCCATACAGGATATATTCTACAGTTTTATTGGATTTCCAGTTTATCATTAGTTTGTATATTTACGGTCAAAAATAGGGTGATCATCCTCCGATTACAATGGAATAAAATTACAATCTTATGGAATTTTGTAACATCAATTTGAGGCACAAAAAGTACATAAGTCTGTTATGTTGAATAATACGAAATAGTGTCCGCTATTGAATATTTATGAATTTAGCAATTTAAAAAAAAATAGTATTTTTGCTTATGAGGAATTTGAATTGAATAAAATGGTTAAACTTATTATTGTTTTGACGGTTTTGACGGTTTTGAAAGCGAGTTTTTCTTTGTCTGCTCAATACTCACCGCTGACTTTTGAAAGAGTCTCTTCAGAACATGGATTAACAAGTAACAGAATTAATGGAATCGTTCAGGATCAGTCAGGGTTTTTATGGATTGCCACAAACAACGGATTAAATCGTTTTGATGGAGTTGAAAACACCCAATATACTAAGCAGTATGATGATAGTTGCAGCCTTTCGAACAATACAATTCTTACCCAGTTTTGTGACTCCAATGGCCAGTTGTGGATTCTAACTATCAATTATTTACATCGCTATAATAGAAAACAGGATAATTTCGACCGTTTTCTACTCTCCCAAAAGAAAGAAAGTTATAGGTATGGTAATAAGGGTGTTATAATATCAGATACAACAGGAAAGATTTGGATTGGAACACCGACAAATGGGCTGTTTTTTTTTAACTCTTCAACCCAACAATGCGAAAAGGTTTTATCCGAAATAAGTTCAGTTTCGTCGCTTTGCTTCGATAAGGATGGAAACCTCTGGATCGGCGGCGACAATGGCCTGCTCGCATCTTATAATCCGGACCAAAAGTTACTCACTCAATTTAAAGTACCCACACAAATACGGCGTTTTGTTAAGGATGATTTCGTTTGGAAAATTTGGGAAAACAATTCCGGCGAGCTGAATCTACTTTTATCAAGTGGGTTTTTTCGTTTTAATCCTCAATCAGCCAAATTCATCGAGTTGGCGGATTGGAACAAAAAGGTAAATTACACCGGTAATGAACTGCGCTCGGTTTATAATGACCAGCAAAATATGTGGGTAGGAACCCAGGGTGATGGATTGTATATTATTGATCTTCTTAACGAAACAGTTACTCACCATCAGACTATTTCAAACAACCCCGGAAGTTTAAGCAACAATAGTATAACCTCTATTCTAAAAGATCGTTGCGGGGTTTATTGGATTGCCACAAGTGACGGTTTAAATAAATACGATCCTACGGTTAAACTTTTTGCTCATTATCAAAATGACCCTGGAAAATCAAATAGCTTATGCTATAATTTTGTTTCTTGTTTTTGTGAAAGTCCTGACGGAGATATTTGGGTTGGTACTTTTGGAAAAGGAATTTCATTATTCAATCGTAAAAATGAAACATTCCAAATCATCACTAACGCCCCCGGCAATCGGCAATCGTTAATAAACAATTCTGTAAGAGCTTTAGAACCTGATAAAAATGGGGTAATTTGGGTGGCTACTACTGATGGCCTATCAAGTTACGACATAAGAAATAAAACCTTTTCCCATTTCAAAAGCTCCACTGAAAAAGGCAGTTTGCCTTCAAATGATATTTTATCTTTATTAATATCGAAAGACAACAAGCTATATGTCGGGACTAATGGCGAGGGAATAAGTGTGTGTAAGCTTGATCCACAAAGAAGGATAGTATTAGCAACTTTTAGCCGCGGGAACAGTTTATTAAGCTCCGGTCGTGTGCGGAAAATGACAGAATTAAGTAATGGAACAATAGTTTTGGGTACTTTGGGTGGTGGTCTGGATTTTCTGTTTCACGAAAAAGTGAAAAATCTGAAACTTTCAGGATTTTCAAAAAGTATTGATTCAGACTATGTAAATGCACTTTGCGAAGATTCCGATAAGAATTTATGGGTTGGAACATGGGACGGATTGTTTTTACTGGATTCAACTTTAAATGTTCAAAAACAGTTCAATACTATCAACGGAATGCCTTCAAATGAAATCTCAAGTATTATCACCGACACAAAAGGAGACATTTGGGTTAGCAGCATGAATGGATTAACACATTTGTCAAAAATCGAAAATACTAACTATAAAATCACTAATTATTCCACACATAACGGATTGCAAGGTTCATATTTTACTCATTATTCAACCTTGAAAACTGCTGATGGAGAGCTGTTTTTTGGCGGATACAATGGCTTTAACCGGTTTTATCCTGAACAAATCACTTTAATCAAAGATGCACCAAAAGTAATTTTTACCGATTTTCAGGTCTTTAATCAATCGGTGGCCATAAATAAAGAGGTCAACGGACGGATTTTGTTAAAAGAAAATATATGTAATTCTAAAACGATAACAATAAATTACAAGCATCGAATTATTGGATTCCGATTTGCAGCCTTAACAACTTCGCAAGTCGAAAAAGTGAAATATGCCTGTCAATTAAAAGGAGTTGATCCCGATTGGGTCTATCTTGATTACAACAGACGTTTCAAATCCTACAATAATCTCTCGCCGGGAGAATATACGTTTACTGTAAAGGCTTGCAATGCTGATGGAATATGGGACAACACCGGAACTTCAATCACGTTAATTGTACTAACCCCATTCTGGAAAACATGGTGGGCGTATCTTATTTACACCATTATACTTGCCGGGCTGCTATATCTGACAAGAGAATACACAGTTTCGAGGGCAAATCTGAAAAACAAAGCTCTTGTAGAGAGAATTAAACGGGAAAAGGATGCCGAAATTAATAACCTTAAAATCAAGTTTTTCATCAATATATCTCATGAAATTCGTACTCCGTTATCGCTGATTCTCGCTCCGCTTGAAAAATTAGTCCGATCAGCTGAACCATCACCGGCGGTCAAAAAGCACCTCGAAATTATGTATGGCAATGGCCAACGACTTTTTACACTAATCAACCAATTACTTGATTTTAGAAAGATTGAAACTGGAAATGTCCATCTCAATGTTGCACCATACAATGTAGTTGAGGTAATTCACGAAATAAAAAGAGCTTTTGATGAAAACGCCTCCTGCAGGAATATTGAATTTACTGTTGAATCAAATGTAAAAACCATTCAATTATGGTTCGACCCCGACAGTTTTGAGAAAATACTTTTCAATCTGTTAAGCAACGCTTTCAAATTTACATCAGTAAACGGGAAAATACAAATTGTAATAAATCACTTCTTTACCGACAATACCTGTGAAATTATCGTCCTAGATAACGGCATCGGAGTACCCGCCGAGAAACTAAGTAAATTGTTCGACAGGTTTTATCAGGTGGAAACAAAAAGCTTTTTGAAGCACGACACAATCGGCTCAGGTATTGGATTATCTATTGTAAAAAATTTGGTTGAGTTACACAAAGGCGAAATAACCGTTGAAAGCGTTTTGGGAGAATTTACGATGTTCCGAATGTTATTTAAAACCGGTAAAAAGCATCTCGAAAACAACAATAACATCACCATTTCCGATGATCCGATTCCGTTTTCACTAAACTTTCAGGGAAGTATTCAGGGAATTGTGAGTTATGAATCATCCGAACCAACTCAGGAAACACCGAATGAAACCCGAAAAAGTAATCTTGCAATTCTAATCGTGGAAGACAATCCCGAAATCAGGTATTATCTGAAACAATCACTTTTTGCAAATTTTGAAATCATAGAGGCAGCAGATGGAAAAGTAGGTTATGAACTCGCTGTTCAACATATTCCTGATCTGATTATTACAGATGTGATGATGCCTGAAATGGATGGTATTGAACTTTGCAGAAAATTGAAAAACGAACTTCTGACGCAGCATATTCCTATCATTATCCTGAGTGCCAAAAGTACTATTGAAGATACATTGGAGGGTTTGGAAACCGGAGCCGATGATTATGTGCCAAAGCCATTTAACGAGCTGATACTTCAAGCAAAAATAAAAACCTTGCTTGCCAACCGGCAAAAATTAGTTGAAAAATATCGGCAGCAAAAGTTTCAACAATCAAAAAATGAGGATACTGACACCCTGAATTTTGATGACCCTTTTGTAAACAGAGTTGTTGATTTTATAAAAGGTCATCTTTCGGAAGAGGATCTAACCAATGAGAAAATTGAAATTCATTTCAAAACTAATAAAATGCAGCTTTACAGGAAGTTAAAAGCTGTAACCGGTTGGTCAGTGAATAGTTTGATTCGTGAGATCAGAATACGGGAAGCAGTTCACTTGCTTAAAACATCCGAAAAGAACATCTCTGAGATTGCATATAATCTGGGCTTTTCGGATCCGTTATATTTCAGTAAATATTTCAAAAAAGAAGTTGGTGTTGCTCCACAGCAATATCGGAAAGACCAGCAATAATATTAAAATAATTTTGTGATTCAATTATTTTTGTATATATTTGCCTGAAATATCATACACTAAATACAAATATGACACTTAATGACTGATATATCATACATGAATCAGGTTGCATCAAGCGATACTGCTTTAATGAAAACAATAGGTTCTTTCATTAAGCACCATCGGTTACTACAAAACAAGACACAAAAACAACTCGCCGAGGATGCCGGGATAGTGCGTTCGACTTTAAGTTTGTTTGAAAAAGGTGAGAATACCAGCCTGCTCGTATTTATTCAACTTTTACGCGCTCTAAAACTGTTGTATCTATTAAAGGATTTTCAAGTTACCTCGCAAATCAGTCCACTTCAGTTAGCCAAACTTGAGCAAACTAAAAGAATCAGAGCCAGACGAATAACTAAAATAAAAACAATGCCTAAATCAGAATGGTAATGATTGAAACTGCCTTTGTAAACATTTGGAACAACCGGGTTGGAGCAGTCGCCTGGAACTCTTCATTAGAAATAGGTTCATTTGAATTTGAACCAGCTTTTCTGAGGAATCAATGGGATCTTTCTCCATTACTTATGCCTTTAAATGAGGCAAAAGGACGTATTTTCTCATTCTCTGAACTTAAAAAAAGCGCAACATTCAAAGGACTTCCGGGGCTGCTTGGTGATGTTTTGCCTGATAAATATGGTAACACGCTTATTAACAATTGGCTTACGCGAAGAGGCCGCCCTTCAGACAGTATGAATCCTGTAGAAATGCTCTGTTTTATTGGCGAACGAGGTGTGGGTGCCTTAGAATTTGAACCTCCTGAACCAAAAGTATCACAAACAGCAACAAAAATTGAAATCAATGACCTTGTCAACGTGGTAAATGAAATCCTGACCGGTCGTCAAAATTTCAAAACCAATTTAGCGGAGAACGAAGAAAAAGCACTAATAGATATTTTAAAAATCGGAACTTCTGCCGGAGGTGCAAGGGCAAAAGCGTTAATTGCTTTTAATCCAATAACAAATGAAGTTCGCAGCGGACAGGTTATGGCACCTAAGGGTTTCAATCATTGGCTTATAAAATTTGATGGTGTTGAGGATAGTCAGATAGGAGCATCTTATGGTTTTGGACGTGTGGAAATGGCTTACCACCTGATGGCAAAAGATGCTGGTATTGAAATGACTGAATGTAGGCTTTTGGAAGAAAACGGAAGAGCGCATTTTATGACCCGCAGGTTCGACCGTGAATCGAACAATGGCAAGTTACATGTACAGAGTTTTTGCGCTATGCAACACTACGATTTCAACGAAATAAACTTGTATAGCTATGAGCAACTCTTTGAAACGATGCGTTTGCTTGGTTTACCATATCCGCAGGCAGAACAATTATTCAGGCGTATGGTGTTTAATGTGATTGCGCGTAATTGCGATGATCATACTAAAAACTTTGCTTTTATAATGGATAAAACCGGTGTGTGGAAACTTTCGCCTGCTTTTGATATTTGTCATTCTTTTAGCCCCGGAAGCAACTGGGTTAGTCAGCAATCCCTGAGCTTAAATAATAAAAGACAACACATAACCAACGATGATTTTTTGTCGGTTGCCAAACTTATGAATGTCAAAAAAGCGGCAAATATCGTTAATCAAATAAATGAAGTTGTATCGAATTGGCCGAAATATGCAGAAGAAACTCTGGTAAAACCCGAACTAAGAGATGCCATAAATAAAACGCTGATACGATAACCAAAAGGGTCTGGTTAGTTATTTATCTGTTTTAAACCACAAATTTTACCCTCGATTGACCCGTCAGTGTGCGAAGTACCTGACGGAGTCTCCTGTCATGTCTCCTGACTGTGTCTTTTTTACCACCGTAATCTGGATTTCCAAAACTTATTCTTACATTTAAAAAATTATTTCAAGAAATTTATGATATTTTAATCTGCTGAAAATGAGCCTGAATACAACGAAACCGAGAAAGCTTTTACTGATCAATTTTAACATTGAAAATTTTAATACCATTCAAAAAGCGGTTAACCTGATTTTTGAGGAAAACTATTCGATAATCAAAATCAATCGAATGGATGAAATACCGCAGGAGAACCTAAACTCTTTAAGTGTGT
>CAILKW010000720.1 GCA_903834845.1 uncultured Bacteroidia bacterium | reverse complement strand
GTCCTGTATATTAATATATTAAAAAACTGAAAATGCAACTTGGGATAAGAAGGTTATGCCGTCTAAACCATGTATTTGAATAGTATCATTAAATATTATGCTATAGTTATTCGTAGGAAATGAATGGCTTAATAAGCAATGATTGATTGGTGTATCGCACCATTAGAGAGCTTTATTAGTGTCACATTATTACTGAAGAGAGTAAATAATAAGGCTCACCTGTGTTTTGGTTTCGTGGTATTTTTGTTGGATAAGCTGTTAAGCATCAAATGAAGAAATAGCAAATTTAAAGTAACCGGCGAGATATTCTTCGCATAGTGAATACACAAAAGGAATTTCAACTTTGTCTCCGAACAATCACGAAGAGGTAATTCTGATGAGTCTCCATTCAGCGACAAACTAACTCGTAAAAAAAATCTTTGATTTCTGAAACTCAAAATATTTACCTTTATATATACAAAATCCGTAGTAAACAAATCGAAAAATCGAGAGTGGCCAATTTATTGATCCCAAGATAATTTATTCAGATTAGCTGCAAATTAGGTTAAATCTTATAAATACAAAACCCGATAGATTTTATAAATCCACCGGGTTTATTTTTTAATTCTCAATCGCCACCCGCTATATGAGTAGGGGCTTAAAATTAATTGTATGCAAAGACAACAGTGTAAGAACCCTGATAAAGCCCTGAAGCCTGACTGCCACCTAAATTAGCTTTCCCATCAAGTTGAATAGTCTGAGAACCATTCGATTGTGCAACTGAAGCAAAGGTATTATTTTTAATTGATGTTTCCATTGTAAAACCATTACCTACTGAATCCGAAAGAGATGCCGACTTAACAACTACATTGCAGGTAACGTCTTTTCCTGAAAATAAAGTAATTGCACCAAGATTGATATTTTCAGAATTTTGGTAAGATTGTTCGTTTGCTTTACGTTCGGTAATTGCTGCAAGTTCAAAGCTTGTAATTGCATTAGACGCTGCACTAACTGACTCAATAACTTCAGCAGAAACATGACCGATTGCTACAATCTGACCGCTGCATACCCTTGACACTCCCAATGTGAGTGTAAGTATTGCTGCAAAAATCAGTGTAAAATTCGTTTTCATGGTATTCTGTTTTAATATTTTTAAGCCAATAAATAATTAATCCTTTCGTGTTGCAAATATAGGTAAGAATATTTACAATTGTACCAAAAGGTAAAGAAATATTTTACAGGAGTGTATAATTTTTTAAAAATAGGGCTAATTCCTATTAATGAAGTTGGGCACAATTTTTATAGTGTTGAAAATTAATCTAATACAAAACAGACAGGTTTTGTAAAAATATTTTACAGCGACCAAATACTAAGGATTTTCTCGGCAATAATTAATTAGGAAGAAGCAATATTGGTAAAATCATCCTTTTGCTGATCAGAAGCAATTTGTTTATTATTTGAGCGAAGAGGATATTTACCACCAGAACAAAAAATTGTGTTAAAAATTTGGTTACCTAAGACTATGATTACATTTATTTTGTACTGAATCAAATTGATACTACAATTTATGGTTAATTGATAATGAAGATCCCAGTACTGCAGATTTTCTTCCGATGCCTTAGCTAAAACAAAGACTCCAAATGTTAGGTGTTTTTTTATTCCTTTCATTTTCTCTTGTCGAGTTTTTATGGTATCCTTCCACAGGGGACATAGCAAAATAAGAAATAAGGTAAATATTTATCCCCAAAAAGAGTTAACTATTGAATTGGTGTATTCATAATCTCACCAAGCATCTTCAATGAGTTTGCCAGAATCATACCCATCAAAGTATAGTGATCTTTCTCGTTACAATATATTTGCACAGATCTTTTGACGTTGGAATTTTCTAAATATAACAATATTACTTTCTCCAAGTCGAGTTACTTTATTGTATTTTGGTTCGAAAATCATTTTATTAATTCATCAAAATCGAATTTGTAAACCTCATGGATAGAAATAATATAAAGTGATGTTTTGTCATAAGTGAAGTCATAAATGTCGGGTAAACAATCTTTGCTTTTTAGTCTTTTACCGTTGTATATCATCACATTATATACGGTATTATTACTACTTCTTATGCTTTTATTCCACTCTTGCAATACGATTTTATACCCTTTATAATCTTCCGAAATTGTTAATTGCGAGGTGGTTGTCTGGAACAAAATGCCATTCTTTTTCGTATTTTTTCCAACATTATGTAAATATTTGTTTTCTGTATTCTCTGGAACAAAGCCCGGCAAAGTGTCGAGTACCATGCCATTCTCCTTGTTGATAACATAATTCTTGTCGTCATAAACATGTTGGGTGTTACCCACCATGTTAGGATCGCTCCTGAAAAAAATTTTGCTAAGGATTAAGCTGTCATTTTGCATATTAATAATATATACCATCTTGATAGGAACTTTCCACGCGTATTTTACAACCAACAGACATTTCTTGCATTCAAAACAACACGAAGAGAGCAAAAGTGTCAGAATGAACACCAAAAAGGTTAATATTTTTTTCATTTTCATTTTTTAAAAAGATTAGAAGCTTAGGAATTAACGTGAACCGACTAATTTAGCCCTATTATGAATGTTTGAAACTTTTTCCAAAAGTCGTGATCGTCTTCGGCCAATTCGTCCATCTCCAGTTTGATGCCGAGTTGTAAATAATCGTTCCGATCTACTCTTAGAAGTGCGGTTGGTAGTGGCCTGGGAAGTTTCATAATCCCGTTCATAAGCTTTTCAAATGCCAGGGAAAGATAGTCTTCATTCAGTAATATTTGGATTTTACTGGTGTTTTCAGGGGATAAGTAACATTAACTTTTCGCAAGGAGGTTAGTAAGCTTGCCGGTGATAACTTTTTCAAATTCATGTTCTTCAATAACTTCCTCCTCCATTGATTTGACGTTCCGGTCAGAGCCCAACCGCTGGCTGAAATCGATATAGAAATTGTCAAATGGCTTTAGAGCATCCAGGTAAGCACGAAACTGATCACCTTTTGTGATTTCTACAACAGTTTGAGGGGATTTCCAGTCAGAAAGTGTACCCTCTAGTGAAATAAAATCATCTAATTTTGTTGTAGGCATTGTGCTATCCTTGTCGATCCGAAATTGGAGTAAACGGTCTTTAGGATTAGCAATGAGCACTGTAGCAATGGCAGGAACTCCGATTGTTATTAATTTTTTCTGACTATTTGGCCTGTTTTTTGAATCGCCCACAGACCCATTTAGTGTGAGGCGAAACAATACAATAAATGCAATGAACATTAACCCAAAAAAGATAGTTGGCGGCCAAAACTCATCCCAGGTGTTCACAACTCCCATATCAGGCTGGCCGGTAGGATAGATCACCTCCACTGTTTCGCCTGCTTTTAGACGGGACAAAGGCCTGGCAAGCGATCTGCGGATGGTATGCGACGTGCCAGATGCATCTTCAAAAGTGATCATCGGGAAAAGACCACTTCCGGTACTCCCGTCGTTAAACCTGGTGCTATTCCACTCAGATCCAGTGACGTGCCCTATTGTTTTAATCCCTGTTTCGCGCAGGTTGGTTGCTGATTGGTAGGTCCAGTAAGTACCTATCCCACACGCTGGGATCACTATAGACAAAATGAAGAGAATGGGGAAACGAACAGGGCTCAGGTGAAAGTGGGCAATGAGCCTGGGTAACAGATGGAAGGGATCATTAAATGTGGAGACCCCGGAACTGACAATCACTGCTGTCCACAAAAAAATAACAAACGCGATAAAGCCCAGAACAAAGACAACACCACGATATTCATTTAACATGACGAGATGGGCATCACTGGGATCTGACGGGTTGTACAATACCGTTACTTTGTCTCCCAAACGCGATAAAGACCACCCGATCAATTGCCTGCTTCTGGCTCTGGCACGTTCTCCTGTTGACGTGACAAATTCAACAACTGGTGCCCGAACGGTGTCATCTTCTGATCCTTCAACCTTTGCCATAGCAACTACAATGCCTTTAGTTCTTTTACCTTTAATCGATAAACGAACCGGATCCTTTAGCATCAAATAGAGAAACCACAGCAACAGCAGAATAAATCCGCTAAATAACCATCCACCCCATCTTAGATTCATGACTTTGATATTAATAAAGAACTATTTTGCGCCATTTTAGCTCCATGTAAAACGTTCATGTTTAATGTTATGAGTCAACATAAATTCCCCAAATAAAGAGTAAGCTTTATTAACACTAAATTCCTTTTTAATTGCTTGTAACAGCCCTGACTTATCCCCATCATTCAGGTTAAAAACAGGATAGAATTTCTTTACTTCCTCAGGCTCTACTGTATAGACATATTCATGATCAGAATTTCCCCAGGCATCTTCAACGAATTTGCCAATATCGTATCCATCAAAGTATAACTGGTCTTCTTCATTAAAATATATCTGCATTGATATTATAATGTTTGAGTTTTCCAAATAAAATAAAGTTACTTTTTCCATATAGGGCAATATTTTTGATAATGTTTGAAGATTCAACTTTATTAGTTGTCTTTAGCTTCCTGCAAATCAATGGAATCGTTCTTTATTATTTTTACGTTCCGGTCAGATCCCAACCGCTGGCTGAAATCGATGTAGAATTTCTCAAATGGTTTTAGTGAGTCCAGATAGGCACGAAATTGATCCCCTTTTTTGATTTCCGCGCCGGTACGGGGCGGTATCCAGAAAGCAAACTCTGCTTCAAGCGAAACAAAATCAGCTAATTTTTTGGTAGCTATATGGGTATCCTTTTGGATCCGGTAATGAAGATACCGGGCTTTTGGATCTGCCTTAATCACTGTAGCGATGGCTGAAACTCCGGATGTTTTGAGTTCTTTATGAGTTCCAGGGTCATTTGTCTCTGTGACGATACCCTTGGATCCACTTAAAACAAGAAAAAGCAATATCAACATTGCACCCACCATAAATCCAAAAAACACGGGGGGGAACCAAAACTCATACCAGGTATTAACGACTCCCCGGTTTGGGTTGCTGGCAAGATAAATAACTTCCACTTTGTCGCCGGGTTTCAGCCGGGTTAAAGGTTTGGCTGTCGATCCATGAATATTGTGCTCCGTACCGGATGCATCCTTGAAAGTGATCAAAGGGAATACGCCACTTCCCGTAGTACCATCATTACTTTTCGAGTAAACTCTTTCTGATCCGGTGACATACCCCACCACTTTTATCCCATTTGTGAGGAAGTCGATAGCTCTTTGGGTGGTCCAATAGGTCCCAATCACACAGGTGGGGATCGCAAAAAATAGTACAAAAAGAATAATATAGCGGGCAGGGTTCAGGTGTAAGTGGGCAACGACAATTGGCAGGAGATGCAATGGATCATCCAATTTTGGGTCATCCGAAATAAGGATCCCTCCCATCCACATCATGATTAAGAGAATGGCAAAGCCCAGAAGAAAGCCTGCAGGTCCGAGCGGAAACTCCTCCCACAAGAGTAGTTGGGCATTTTTTGGATTTGACTTGTCGTAGGCTACTTTTATTTCGTCACCCGTTTGCGAAGACGGTTTTAAGGAATAAGAGCGACCGTGAACCTTGATATTTTCCCCTTCTGCGGTAACAAATTCAACTAAGGGAGATAGCGTAGGTGCCTTCATGGTATCGGTAGTTGAACGTGACGAGCTATCCAGCCCTACTACAATACCATGCGCTCTTTTGCCCGTTATCAATAACCGGACAGAATTATGCATGATGTATCCGGACAGGAACATCAAAAGCAGCACGATAATACTCAAAAACCAACTAACCCAATTTGTAGTCATTTTTGTATTTTTAAACTAATGCTTCTGCCATTATTCATTTTTTAATTATTTTTTCCAGATCTAAAAGCCCAACATGCACGTGATAAGGTATTGTGTCATATCCTGCTTCACCATTGTATGCTATGATATACTTTCCTTCTTTAAAAAAGGTAATGTCTTGAAGAGAAAAAAAATGCCGACGATTAAAAAGGATTTTAAACTCCTTATTTGAAAGGGTTTTAACAATCAGATAATAGGTTTCTTCGTCGCCACGGTATTGTCTTTCAATCTTTTTCAACCAAGCTCCTGAATATTTCTGTTTATCAACCTGAATACTCCTTAGGCGATCATATTCTTTCTCATTTTCGACGGTAAACGACTTTAAATTGTCCATAATAGCACCGTTTTCTGAAGATATTTCCAGATATGAATATGGATTATCACCGAAAATGATTTTCGAATCCTCTATATAGATATGGCCGGGAAGACCTTCAATTTTTGTATTCCAAACAAAGTCTTTTACCCTAAACCTGTAATCTTTGTGGTTAAAAAAAGTCATGTTACACATTGTAAATGATATTGAGATGATGATTAAAAGGATTATTCTTGTTTTCATTTTAGGGTTGTTGTTAACGGTTTCTCAACTATCTTTCCTGTCCTGTCGATGTAAAACCAATTCTCGCTTACCCATACGCTGTGTTCTCCATCTGCTTGTGTTTTACAATCGGTGCTCACCTCTGCAACACCATTCTCAAAAGGCCAGGCGCAATCAAATTGTGGTTTGATCACCACTTTGCCAGTCAATGAGTCTGCGTATCCAATTTTTTTGTCCACCAAAATCCGGAACAATCCTTCAGATGGTTCATCGGGTCCATTGTCAAAAGGAAAAACTTCATATAAAACTGTTTCCTGCCTGTCAATAGCCACAAAGCCAGTATGTTCCTTAATCACAATGGCATACGTTTTAAAGGTATCTGTGAAGCACCTTAAATACTTACCTGGTGGGATTATAATAATCCCATTAAGATTTTTATAACCAACTCGATCGTTTATTGTGTCATTGAAAGAAACGATGAAGTCAATTTTCTCTACAGGCGTTGGCCCACAACGTATCATGGAAAAAATAATAAGCAGAAGAAAGATAATATGGACTCTTTGATGTCGGTTCATTAATGGAAATATAGATATTTTATACAAAGGATATTTGATTATTTGATGGCAGCTATTTTATTCGATTGGTTACTGACACTGAATCCCCTGTGTAAATTTTTCTTAGTTCACCAGATTTGTTTAGGGGACCGTTGCCAGTTTCCGCATTCATAGCATCTGAACGAACCTTGAGATTTAGTATTTTGCAACATTGCTCAAAACGTTGTGCAGATACTTTATGATCGTCTGTTCGAAAAAAGGCAATATATTCATTTTTTATTTTTTCGTTGATCACTTTGTCCCTTTTCACCTTGCCATACTTTTGAAACATTGCTTTGGAAAAGGCCAAATACTTATCAGACATGATCCTCACCGGTTTACCCGATGTTTTAATCCAGGCTTCCTCAAGTTTCTGATCATAAGTAGCATAAGTTGTATTGGGGTTATAATAACTGATTGGACATTCGACACAATAAGTGCCGTCACCCGGATCAATAAAATCTTCACAACTTTGGTCAGGGCAATTCCCAATAGTCCCATCCGGGAAATGCTGTTCACAAGCTAAAGTCTTAGTCGCGCTGAAACCCAACAATGCAAGTAGTAAAGTTGCACTTAACATGTAATTCCTAATTTTCTTCATTATTTAATTTTTTAATTCTTTCATTTTTTGCCTACTCGTTCCCTTTTCGGCAACCGGGTGCTTATTCTTTTGATTGATAGGATTTTCAGCTAAATCCTTGAAAGCTAAAAAGATTTAGAATAACTGATCAGGATCACTTGGTTGTAATAGGGTTTTAAGAAATTGACGGCAAAGTCACTTTTGATGGTTGCACGATGGGTGAGGTAGATATCCTTGATAAGCTTTATTTTGGTGATAAAGAAGCCGTCCATTAACCCGTTTTTTCCAAAATTGCCAAAGTAATCCGACGAAAAACTCAGCCTGTACTGCATTTCCAACCACTGTTTGACCCTTTTGTCATACCAAAAATTTGCCTCCGCGCCTAACCGTTTGAACAAGAAATGTTTGTATTTTCCATTTGCATCCATTTCGGTGATATACAACCCTTTGTCGGCAATGCCTGAATTCCTGATGCCAAACAACTGGAAGGTGTATGGTGAAACCGAGATCCGGAAGAATTGATTGGACTGATATTTAAATCCAGGTGAAACGACTATTTCATAAGGACTTGCAAAAGCCTTCGTGCGGCCAAGGTTGTTGTAGTCGCGTAAATAATTGCCATCGTAAACAGTAAATAGGGAAGAAGTTGTTTTTAAAATCAAATTGAAATTCATCTTGTTCCCGTTGCCAAATCCTCTTGACAAATCGTGAAGCGTGATCAAATTATCCTGGTAGTTTTGAATATGGTCATTTTTTGTCAACCCCTCTTTCTGAAACCCCAGTAGGTAATGCAACTCATTGGTCATGGCATATTTACTGCCATCTTTCCTGTAGTTTAATCCAAGATCCAACGAGGTGTTGAAGGTGAAGTTCTTCCTGTCGGTACCCGACGGGTTATTGAATTCCAATACATTGCCTAGGTTGATGCCAATATTGACCGTGTGTTGCCAATATTTTACCTTGGGAGTATTGATAGAATCCAGTGCTACCTGTTGAGTTTGCTCCTCCTTATTGATTTGGCTTTTCAAAATAGGTTTTGCAAATCTTACTGAATCCACCAGCCAAGTAAAGATGGTGCCCTTTGAAATTTGGTTGTCAGTTGTCAGATAACTGAAACTGTACTGATCACTCTTAATCTTTAGATGGTTGCAAACGATCAACTGATTGTTTTTGACAAAAATGGTGTCATTCTGAGCCAATGCGTTGGATCCCAAAACTGTAACCAATATAAAAATCGGTAATACTGTCTTCATAAAGTTCATTTGTCGGATTTTTTTCTATCCTATTATTTAATGATTTTGTTTAAAATAAGGGAGGATTATTATGAAGCCTCCCTCATACTTTATATTCTTTACACTTTTAGAGTAATATTACCTAATCTGTTGTAATTCTTGTAACATTTCCGGAGTACAGACTTTAGCATCATTTCTGTCGTTGGCACTACCAGGATTTTGAAGGCTTTTTGTATCCAATGTAAAGCAGGTGACACCATAAACAGTGCATGGACCAGCAATATATACCGGGCTGCATACGTTTACATAGTGTGTCAGTACATAACATTTTCCTAATACCAATACTCCGTTAGGCAAACTGATAGTAGTACCACCCGACTGCCACTTGATTGGACCAGGTACCCAGCCGCATGGATTAGGGCCAGGGCAATTTACTTCTTTAAGTGTCCAGCCATTTGCCACCGCTCCCGACCCTGAAACTACTGCTGCACTTGCGGTATAAGTTCCGTTTCCGTTATTCGTTAAGGTGAAACTGATATTGGTTTTGGGGATAGGTTTTAATGCAGACTGAAGCGTATTTGATACACATTTTGACCCACAGCACACCTTTAATTTCACAATTAAACTTGTTGCTTGTGGAACACCTGCAAGTTGCTGCGCTAAAGAATAATTAAGAGCGATCACGTCTGTTCCCTGACCTGAAAATGGTATCGCATTGTTGTTATTGTCCCTAACTTCCCAGGAAAATGAGGCACCGGGACATTTGGGTGTTGAAAATTTGATCGCATCGCAAGCACACAATGGCGGCGTTTGTCCCACAACACTAATTTGAGGTGGGCTGGGCAAGTTATAGGCAATAGGGTCACAACAAAAGCATGGGGGAACATTTACGAGCGGAATACCTTTTTCCGCTGATAGAGCTTGTCCACTAATCATTTGCTGAGAATTAGCGGAAATTGTCAGAAAAAAACTGAAAATGAGATACAAAAGAATCTTTTTCATCATAATAAAATATTAATTTGCCTACTCTTTTCAGTTTTCGGCATCCCTGTTTTTAGTAGTTTATTCAATAATTTCTCCATTGTGGATCTTGATCGAAGTTTTATTCTTTAACTGTTGAAGGGATAATTTGAGTTTTTGTATCTTTTCCAAAGGAACATTGGTATCGTTTTCCAGATCCATAATTGCATCGTCAATGGATTTGTATTCCTTTACGTTACGTTCACCAACTTCCTTTTTTAAAATTACAAGTGGTACAGACTTTACTTGCCTTTTCGTAAATAAATTCATCAGCTTCTTTACAGTTTTCATTTAAAAGATTTAAACTTTAGTTCAAAGCTAAATCTAATGAAACCCTTTCACAATAGGTAATAAGTAAACGGTAGGTTTTGGGATACCAGCGGTACAAATTATTAATTCATCGGTAAGAAAAGATACTGTAGGATGGATATCAATAACTGATGAAGTGCCAGTATTGCTCATGCTAAGTGTAGAGCTTTTAGCATCGGATTAAGGAGAAAACAGAACGGTTTGAATTAAGGAATCGAAATAATCTTGTAAAGTTGAGGGGGGAGAGAAATAATAACCTCTGTCCCATGTGATGTATTGTTACGGTCGTTAAGATCCTCAATAATTATTGGTTTTGGGAGTTCCAATTTTGCACTTAATAATTTAAGTCGTTCTTCGATAATTTGTATCCCTTTTGAAATGTGATCATCTTTTTTGTGTTTCCCCGCTTCTTTAAGACCTATTCCATTATCGGTAACCTTGATAATTAGTGATGTGCATAATATTGAATCAATATCAACTTCCTCGAACGAAAAAGAAATAGTCACAAGTCCCTTGCTCCCGGAATTGATTATTCCATGCCAAAGTGTATTTTCCACAAATGGTTGTATGATCATATTCGGTATCATAGTTTGGTTGACGTCAACATTTGTTGCTGTGATTATCTCAAAAGTAAAATTTTCCTGAAATCTCAGTTTTTCAAGAGCGAGGTATAGTTTCAACCTACTTATCTCATCAGACAAAAGAATAAAACCACTTCCTGCTGTGTCAAGATTTTTTCGTACGAGCTTAGCCATCATAGCGATATAATCATTTGCCTCTTCATTTCTTTGGCAATTGATCAGGTATTGTACTGAGTTAAGGGCATTAAAAATAAAGTGTGGATTCATCATGGCAGACAAAGCTTGGTGTTTAAGATCATTAATCCTTTCTGTTAATTCCAACTCTTTCTTCATTTTGCTGGTTTTAAGTTTCAATCGCCAAGTTACTAATGTTATTGAAATAAGAACTACAAGCAATGCTCTACCCAACTTAAACCAGATGGTTTCATAATATCGTGGCTCCACCTCAAACATTAAGTTTGTGGGCTTGCCCCATTCACTGTTTTGAGTTTTAGCAATGATTTGCAACTTATATTTTCCAGCTTTAAGCGAAACAAGATCCAAGAAATCGTACGTAGTTTCATCCTGCTCTCCATTCAAATCATATTTATATTTTACTGAACCGGGTGAGGAATAGCTTAAAGCCTTGAAATTAATGTAAACGTGATTTTGTTTAGGTTTAAATACTAAGTTGTTATAGTCTGAATAAATAGAATCACCCGCTATCAGGCTCAATATTTCAACATTTGGAGGATGTATAACATCGCTGTCGAAAAGTTTTACATCAAGAATTGAAAAACCGTTACTGGTTCCAATGTACAGTTGGTTATTTTTCTTATCATAAAATAGAGAAAATACTTCATTTGATGGGAGACCTGTTTGACTGTTGAGATGTTGAATTAAATTGCCATCAATCAAAAAAAGCCCTTTCATATTTCCGACCCAGATTCTTTTTTTGTTGTCATCCACTATTGAAGTGGAAGAAGACAAGTCATACCCTTTTATATTGGTAAACACCTTAATTGAATCATTTTTAAGATTATAACATGCAATTCCCTTATCGCCGGCAAACCATACAGTTTTATTTTCATCCTGAAAAATTGAATTTATTTTTGCGTTCAAGATTGGATATGTTGGAAAAAATGATTTTCTCAATTCCTTAATTCCTTTGATACTATCAAGGTTGGAAAGTCTGCATAAACCTAAACCTGTTCCGACCCAAATGTTCTTATCCGAATCCTCAAAAATGTTGTTGATACGATTTATATTGGTACTATCACCAAAAAGGTAGGACCTAAAAGATTTGTTATTTTCAAAATTAAATTCTTTGTGTATCTCTATAGAATTATCCCAATTACCAAACATATAATATCCAGTGGTTGACATGCCAAATGCTGAAGAAACCAATAAGTGAAGCTTTACTCCTTTGTGCGATACATTAAAAATATCACTTCCTCCAAACGCACCACAGACATAAAGTTCGTTATTAAAATTGGTTATACTGTTTATATTTTCTGTTATTGTTTTCCCGGAATTACTCATAACCGGATAAAACTTGTCGTCATCTAAGATATTTACACCGTTAAAAGTTCCAATTATTAATTTACCAGTTTTTTCCTGCACAATTGAATAAACATTGTTATTGCTCAACCCGTCATTTTCATTGTAAGTTTTCAGATAAAGGTTATTCAAACAGTAAACACCTTTGCCAAATGTGGTAATCCAGATATTTCCCTCATTATCCAGAAGATAATTGTTGACGAGAGTATTCTGCAAACCCATTTTACTACCAATATCAATGATGTGTTCTGACCCCTTTGGAATCAAGAAAAAACCCCTGTTCATAATCGAAAACCAGATATTCTCATTTTTGTCTAATAAAATGGATAAAACATCATTATTGCCTGCTATATTTATATTATACTTTTGGAACACACTATTGTTGTTAATCCTGTAAATCATCTTTCTTGAACCAAGCAAATAGGTATCATTATATCCTTGGGCTATACAGTAAAATACAGAATCCGGCAAGCCGGTAACAACCATCTTTTTTAGAGTGTCACCACAAAATTCAAATAGTCCTTTTGTTGTTAAGGCTACAATTTTTTTTGCATTCGTTTTCTTCTCCAATTTAACGATATACTGATTGGTGAATAAACTGTAGTCTGAACGACCCGTTGTAATTTTCTCATGAAATACGGATATCTGGCCCCAAGTGCGGTAAGCGTATAATTTTTGACCTTGCTTTTCTGAAGTATCAAGCAATAAATAAGAGGTTGCAAAGTTTTTCCCTCCTATTGTGCTACAATAGTTTTCGATGCGACCATTTCGTAAAACATTAATCCCTTTTTCATAATTTCCGATGTATATCTCCCCTTTAGTCCCTTCTGCCAGAGAAATGATTGAATTTGAATTAAGACCATCATTTGTCCTGAAAGTAGTGAAGTGTTTACCGTCAAACTTGCTCATTCCGTTTGAGGTAGCAAACCAAATAAAACCATTTCTATCCTGAATAAGATCATAAACTGTTGAAGAAGCCAACCCGTCAGAAGATGTATAATGATAATACGAAGGTGTCTGTGAATAAAGTTGGAGATTCAGAAGACTGATGAGGGAAAAAACGATTATTCGACTGAGCATATTCAAATTGCGTTAAGCCTTGATTTGATCTTCAGAATAAATTCGGGAACTTTCCTTCGGGATATCTCAACCTTACTTCCGTCTGTCATTATGACAATGTTGCCGCTGAGATTTGAATACTCTTTAATGTGTTTCAAGTTGATAAGATGCGATTTATGTGTTCTGAAAAAAAAATCCTTGGGCAAAGTATCCTCAAAATCTTTCAAGGTGCGTGAAACCATTTTATTCTTTCCACCTTTAATAACAACTTTTGTGTAGCACCCATCAGCTTCAAGGCGGATAAGTTCATCAATTGAAAGTAAATCAAATCCATGTGTTGCCGGAAGAATTATTTTGTCAGTTTCATGGATACCTTCAACTTTTAAATATTTGTTTTTAATTGACAGAAGTTTGTTAATTGTATGCTTTAGTTCCTTGATATTTATAGGTTTAAGTAGATAGTCGGCTGCTCCGGCCTTCACTGCCCTGATCCCAAACTCTTCGTGTGCACTTACGAATACAACCATAAAATTACGATCCACATATCCATCAAGAAAATCAAACCCGTCAAGTACCGGCATATTAATATCAAGGAATACAACCTCAGGGTTAAAAGTAGTTACAAGCTCATTTGCTTTAAGCACAGAATCGGCACAACCAAGAACCTCAATCTCTGGACAATATTTTTCAATAATTACTTTTAAGTTCTCTCTTCCATGTAGTTCATCATCAACTATGATGGCTGTCAGATTAGCAAATACACCTTGTGAATTCAACATTCTAAGATTAATTTTAACTTGAAACTCCTAATACATTTCGTAAATACTTCTGGAATTCTGTTTTCGCTGTTTAAGCAACCTACCCAATCAGGCAGATCCAGGAATTTCCCATTCCAAATCATTCAAATTTAAGAATAAATTTTCACAACAGCAACTTTCTGTATTTTTGAAAACTAAAACCATTAAAATTCGTTTTATTTCATCTGCAATCAAATAATTAATTGTAATTTTATGACTCATTAACAATTGTTTATTTTGAATGGGATCAATTATGAAGAAGAAAAAGAATATGGTGCTGTATATTAGCATTTTAAGTGTAATTGTGATTATTTTACTCATTGTTGGGAAAAAAGCTGGTTGGTTTGGAAAAGATATGGCTTTAAAAGTGGCCATTGAAAAAGTTCAAAAGAAGGATATTACCGAAATTATCACTGCGAACGGAAAAATCGAGCCTCAACTGGTTGTCAAAATTAGTCCTGAAGTACCGGGAGAAATTATTGAACTTCCCGTTAAGGAGGGTGACGAGGTGAAAAAAGGCGATCTTCTCGTTGTTATACGTCCCGACATTTATATATCGAATAGGAATCGTCTCGAAGCAACTCTTAATAGTCAGAAGGCAAGATTGGCACAGGCTGAGGCGCAATTGGTTGAAAAAGACTTAAACTACAAAAGATCGAAACTGCTTTTTGATAAGAACACTATTGCTAAATCGGATTTCGAAACCATTGAAGCATCTTGGAAAGTATCTCAAGCTGAAGTATTGGCTGCGCGTTATGCTATTAAAAGTGCTGAATCAAGCGTAAACGAAGCACAGGAAAATCTTACTAAAACCAAGATTTACTCTCCCATTTCTGGTACAGTTTCAAAATTGAATGTTGAACAGGGTGAAAAAGTGGTTGGAACAAATCAGTTTGCAGGCACTGAATTAATGACCATTGCTGATCTTAGTAAAATGGAAGTGAAAGTTGAGGTGAACGAAAATGACATTGTTAATGTCGAGAAATCTGATACTGCCAATGTCGAGATCGATGCCTATATGAAACGTAAATTTAGCGGTTTAGTGACTGAAATTGCAAGTTCAGCAAATGTTTCCGGTGTTTCTACGGATCAGGTGACAAATTTTAATGTTAAAATTCTTTTGTTACAGGATTCATACAATGATCTGTTAGTTAGTAATCCAAATCGTTATCCATTCCTTCCGGGAATGTCGGCCACTGTTGAAATCCGTACTGAAACTCGCCGCAATGTAATTTCCGTTCCCATTCAGGCAGTTACAACCAGGGCTAACGATGGTTCATCAAAAAACGATGCAAATCAGTCTTTGGCAGAAGTTGATGCTTCGGAAACTAAAGAAGAAAAAGCAATTTCAAAAGATCCTGAACAATTTGAGGTTGTTTTTGTAAACCGCAAGGGACTTGCCCGGCAGTGTAAGGTTAAAACCGGCATTCAGGATAATATAAACATCGAAATACTCGAAGGTGTTAATCCGGATGATGAAATTATTATCGCACCTTATGGACTAATTTCCAAAACACTTAAAGATTCAACTTCGATTGAAGTAGTTAACGTCATTGATTTATATAAAGTTAAAAAATAATGAATCAATGTTTAATGTATATCACTCTGGTAGTTGAGGATTATGATGCAGCTATTGAGTTTTATACGCAAAAGCTTAATTTTGTACTTATTGAAGACACAGTGTTAAATGAATCAAAACGATGGGTGTTGGTTTCACCACAAGGTTCAGCGGGTTGTTGCTTATTACTCGCAAAAGCTGTAAGCGAAGAACAAAAGAGCAGAATCGGAAATCAAACTGGTGGTCGCGTATTTTTATTTCTTCAAACAGATGATTTAATTAGGGATTTTGAAGCCCTGAAATCTAGGGGTGTGGAGATTATTAGGAAACCTTCAATTGAAGAATATGGAAAAGTTGTTGTGTTTTCTGACCTTTATGGGAATCTATGGGATTTGATCGAACCGTGCAATAAATCAATATGATAATTTTGCCATTTTTTATTAGAAAATTTCTTGAAAAAGTGTTATGTACAGAAAGATTTTATATGGATTCCAATGGTTTTTTGTCAAGCTCCTGATGTCATTGGTCTTTTTTTACAAATACGCAATTTCGCCTATTACACCCGCATCTTGCCGTTTTGTCCCTACTTGTTCAGAATATGCGCTTGAGGCACTAAGAATACATGGACCAATTATAGGTATTTGTTTGGCATTTAAAAGAATAATAAAATGTAACCCATGGGGAGCGCATGGTTACGATCCTGTTCCTCCCCAAAAATAACTACAAAAATAATGAGAAGAATTCTACTACTGTCGTTACTTACCGGTATGATACTTGCAAGTTGTTTTTCAGAAACTAAGAAATCAAAAAATAATATAATCTTTGTAAGCATCTTGCCTTTGAAATATTTCGCTGATAAAATTGTGGATTCAATCTTCAAGGTTGAAGTTACTGTTCCTCCTGGAGTTGGACCTGAAACTTATTCTCCGACTCCAAAACAAATGATCCTTCTCAGCAAGGCAAAAGCATATTTTTCGATCGGTTATTTGGGGTTTGAACAGGCTTGGCTTCAAAACTTCCAAACAACGAACCCTAATCTTAAGGTTATTGTAACATCCAAAAATATTGATTTAATTAAAGAAAAGGAACAACATGGTGATCATTTACATTTGCAAGGAGTTGATCCTCATATCTGGTCATCTCCAAAGGAGGCACGCATAGTCGCCCAAAATATTTTTAATGGGATACTGCAAATCGATCCAGAAAAAGGTAATATATACAGGACTAATTTTACTAAGCTTCTTACTGAAATTGATAGAGTAGATTCAATAATTACTGCTCTGCTTATTGAAACAAAGATGCGAAAATTCATAATTTTCCATCCGGCTTTGGGTTATTTTGCCCGTGATTATGGGTTTGAACAGTTATCAATTGAATTTGAAGGAAAAGTTCCCTCTCCGAAACATCTTGAGACCGTTATTGAGAGTGCGAAAACTCAAGGTATCAAATTTGTACTGATTCAGAGAGAGTTTGACAAAGAAAATGCAGAAATTATTGCCAAAGAGACTGGATGCAAAATCATTCAAATAGATCCGCTCGACTATAACTGGCCGGTGCAAATGATCGAAATTGCAAAAAAACTTTCCTCACTTCCAAAATAAACGGATCGAACATGGACTTTTTAGTAGAAATTCGCAATTTATCAGCTGGATATGGACAAAATATCGTATTGCACAATGTAAATCTTTCGATTTATAAATATGATTTTGTTGGTGTCATAGGACCCAATGGTGGAGGGAAAACAACATTATTAAAGGCGATTCTTGGTTTATTATCCCCAATAGATGGTGAAATTGTTTTTGCAGAATCAATGACTGAAGGTAACACTCATCGCATTGGTTACCTACCTCAAATCAATAATATTGATCGTAAATTTCCCGTAACTGTTTATGATGTTGTCAGATCTGGACTTATGTCACGAAAGCGAATAATAGGTAGGTACAGTAGCAAAGAAAATGAACGGGCAAATGATCTAATGTCTGAAATGGGTATTAGCGATATTCGCAATAAGGCTATTGGAGAGCTTTCTGGTGGACAAATACAACGCGCACTTTTATGCCGTGCATTGGTTAATGACCCAAAATTGTTGATACTTGATGAGCCAAATACTTATGTTGACAATAGGTTTGAGCGCGAGTTGTATGAAAAATTGAAAATTCTAAATGAAAAATTGGCAATTTTACTTGTGTCGCATGATCTGGGAACGATTTCCACCTATGTAAAATCCTATGCCTGTGTAAACAGCTCATTACATTTCCATTCAGGGAATAAGGTTACACCTGAATTACTTAAATCGTACGAATGTCCTATTCAGATCATCTCCCATGGAGAAATTCCACATACTGTACTATATAATCATAAAACCTAATGGAAAGCCTTTTTAATTTACTTAACTTCGGATTTTTCAGAAATGCATTTCTTGCTGCATTTGTTGCAAGTGTTACATGCGGTATCATTGGTACTTATATTGTATCCCGAAGAATTGTCTTTATTAGCGGGGGTATTACACATGCTTCCTTTGGTGGAATTGGAATGGGCTATTATTTAGGGTTTGATCCCATTGCTGGAGCCATTATTTTTGGAATTCTTTCAGCCCTTGGAATTGAATTTTTTACTAAAAAGGCAGATCTACGCGAAGACTCAGCTATCGCGATGCTGTGGTCACTTGGAATGGCATTAGGAGTGATCTTTATATTTTTAACCCCTGGTTATGCACCCAATTTAATGAGTTACCTATTTGGAAATATTCTCACAGTTTCGAGACAAGATCTTATATATCTTACTGTACTTGCTATTTTTGTCATTGGATTTTTCCTTACCTTCTACCGGATGATTCTTTTTGTTTCGTTTGACGAAGAATTTGCTCTTACGAACAACGTGCCAGTCCGACTTTTCAATTCACTTCTCATAAGTCTCGTGGCTTTAACCATTGTATTAAATATCAGAGTGGTAGGAATTATTTTAGTTATGTCATTACTGACTATACCACAAGCAATCGCTAACTTATTTACTAAAAGGTTCGATTTTATGATTATTTATTCAATTTTGTTTGGACTTTTGGGCTCAATAACTGGTCTCACTTTTTCGTATATTTACGACATACCATCAGGAGCTGCAATCATCTTTACTTTAGTTGTCTTCTATGGATTAATTAAAACGACAATACTGTCTTTTAGAAAAGTAAGCATTAATCACCGAAAATTATTGTGAAATCACTTCTTTTGTTTCAACAGGAGTAGGAGTTTCTGTTTCGGTCTTTTTCTTTCCAAACGAATCTAAATTAAACAATAGGGTAAACCTTATAGTATTTGCAAGAGGGCTATTTCGCTGAACAGGTATTACATACGAAAAATCAATTGCTGCAATATTCATTTTTACCCCAACTCCTGCGGTAAAGTATTTACGATTCCCCTTATTTTCAGATTCATTAAAATAGCCTGCTCGCAAAGCAAATTGCTTATTGTACCAATACTCTGCTCCCAGAGATACAGTAACCTCCTGCATTTCTTCTTTAAGACCACCTGGTGCATCGGTAAAAGAACTAAAAAGAGAGCTGATTACAGATTTGTTATTCGTATTGGTATAAACTGCCGATGGAGTAGAAACAAGCAGTTTATTAAAATCCAAGGATAAGGATAGTACATTAAATTCATCGAAGGCGTTCGTAAATGTTCCTCCCAACCTCATATTTGCAGGTAAAAATTCTTTGTTTGAGCCTTGATCATAAGAAATTCTTGAACCTATATTAGAAAAATTGACACCGGCAGCTATTGATTTTGTAGTTGATTCACCACCCAATGGGCTTGTATAGTAAAAAGAGACATCAGTAGCAAAAGCATTACCGGCAGTATATGCCTCAGATCCTGCTCCGGAACCCGGCATTCCACCTGAAAGATCAGAGCGTATGTACCGCAATGCCACTCCTCCGGACAACTTGTCAGACAACTTTCTGGAATAACTAACATCAAAAGCAAATTCACTCGGACTAACCGTTCCCTGAGTCATTTGATCTAAACCTGTCAGAGTAATATCTCCCATTGAAAAGTAGCGAAGAGAAGTTCCAATTACCTGATTATTATCTAAACGATAATATCCTGACAAATAGGCAAGATTGATATCGTTCACCAACGCCCTCAACCAAGGGGTGTATGAAAGCGAAAATCCGAATTTACCTTCGGTAAAAGCAAATTTCGAGGGATTGACATATTGCGAATTCGCATCAGGCAAAGTTGCTGCTCCCACATCGCCCATTCCACCATGCCGGGAATCTGGTGTTATTGTAAGAAAAGGTACAGCAGTAGATATTGGATTATAACGTACCTCCTGTCCCGTAGGTGCCTGACCAACAGAGTTTAAACCTAAAAAAAATGAAAAAACCAACAGGATAACACTGAGTTTAATATAGCGATTCATGAGAAAAAGGATTAAATTAAAACTTTTATTTATCACTGAACAAAGTTGCAATTAAAAATCTATTTTTTCACACATTTTACAAAAAAAAAAAAAAAAATGATGAACAATCCATTTTCAATCATGAATACCTTTTCAACTGAAAATTTTTAAAAAACTGGCAAGTACCTACGTATTAAAATGAATGTTGACTTTATATGAAAAATATGAATCATCGCTTATATATGAATAATATCTAATATTACAATTATCAATTATTACTTTTTAATTGAGTTTAATCACTTTGCTATTTGCTAAGAAAGATAGAAGAGAGCCGGAAAATTAGTATCAAAAATTATGACCGAGCATATTTACGAAAAGGTTTGAAATAATTCGTAGTTACCCAGAATGAATTATTTGGAGGTCAATGAATTGGATTCCCAAATTTAGATTAGTTCACCAGAATTTCAAACAGAGCTTGGGTAAATAGAAGATTATTAATTAGCTTGGTTTATTAGTGACCTTTACTTTAAGTTTTTTTTGAATGAGATTGAGTTCATCGGTGTTTAGCGAACCAAAATAACCAGCATTTAAAGTAGTACGATTTGATAAATCTCTAAATCAATGAATATAAACATATCTTGGTTACAAATGATAATCCCAAAAATATCGTGATTGATTATTGGTTATTTGCAAATTAAAAACATAAAAACACCCGTTTTAAAGGTAAAAAAGTGGGTTTTAGGGCAGTTTTTCTTCTATTCTATGAAAAAGGCTGAGTGAATATCTCACATTCAGAGTAAAGCTATTACCACCCAAAACAGTCCCGAAAGCAAATATTGTTTTGACCTACTTCATTCAACCTGGATGGTAGCTTAAAAAGTGAGAATTTGACTTTTCCTTGATATACATGTGAAACTACCTTTATTATCTTGGAGATTCTTTTACCAATAAGTATTAACTATTACTTTCTAAAACCTTCTTTCAATGAAACCGTCCTGTTAAAGACCATTTTACCAACAGTCGAATCGGGATCAATGTTGAAATAACCCAAACGTTCGAATTGAAAATTATCGAGTGGCTTTCCGTTTTTGATATATGGTTCGACAAAACACTCACTTAATACCTTTAAGGAATCCGGATTGAGAAATTCGAGCAGATCTTTATCTTTATGTCCTGCCGGGTCGGGATCTGTAAATAACCGGTCGTACAATCGCACCTCAGCTTTAACTGCCTGTCCGACATCAACCCAATGCAACGTAGCTTTTACTTTGCGGCCATCCTGAGAATTGCCACCTTTGGTTTCAGGGTCATAAGTACAATGAAGTTCAATAACTTCGCCCAGTTCGTTTTTAATTACTCCGGTACATTTTATGAAGTATGAATAACGTAATCGTACTTCACGACCAAGTGAAAGACGGTAAAATTTATTGGAGGGATATTCCATAAAATCGTCATGCTCAATATATAATTCGCGCGAAAATGGAACTTTTCGTATTCCCATACTTTCGTCTTCAGGATTATTTATTGCATCCAATTCTTCAACGCATCCTTCCGGATAATTTGTTATTACTACTTTCAGCGGATCAATAACACCCATTATCCTTTGTGCTCTTTTGTTTAAATCTTCACGAATACAATACTCAAGAACAGCAACATCAGTAACTCCATCCACTTTTGTTACTCCCACCTTATCCGAAAATGCCCGCATTGATTCAGGAGTATATCCACGCCGGCGCAAACCACAAATAGTGGGCATTCGAGGGTCATCCCATCCATTGACATAACCTTCCTTTACAAGCTGTAAAAGTCGCCGCTTCGACATCACAGTATAACTGATATTTAACCTTGAAAACTCAATTTGTCGTGGCCGATAATCACTTTCTCTCAACTCTTCAACAAACCAATCGTATAATGGACGATGAACCTCAAATTCAAGTGTACAAATAGAATGAGTTATACCCTCCCAATAATCGCACTGTCCGTGGGCATAATCATACATTGGATAGATACACCATTTATTGCCTGTACGGTGATGAGGTTGTTTTAATATTCTATACATTAAAGGATCACGTAAGTGCATATTGGGGGATGACATGTCAATTTTTGCCCTGAGAACACAATCTCCGTCATTGAAAAATCCGGCTTTCATTTTTGCAAAAAGTTCAAGATTTTCTTGGGGTGAGGTATTTCGGAATGGACTATCTATGCCTGGTCGGGTAGGAACTCCTTTTTGCTCGCTGATGGTTTCCTGATTTTGAAAATCAACATAAGCCTTGCCAGCTTTGATCAAATTCACTGCGAACTCGTACAACGGATCAAAATAATCGGAAGCGTAATACAGCCTGTTGTCCCAGTCGAACCCAAGCCAGCGAACATCCTCCATAATCGAATCAACATATTCTGTTTCCTCTTTTGTAGGATTGGTATCATCAAATCGGAGATTAGTCAGTCCTCCGTATTTATTAGCTGTTCCAAAATTAAGGCAGATTGACTTTGCATGTCCAATATGCAAATATCCATTAGGTTCAGGAGGAAACCTTGTATGTACTCTGCCTCCGTTTATTCCTTCAGCTAGGTCTTCTACAATTTGTTGCTGAATAAAATTTTTTGGAAGTTTATCTCCATTATCAATACCGATATTATCTGATTCTGCCATGCCAATTGAGATTTATTAATCTTTGAAAACTTTTTGTAAAAGTAGTAAGAGTTTAACAAAACATGAAATTCTTTAAAGATGTAGAATGAAGATTTAAAAATAGCTTAATTTTGAAGAAATTTTTTTTTCATTATGGGAGTTATTGAAATAGAAGGGATGGAATTTTATGCCTACCATGGTCATTTTGCAGAAGAACAAATAGTAGGAAATAGGTTTATGGTGGATCTTTCTTTGTTTACTGACTGCACCATGGCCGCCACAAGTGACGAATTAATTGATGCATTAAATTATCAATCTGTATATTTGATAGTTAAAGAAGAGATGCATATTAAATCGCATTTACTCGAGCATGTGGCAGAAAGAATTCTTAAACGTCTGTACGCTGACTTTGAAAAAATAGAAAAAGTAAAAGTAAAGATTTCGAAGTTGAATCCACCTTTGGGAGGGCTGATAGAGAAGGTAAGCGTAACACTTGAAAGATGATATAACCAAAAACTTAAAAAAATTGCACGGAAGACAGATTTTTATTTATCTTTGCAGCTACATTTCTGGTCGGTTGGCCGAGTGGCTAGGCAGCGGTCTGCAAAACCGCGTACGGCGGTTCGAATCCGCCATCGACCTCAAACAAATGAAAAAGACCTTTCTTAACGGAAAGGTCTTTTTTCTGAATATCTCCAAAGACTACTTTATTTTTTCTTCAATCTCTTTCTGAAAGTTATTTAGTAAAGCGAGACTTACTTCGTCTGATTTTTCATAACCACTGCCATCATATTCAAATGGATCTTCCATATCCCTGATTAGATTGAGAATGGCAAATATTACAAAAGTGAAAATACAAACAAGAATTAATCCACCCCACCATGGTTCTACAGCCAGCAAACAGTAAACAGTCAGAAAGATGATTGTAACAGTTTGAATACAAACAAATACTGAAGGAATAAAATCGGTTGTTTTAATAACAGTAATCCGATTCACAATTTTTTTAAGATTAGTTATTTCATTTTTCATTCGGAACAAATAATTCGGAGTAGCACCCTCTTTACCCAATAAAATAATATCTTCCGACATCGCATCCAAAAGTCTAATGATTTCGTCATTTTGTTTTAAAAAAAATTCCTCTTTTAAGGTCGGTATAAAGACTTTTATCCTATTCAATATGCAAGGAACTGATGGACACTGCTGTACTGACTTTATAAACTCGGCTTCCTGCCATATCGCATACAATGAAGCCACTATATCATTCGGTATTTTCTCACTCTCTTTGTAGTCTGTAACAACACCAGCTAATAAAAAGCCAAGTATAAAAATTATTCCGGTTAAAATACTAGGGAAAAATGTGGTGAGCTCCTTTGGGATTACCTCCCATCCCAGAAAATGGCAGACTATTTTTACGCTGCCTGCCAAAATTACAATGGGTAGTAAAGAAAAGATGAGATGGAATTTACTTTTTTTAATCCTTTGAATTAATGTCATTTTTTAATTATTATCGTTTTTAGGTGCAAAATAAATCAATTTTGTTCTTTACTCAGCCTTATTATTCTGAAATTTCCATTAAAATCTGCTTTCTGATCAGATTCTATTAAAAGATTTGTTTCTGAAACAATGGTCTCAAAACGACGGGTTATATCGCTGAATAAAAAATTTGTAATTGGATTAAACAATTTCCTCCACAATGAAATAGCATGTCCTTTTGGTACGAACTTATCGAAAATGGTTATCCGGCCACCGGGTTTCAAAACCCTTTCACACTCTTTCAGACATGCAACAGGATCGGGAATTACTGCAAGGATTAAGTGGAGGATTATTTTGTCTGCAAAACAATCCTTTAAGTTTAGGTGCTGACCGTCCATAACCTGCGCATTTAAATTGCGTCTCAAACCGATGTTTTTTTTCAAGATTTTAGAAATCATTCCAGGGGTAATATCTGTTGCCATGATATGGCAGTCGCTTATGATAAATTCTAAATCCAGTCCTGTACCTGCACCCACGATAAGGACTTCATCACCTTTATATATTTCAAGTTCTCGTATTGATTTGTTTCTTGATTTTGAAAATATACGGCCGACTAAGTCATAGCCGGGGGCATACAACGTATAACGAAATCTGTTCCACCTGTTTGTGTTGAATATTGAAACTGTTTTCATTATTAAATTGATTATGGCAAAAACTGATCATATTAATCAAACCATATCGAAAATAGAAACATAGCAAAGCTCCAACCTATTTTCTATGGTTATCAATGTCGTTGACTTTGGCTTTTCTTAATTGACTATGACGAATACTATAAGTGAAGTATATTACTATTCCAATCACCATCCAAACAATCAAACGAAGCCAAGTATCAAGTGGCAAAGAATACATTTGAAGCATACAGATTGATGCACCAAGAACTGGCACAAGAGGAACTAGTGGAGTTCTGAAAGGGCGTTTAAGATCAGGTCTTTTATACCTTAAAAATATCACTCCAATACAAACTATCGCAAAAGCAAGTAAAGTACCGATCGAAACTAATTCCCCAAGTATATTTATTGGCAGGATACCAGCAAGTAAAAAGGCTACGAAACCAGTAATAATCGTACTGAAATATGGTGTTTTAAACCGTGGATGTATTTTTGCAAATTGTGGGGGCAATAATCCATCTTTTGCCATGGCGTAAAATATACGTGGTTGTCCGAGCATCATAACCAAAATAACTGAGCTAAGACCTGCAATTGCTGCAATTTTTATTATTGGTCGCAACCAGAACAGTCCTTTACCCATTTCATTAACTCCAACAGCAATAGGATCGGCAACATTCAGAAAAGTATAACTGACAATTCCTGTTAAAACGATGGCAACAAGTATGTACAAGACTGTCGAAACTCCAAGAGACCCAAGTATCCCGATTGGCATATCACGTTGCGGATTTTTTGCCTCCTGAGCAGCAGTTGAAACGGCATCAAATCCTATATAAGCAAAAAAGATTACGGCTGAACCGCGAAGGATTCCACTCCATCCGAAATGTCCCCAAACACCGGTATTTTCGGGAATAAAAGGATGCCAGTTTACCTTGTTCACAAAGAAAAAGCCAATCCCTATGAATAGCAGAATGACAAATACCTTGATAATCACCATTATATTGTTGAATCCCGCTGACTCTTTAATCCCAATAACAAGTAATAAAGTGATAGCAGCAACAATAAACATAGCTGGCAAATTTAGTACAGCAGTTAAATGTGGCAAATTTGAAATGGCTATTCCTGATGCAGAGAGACTGTCGGCAAGCTGACTCGTAAGAGGTTTCCAGCCAATATTTGGAATTTCAATTAAAACTGTGTTCCAAGCTGCTGTAAATTGAGGAGGAATGTTTAGACCGAAGTCTTTCAAAAAACTAACAACATAACCCGACCATCCTACAGATACTGTTGAGGCAGCAAACAAATACTCCAAAATCAGATCCCAACCGATAATCCAAGCAATGAATTCACCAAGAGTGGAATATGCATAAGTATAAGCACTTCCAGAAACTGGTATCATTGAAGCAAATTCTGCATAGCAAAGTCCAGCAAACAAACAGGCCAGCCCTGAAATCATAAATGAAATGACTATTGCTGGACCAGCATATTGGGCTGCAGCTTGGCCTGTTAAAACAAAAATCCCCGCACCAATAATCGCTCCTATTCCTAAAGTAGTAAGGTTTGTAGCACTCAGAGCCCTTTTCATGCCATTTTCTTCATTGGCATTATGCATCAGATGCTTAAAAGGTTTTGTACTAAACAATTGTGATAAAATCATCTAAAAGCTTATTATGTATTCAGTGTTAGCAACTAATTTTAATTCTTAAACTAAGTGTTGTTTTCGATTGAATCGAGCTTTTGGTTCATTTCAGGCTTATTGGTCCATTTACCATTTTTCGACTCTCCCAAAACAATCACTTCTTTTGTCTTTTCATATTCCTTTATGGCCTGCATCATCTCGTCTTTGCTTTTTCGAATAATCTTTATCCCTGTAAGAGATCCTTTCGTGCGAACTTCAATATAAAATCCATCTCTATATTCTTTCGCTCTGGTTGGTGGTCTGCCCATATTTACAAATTTATTGATTGTTGTTTTCTGCTCCGATAGCTACAGTAATCACTTATGAATACACAATCTCGCAATGGCCAAATATAAAATAAATTTTTGTTAAAAAAAATTTATTTTAAAAATTAGCTATCATCAGAACAGCAAATCTATAGGATTCAATGGTCAAAATGGAAAGTTTACTGAGAATCCCTACAATTAACGGATGGTTTATTGTGAAATTTATGAACTATATCAAATTGAATTTCAATATAATACTACTTCAATAAATAAAGAATCTGTTGATCCTTAAAACCATTTTCATGACTGTAAAATAATCGCAATTATTTTTTGAAAAAACAGAGAATTATTCAAAACATAGCTCTGAAAAATCCCTGTTTCTGTTTTATACTAAAGTTCTTTTTCAGTAAAGCTGCCAATTTTAAGATACTTATTGTAAATTTGGGCATACCTTTCAACATTTTCAGCAATTGGAATATATTCTTTGTCGAATCCTTTCCCCATAGATTGTTGAGCATCTTCAACCTTTGAATAAATACCTGCTACGACCGAAGCAAACATTGCTGCTCCAAATGCACATGTCTGTTCGGTTTTGGCAACTTTTATTGGCATATTCAGTACATCAGCAAGTGTCTGCATTACAAATGGAGACTTTTTTGCTACTCCGCCTAATCCGATTATTTCTTTTATTTCGACTCCTTCACGGGCAAACCTTTCAACAATAGCTTTCGATCCAAAAGCTGTTGCCTCAACTAAAGCACGGAAAATTCTGGGTGCTGTTGACCCCAATTTTAAGCCTGTTATAGAACCGGTTACCTCCTGTGTTGCATCCGGCGTACGCCTTCCATTCATCCAGTCAACTGCAATAATGGTTGACTCTTCAATAGGGATTAAAACAGCTTCAGCTGATATAACCGGGATGATCTGATCAATTGTTTCAGCAATAAGTTTTTCGCGCAATTCGGGTTCAATTAATACTGATTTAGCAAGGATTTGCTCTAAAGGCCACGCCACAACGTTTTTAAACCATGCGTAAATATCACCAAATGCAGACTGCCCTGCTTCAAGCCCGATATATCCTGGAATAACAGATCCATCAACCTGACCGCATATTCCTGCAATTAATTTATCTCCGATTTGATCGTAAGAAGCTACCATGATATCACAAGTAGATGTTCCTATAGCTCGGGCCAAAACATTTGGTGTTACTTCGCCTCCTACAGCTCCAAAGTGACAATCAAAACCACCAACTCCAACTGCTACCTCGGTACTCAAACCCAGACGAGTTGCCCATTCATTGTTTAAATATCCAACTTTATAATCACTGGTAAAAGTTTTTTCGTAAAGTTTTGAACGATAACCACTTAAAATTGGATCCAGAGCGGTAAGAAATTCTTCGGAAGGGAGGCCATCCCAGCCTGCAAACCACATTGCCTTGTGGCCTGCAGCACACCTGCTACGATAAACTTCTTCAGGTTTTAATATGCCAGTTAACAGTGCAGGCATCCAGTCGCAATGTTCAACCCAGGAATATGAGGAATTGCGAATGTTTTCATCTGTCCGAAGTACATGAAGCATCTTTGCCCACACCCATTCTGATGAATAAATACCGCCTTCGTATTGGGCAAAGTCAATATCCCACCTTTTCGCTAGTTTATTGATTTCAGAAGCTTCTTTTATCGCAGTATGATCTTTCCAGAGAACAAACATCGCATTAGGATTCTCCTCGAAGCCTGAAGTTAAAGAAAGAGGAATCCCATTTTCATTCACTAAAACAGGTGTGCTTCCAGTGGTATCGAATGATATGCCTCCAATTTTATTTGTCACTTCTTTTCCAGCTATAGAGAGTGCTTCCTTGACTGAATATTCCATAGCTTCGATATAGTCAAGCGGATGTTGTCGATACTGGTCCTTTGCCGGATCACAAAATTTTCCAGTGGCCCATCTTGGATAAGCTTTAACAGCTGATGCCATTTCTTCACCATTAAAAGCATCTACGATTATTGTTCTGACGGAGTCAGTACCGTAATCAATACCAATAACATAATTTTTTGTCGTCATAGTTGTTTTTTTGTGTTTATAATTCGATAACTTGATAATTCAAAGTTTAAATAAAATTGGCTACTAAAAATTTAATGGACTTTTAGTACTCTTATTTTTGGCCATAATAAGCATTCGTACCGTGCTTACGCCCGAAATGTTTTTCGATTAGCAGGTGATTCATTGTCTTATTCGGATTAATCGAGTAGGCTACAAAGGCCATTTTTGCAATTTCCTCCAAAACGACACTGTTCTGAACAGCATCCTCTGGATTTTTTCCCCACGTAAATGGACCATGATTTTTAACCAATACCCCTGGTATATGTTTGGAATTCAAGTTTAGGAATCTTTCGATAATTACAGAACCGGTTTCTTTTTCGTACTCTCCCAAAACTTCTTCCTCATTCATGTCTCGAGTACATGGAATATTATCAGCAAAATAATCGGCATGGGTAGTTCCAAGAATTGGAATTGCCTGGCCAGCCTGAGCCCAAGACGTTGCGTAAGTTGAATGTGTATGAACCACACCTCCGATGTGATCAAAAGCTTTGTAAAGAGCAATATGTGTGGGAGTATCAGAAGAAGGACGCAAATTACCTTCAACAATATTTCCGTGGAGATCTACCACAATCATTTGTTCCGGAGTCATCATGTCGTAATTTACACCACTTGGTTTAATCACAACCAGACCCATTGCACGATCAATTCCACTTGCGTTGCCCCATGTAAAAAGTACAAGTTTGTGTCTAACCAGATTGAGATTTGCTTTAAAAACTATTTCTTTTAAATCGGATAGCATAATAATATAGTAGATTATGGGCATTGTGAAAAAGAATTAACGCCAATAAAGTAACAAGGCGTTAATTCCATTTCTTCTTACTACCAAAAATAGAAATAAAATCCAATGATAATAGCCAATATAATAACAGTGTTGACAATGTCCCATTTTGTTATGCTTGCCTTCGTAATTGCTTTATCCTCTTCAGAAGCTGCCTG
>CAILKW010000719.1 GCA_903834845.1 uncultured Bacteroidia bacterium | reverse complement strand
TGAATACCATCAATAACATAAAGTGGATCGGGGTTTGTAAATGAGCCCATTCCGCGGATAACAATCCTTGCTCCAGCTCCCGGATCACCACCATTACTGGTTACCTGAACGCCTGCCATTTTACCTTGCAGCGTTTGCCTTGCATCTGTAACAGAAAGACCGACAATGTCTTTATCTGAAATTTTAGCAATTGAACTGGCAACATCTTTACGTGAGGCCGATGAATAGCCAATTGCAATAACCTCATCAATACCTATCATCTCAGCAACCATTATTACGGAAATGTTTTTCTGGCTACCAACCAGAATTTCCTGAGATTTCATACCTACAAACGAAAACACGAGTGTAGAAGCATCGGCAGGCACTAATATTGTAAATTTGCCATCAGTGTCTGTTACAATTCCGGTTGTAGTGCCTTTTATAACAACCGAAGCACCAGGAAGCGTTGCTCCGAACGAATCGGTCACTATACCGGAAACCGTTTTTTGCTGCTGAACACTTGGTTCAGAAATGACATCGGTTTTCTCAACAACTATCAGCTTGTTTTCCGACTCTTTGAAAGAGTAAGGAAATCCTTTGAGCGCAGTACTGAGAATTATGCCAATTGTCTTGTCTTCGGCATTAACAGAAACCCGCTGATTTACATCTACATCATCATTATTGTAGAAAAAACGGTATTCGCTGCTTTTCTCAATTAGGGTAAACAGCTCCTGCAAGGTTGCATTTTTCAATTTTACACTCATAGTAGTGCTTTGCGACCATACCGATGCACTCATTTGCAGATTTAGAAACAGAATAAAAGCACATGTTAGTTTCATAATCAAAAAAAACTTTTTTAGTCCTCCATCCTTAAAAAAGGACAGTACAATTCGTTTAAATTTCATAATTTTAAAAACTTTTTAATTGTTAAACTTCGGTTTACTTTTTTACTCAAGGGAGGTGTTGGTAGCACTTCCCTTTTTCATTTCAATAATTCATCATACACATTGATTTTTAGTTGTTATTATTCTTATTTTTCAGATTTAATTATTATTTTATTACCTTTAATACGACATTCCACGAATTTCGATAAATCGAAGTAGGAAATTACCTCGAGGATACTTTCGCGTTCAAGCACACCTGTAAATCTCCGCCTTTTCACTTCATCATCGGCAAAAACAATATCAACGTCAAACCAGCGTTGAAGCTTTGGTGCTAAATCACCCAACGATTCGTTGCGAAAAACAAGTCTGCCATCCTTCCATTCTGTTTCCTGAGATGTATCTTTTATTTCGTTTAAGGACATTTTCTTAGTTTCTTTACTATACACCAGTTTTTGATCAGGTTTGATTCTGGTATTCTGATATTGGCTCGAAATCTGCAAACTACCTTCTACGAGAGTGGTTGAAACCGAATTTTCTTCGGGGTATGCCTTTACATTAAAGGTAGTACCAAGAACTTCGATATCAATATCAGTAGTTTTCACTCTGAATGGATTTTTTTTATCCTTCGACACCGAAAAAAATGCTTCTCCCTCCAAGAAGACGTTTTTGACTTTAGTATTAAAATCAGTATTAAATGTCAGTTTACTTCCTGAATTTAGCCATACTCTGGAGCTATCAGGTAAGATAATACTTGATTTATCGCCAAAAGCACAGAAAATAACTATCTTCGATTTATCAGAAATATAACGTTTTGTTCCGATGTAATAACTGAACGGTAACGATAAAATCAAAAAAAATATGGCAGCATATTTCAAAAACTGGCGGGAAGTAATTTGATTTTTAATTTGGTATCTCTCCTTCCTGATCTGCTCCCTGAATTTCTTAATTGCTTCCTCCAAATTATAGTTGTCGGCATTGCTTTGGATTCCTGCAGTTAACCATATTTCTTGAAGGTCGGCAAATAACTTTTTATTTTCCGCCGATTGTTCAAGCCAATCTGCGATTTTTTTCTTTTCATACGAGTCTGCTTCACCCGAAAACAAACGTATGATCAGAATATCCATACTGTTTGAAATTTCCATTTTATTTTAATTACACGACTAAGATGCACGATTCTTAAAAACCCTGTATCATAAATGTTGAAAAATGAAAATATTTTTTTTGTTGATCGTTAGTTGATTGTCAAAATTGAATTGAGAAAGTTTTTTTAACATAGATTATTTCAACAATAGAAAAAGCAGGAACGTAGGCAGATATTCTTTGAGATTTTGTCGTAAATTTAGTGTCGCCTTTGAAAGGTGCATTTCGATTGTTTTTACCGACAGCCCCATTATTTCCGCCACTTCCCGAGTCTTTTTTCCTTCCAATCTGCGTAACCGAAATACTCTTTGCTGTTGTTCGGGTAACCGGCATACAGCCTCTTCAATTTTAGTCCCCATATTTTCCATGATCAGACTTTGTGCTTCAATTTCCGCAAAAGTAACTTCAAGTCCCATATTTTCTGAAGATGTCTCAAGAAAATACTGTGTAAGTTTATTTTCTGTCTTTAATTTCCGTAAATAGTTAAGTGAATTGTTATAAACAGCATTAAAGAGATAAGCTTTTACCGAAGTGTTTATTGAAATAGTCTTCCGATTCTCCCATATTTTTAAAAAAGTATCTGAAACAATCTCTTCTGCAATGTCTTTGCGGCCAACATACCTTCTTGAATAAGCACAAAGACTAATATAATATTCTCTGAAGAGGAAAATATATGTTTCTTCATCGCCGATGAATAAACCTTTGAAAATATCAGTTGGCAAATTTTGGGCTATCATTTGTCACAAAAGTATCAAATTTCATATAATCAGAGATTATTTCTTGTTTCCGTTTTTGAGAAATTGCAAACCAAGTTGGGTCAATTTATGCTTTTGATAAGGGTGATTGGGTTTTTCCGGGATTGATTGCTCAACTAAACCATCTCCATGTAATTTTCTGATCACCTTTCTTAGTTGACCGGAAATTTCCTTTTGTCCAAGCTTTTCTGATATTTCTTTAGAAGTCAATAAATTCTCATTTAAAGCTTTCAAAACCAAATTAATAAGAGACTCTGGCAGTAGCTCTGATTTAAGCCCTGATTGTAACTCTGGCTGTAGCACTGGCTTAAATTCTTGCTGTTGCTTAATCTTGAACTTTGGCTGAGGTTCTTGCAATAGATATAACTGTATATCAGGCTGTATCTTAATCTGTAACTCTGGCTGTAACTCTGGCTGTAACTCTGGCTGCACCTTTGACTGTAACTCTGTCTGCACCTCTCGCTGTAACTCTGTCTGCACCTCTGGCTGCACCTTTGACTGTAACTCTGTCTGCAACTCTGGCTGCCAATCCTGTTGCAACTCTGGCTGTAACTCTGGCTGTAACTCTGGCTG
>CAILKW010000718.1 GCA_903834845.1 uncultured Bacteroidia bacterium | reverse complement strand
CAGAAAACAATAAGATAAACGGGAATTTTTCGATACTGAGGGAAATAGCCGAAAACAATGAAATAACCGGTAATTTTGTCCGTTCGTTTGCACTGAAAGAATTGATAGATGCCGATAAATTCAAATCACTATTGTTTTATCTGGGCTTTACATCAATTAAAGAAACTGATATTTTTGGTAATAACGTCTATACTGTTCCCAACAAACTTATAAAAATAATGATTTGGGGATTCATCCAAAAATTTTTAAATGAGGTATATAATTTGCGAATGAACATTGATTTTTTTGCAACCGCATTTCTGAAAATGGCTACTAAAGGCGAGTGGCGACCTGCTTTCAAATATATCATAGAAAAATTCTATGAAGCGGTATCAGTACGGGATTTTGTATTTCACGAAGAAGGAATAAAAACATTTATCCTTGCCTGGCTAAACTTGGGAATTATGTATAAAACTTACAGCGAAAGAGAACTCAATCAAGGTTATGCCGACATTTACATGGAACCGGAGAAACGCTATGGCGAAGAAATAAAATATGGTTATATCATTGAACTAAAATACATAAAATCGTCATTTTTGAAATCGAAAGCGAAAGCCGAACCCGAAGTAAAACGAGCCATCGAAACTTCCACTGCCCAATTGTACCAATATTCACCTTACGACAATTGTACGACTACCAAAATTATTATCGTGGCTTCGGCTAAAAAATTGTTGTATATGGAAACTTTATGAATTTCAAGGAGATATAGTTTTAGGTTTTTGCCTTACTAAAAAAGTCTTTATTCACATGAACTCACAAAGGGATCAAATTACCAATTTCGATTTATTGTACTTTTGCAGAGGTTAAAATTTTTAAATTAAAGAATATGGAACCAATAAAAGTGAATTTCAAAGATTGTGGTCGAATAGATTTGGAGCGGAAATTCGATTTAGAACAGGTTCGTAAACATATAGTGTTAGACCTGTGGCTTTTAAACAAAAATAGCCATATAATTACAGATTATGAAAATGAAACCATATTTCGATTGCAGGATACATTAACATACAGGGTTGACGATTGGAATGAGCAGGAATTAATAGAAAATTTTATTGCCCCTTTGCTGTCTCTGATAAATTTTAATACGGAAAAATATGGATTATTTTCATGGCGACTGATTTCTGCGATTATTGGTGATTATAATTTGTGTGGAAATCCTGATTTGATAATTGCCAAAGGAAGACGAGAACCTGAAATTCCATATTTTTGCTTTCATGAATTCAAGAAAGAAAACGAACCCAAAGGCGACCCTGCCGGACAATGTTTGGCTGCCATGCTTGTAGCTCAAACTTTGAACAACTATGAAAGACCTATATTTGGAATTTATGTTGTAGGACGCAACTGGTTTTTTATGGTTTTGCAAGGAACTAAATACGCAATAACCAAAGCCTATCAAGCAGTTGATGAGGATATCTATGACATTGTAAAACTACTTAAACACTTGAAAACCATCATTGAAGAATACGTCAAACAGTAAATATATTTATCCTATTAATAATCATATTGATATTTTTAACATGTCGGAATTTATTTATCAAAAACCTTTTCCAATCAAAAAGGACACCACAAAGTACAGGTTACTTACAAAAGATTT
>CAILKW010000717.1 GCA_903834845.1 uncultured Bacteroidia bacterium | reverse complement strand
CTAAACGCTATATTTTATATTTCCTTTATATTCCTACATTTTGTTAATTATTTGTCCCATAGATATATTTATTTATCAAATTGAAATTTTTATCTTGTTTTTACAAAAGTAATAATAAAAAACTTTTACGTGTAATCTTTTTTTGTCACACAAAAAAAAATATTTGTAGTTGTCAAGATATTTTTGCCGGGCTTCATTCTATTTAAGAGCCAATTCTTGCTCCAATATTTTATCAATCTGTTTCTTTTGACCTCAGCGAGGTCATATATTTATAGAAAATGAAACCAAGGCTGAGGATACGACTCCGCCGGAGTCGTACGTTTCATGGTATCAATCTGTTTCTATAAACATGCAAACCCTCTGGGTTTTGAAAATAGATTGCCTTATAATTCAAGAAGTTAATTGCTATTTAGGAGTCCACACCGGAATATATTGATTTAAAATTCTGTCCTTTATCTGCGCTTTGAGCGCATTTTTGGTCACTAAATCAATCTTTCTGCCAAACACCTTTTCAAAGTATATTTCAAGAGTAAAAAACTTCCACCCTATCGGTCTCTCAAAAACTACAAGAAGATCAATGTCACTATTTTCAGTATTTGAATTGTCAGAAAATGAACCAAATAACCCAATTTCTTTAACAGCATAATCTCTGTAAAGAATTGGTTTAAGCTCAATCAACTTTGATAATATTTCATCTTTTGTAATCATAAGGCAAATATAATGATTTTAGGTTAACTCCTACACTTTTTTTGTTGTAAAGATTTTATTTGAAATTGTCAAGAATTCTCTGCCGATCTTCATTCTCTTTTTCATTTTTATGATACAACTCAATAAATACAATTTTGGCTGCTACCTCAAAATAGGCATAAACTAACCTCAATCCACTGTTTACTCCTTTACCTTTCAGAGCCTTACAGGCTATCTTCTTAACTTTGATAACACAGGTTTCTATTCCCAGACTGTCAATACGAAAACTAAAGGGCGGTCTTTCATCGGGTTTCTTCTTTAAAATAGATTTCACTTCGTCCAAGTCGTCGTTAAGTGTCCTGTACTTTTTGAGAAGTTGCTTTATATCTTTTTCAAATTCCTGCAGTGCATCAAATTCCATAAACTAATATTTGTCTGTATTTAAGGTAAAAAACGCCCCTGATTCAATTTTCATTCTCGTCATAAACTCTTACAGAATATGGTATTTCTCTGTAAAATGCTAATTCATAACTAATTTCTTTCCCATCCTCGGCTACTTCCCAGGGTAAATCTTTGTGCGAATAATTACTGATTTTCACTGCTGTCCAATCTGCCATAAGATCAATGACTTTATCAATAACCTCCTTTTCACTTGCTCTTAATTCGGTTAAATCCGGCTTGACAAGTGGGATGTATCGAGTTTGGATTTTATCAAAATATGTAGTTTTAATTCGCTGTATTTGACTGCTTTCAATCATTAGAGAAATGATAGGATCAATCTCCTGCGGAACGGGACCGAAAGGTAGTTTACGATATGTTGCACCGGTTAAATGCTCTTCATACAATTCGTAATAATTAAAATCGCAAAAATAAAGAAGCTTGTAAAGAACAGTTTCACCGACATTAGGCTTGCCTGCACATCTCTCTAAAATATAAAGCAAGATATTTTTAAACTTATTGACATTCAGCGTTGGAACAGAAATTCGTTCATCGGCTATTTTTATTTTTTCATCAGACTGAGGTTCTACATTTGGACTGATTTTAAAATCTTCGGACATAAAAACATCTAACGAAAAACCTAATACCATTGATAATCTATGCAATTCAAGAACATCAACACATCTGTTTCCCAATTCTATCTGAGCCAATGAAGGACGGGAAATCCTGATGCTTTTGGCCAAATTTTCCTGTGATAGTCCCTTAACTTTGCGAAGATCAGTGATTCGCTGACCTATTTGCTTTTGTGACAATTCTGTGCTCATATCATTTTGTATTTTGCTTTATGGGTAGCAAATATACAAATTGTTTTATAAATAAACAATAGGATGTTTTAAAATATGATGGATCAACAAAGGTTTATTGACAAAACCACTTTGCTTCAATAAAAAAGGAATAGTGTTTGTTTCAAGCAAAAATCTGCTGAACATAGTCGAAATTGAATATTTTCATATTCTGCTCAATATTCCAATTTTACGATTTTGCTTAAGGCTACCTGCAAAAGCAATAGTAACAGTTGAATATCCGGTAGTTTTATCTCGTCCGATATAACAAACTTCTTTTTTGTCCTTGCTATGGTATAAAACAATACCTCCAAGCACAGACGTGTTTTGTATTTCCGGATCACCGAGTAGTACCCATTCATCGGGATATTTCTTTTTAATCTCTTCAATTGAAATAAATATGCTGTCCATTTGCATTGATTTAGTTAGCAAATTTACGAAATTTATTTGATTATTCCTTTGTATCGAAACCAGAGTGTGAAACATCAAAACTGTCTGGGATACAACTTTTTTAGAGGCATATCTTCAAAAAAAAACCGGTTACCTTTAAGAAAGATAACCGGTTGAAAATGTTTATAGATCACAATTTATTTACCAGCCCCGGCAGAGCCTAATACATTATTGATTTTGTGTTTATAAAGCTCTTTCAATGCTTCGCGTGCCGGACCCAAATATTTGCGCGGGTCAAATTCTCCGGGTTTAGCGGCAAATACCTGACGGATAGCTGCTGTCATGGCAATTCTTCCATCGGAGTCAATATTGATTTTACAAACTGATGATGCAGCAGCTCTTCTTAATTGTGATTCAGGAATACCAACTGCATCTTTCATAGCACCACCATTGTCATTGATTACTTTTATCAAATCGGCAGGAACCGAGGATGCGCCGTGCAAAACAATAGGGAAACCTGGCATCCGTTTTTCTATCTCTTCGAGAATGTCGAAACGGAGTGGAGGAGGTATTAAAACACCGTTTTCATCGCGGGTACACTGTGCCGGAGTAAATTTGTTAGCTCCATGCGAAGTTCCGATTGAAATCGCCAAAGAGTCAACACCTGTTTTTTCGGTGAAATCAATGACATCGTCAGGGTCTGTATAGATTGATTTTGCTGCAACAACATCATCTTCAATACCTGAGAGAATTCCTAATTCACCTTCGACTGTTACATCAAACTGGTGGGCATATTCTACAACCTGACGTGTAATTTCAATATTTTTTTCGTACGAATAGTGTGATCCATCAATCATTACAGATGAAAATCCCATATCAATGCAGTTTTTACAAGTCTCGAAACTGTCGCCGTGGTCGAGGTGCAAAACGATTGGAATACCAACACCATTGCTGATTTCTTTTGCATATTGTACAGCACCCTCTGCCATGTAACGCAGTAGTGTCTGGTTCGCATATTCCCGAGCACCTTTCGAAACTTGCAGAATAACAGGTGAATTGGTTTCAACACATGCCTTAATAATTGCCTGTAACTGCTCCATGTTATTGAAATTGAAAGCGGGGATGGCATAACCTCCCATTACTGCTTTTGCGAACATCTCTTTCGAGTTCACCAAGCCAAGATTTTTGTAACTTATAGACATTTAACCTAAATTTATGATTAATACTTGAACATCAAAAAATACTAAACTGAAAATTCATTTCAGGCGCAAATATATAAACCATTGCATTTTTTACCAAATCTTTGTTAACCAAATCTTAACCTTTAAAGACATGAATTATAGTATGAACTCCGTAAATTTGTGAATTACAATTTAATAATTGAATTATGGATAAAATATCAGATGTAGTAAAGCCGGGCGTGGTAACAGGTAACGACTTACAGTATATTTTTAAAGTGGCAAAAGCTAATGGATTTGCTATTCCTGCCGTAAATGTGGTTGGTTCTTCAACTGTGAATGCAGTTATGGAAGCAGCAAAAACAGTCAATGCACCCGTTATGATTCAGTATTCAAACGGGGGAGCTGCGTTTAATGCCGGTAAGGGATTAAAACTTGAAGGACAAAAAGCGGCCATTCTTGGTGCTATTGCCGGAGCTATACACATACATACACTTGCCGAAGCTTATGGTGTTCGTGTAATTTTGCATACCGACCATGCTGCTAAAAAACTTCTTCCCTGGATTGACGGGCTTTTGGATGCAGGTGAAAAACATTTTGCCGAAACAGGTAAACCACTTTTTAGTTCTCACATGCTCGATCTTTCGGAAGAGCCTATCGAAGAGAATATTGCTATCAGCAAACGTTACCTTGAGCGAATGAGTAAAATAGGTATGACACTTGAAATTGAACTTGGAATCACTGGTGGTGAAGAGGATGGCGTTGATAACAGCGGACTCGATAATAGTCTGTTATACACACAGCCTGCTCATGTTTTTTACGCATACCAGGAATTGAGCAAAGTTTCTCCTAACTTTACCATAGCGGCTTCTTTTGGAAATGTTCATGGAGTTTACAAACCTGGCAATGTGAAACTTATGCCAATCATACTTAAAAATTCACAGGATTATATTAAAGAAAAGCTTGGTATTGACGATGCACATCCTGTTAATTTTGTGTTCCACGGCGGTTCAGGTTCAACTCATGCCGAAATCAGAGAGGCAATCAGTTATGGCGTAATCAAAATGAACATTGATACAGATACGCAATGGGCTTTCTGGGATGGTATCCGTCAGTTTGAAGCTACTAATCACAGTTATCTTCAGGGACAGATAGGAAATCCTGAAGGATCCGATAAGCCAAATAAGAAATTTTACGATCCTCGCGTGTGGTTACGCAAGGGTGAAGAGACTTTAATTGCAAGGCTAAAAGTGGCTTTTGATGATTTAAACGCTGTTAATAGTATCTAATTATAGAGATTAGTATATAAGCAACAGTTTGAACTTTTGTGAACATAGTGTCTTTAATTTTAAAAGTGGAATCATGAAATTAGAGGCACAATGTTTCACCAAAAAACAAAGTTCAGACGTCATAAGTGATTTAACGCAATAGACAACGATAAATATCAATGGCCAATTTCAGGCACAAAATACCGGACGTTTACCCGGTTTTTTAGCTTTTAAATGGACTTCAAAAGCGGTGACAGCAACAAAAAACCCCGGCGAATGACCGAGGTTTTTTGTTGCTGTCAACTGATCTGCTAAACCGATGGGTTGATTTTACTGTTTTTATTTGTCGTAATAATGATCGCGTAGCGAAAGAATATGAATCTCATTTCCTACAACCTCATAAACCAACCGGTTCTTTTTATCAATTTCACGTGACCATGAACCGCTAAGTTTATGTTTCAATCCTTCTGGCTTCCCTATACCTGTATATGGGTGTAGAAGAATATCCTCTATCAGTTTGGTAATTTTGTTTTGAATAATTTTTTTACCACTTGTTTTCCAAAACTTAATATCCTCAAGAGCAGTATCTTTGTAGATTACTTCCATAAATCTGCTACTTTTATTGCCTTTCCTTTACTTGCCCTCCCTCTTAAAATTTTTTTTACAAATTCCGGATTATAAGGGACTTCTTCCGTTTCAGAAATTTCGATGTTTTTATCATTAAAAACCTTAGCAAATCTTTGGGTTTTTAAAAATTCCACCATTTTTTTTGCCTCAATTGTGCGTTCATCTATTATTATTGTTGTCATGGCTTTTTTTTACAAAGATATAAAATGAAATTCATTCCTCAATAATCACCAACCGTTCAAATTGAAATCTCACCTGTAAAGAGAGTAGGATCCTTTGTCGTTTCTGGTATCCAAGTTTTCAAGTTCTCTAAAGTAAGGGCAATTCAACCAAAAATGAAACGTGTTTCGGATTACGCTACATTTATCAGCCAACTCCGATTAGGTAATGCACCGGTAGTCTTAATCTGTTATGTCCATCAATTTGAGGTTTATAAGTATTTTATACGTTTTTTTATTCCCGAAACTAAACATTAACTTTGAATATAGGTATAAGTAAAAATAGTCAATGCGATATCACATAAGATGCTATATTTGTGAAGAAACGTAAGGAAGATTTATACAATTTTGTCAAAGATATTTAATCAGATATTATGGGTAAGTTAGTTTTGGTAATCATTCTTTTGTTAATTATTGGGGATTGTATCGGTCAAAATACCAATTCATTGTTAAATAAGACCGATGTACTTTATAATCAAGCCAAAATAAGTGCTCAGTCCGGCGATAAGGACAAATCTATTGAACAACTCAATCAGGTTTTGAAATATGACCCAAAGTATTTTATGGCGTTTTTCGGTTTGGCAGATATTTACCATGAAACCGGAGAACATAAACTTGAAGAGGAGGCCCTTATAAATGGATTGAAAATCAGCTATGAGCAATATCCGCCAGGTTATTTGTTTCTTGCTGAACTATTATATTCTGAGGCCCGATATGCTGAGGCAAGGAGAAATATAGAGCATTATGTTGTGCTAAAAAAAACAATCACAATTGAGGAGAACCGTCTTCTCAAATCTTGCCGGTTTGCAGTAACTTCCATAGAATCTCCAGTTCCTTTTCATCCTGAGGATGTTGGGAAAGCGATCAATACTGCTGATGATGAATATTGGCCAAGTTTAAATGGTGAGGCAAATACTCTGGTATTTACCCGCTTAGTTAGGAGTGAAAAAGATGTAAAAAATATTGAGTTAGCACAGGAAGATTTTTATGTTTCACGTTATGATTCAACAGTTTGGCAAAAAGCAACTCCATTGGGTGCACCTATTAATACTGAAGAAAATGAAGGTGCACAGTGCATTTCAGCTGATGGACGACTTTTATTTTTTACCGGCTGTAATCGTGAGGATGGACTGGGAAGTTGTGATATATATATGTCTGTCAGGCAGAAAGGCAAATGGTCTGAGCCTGTGAATCTTGGAAATCCGGTAAATTCTGTTGCTTGGGAATCGCAGCCATCTGTTTCGGCAGATGGCCGGTGGTTATATTTTACGAGTAACCGTAAAGGTGGAAAAGGTAAGATGGATGTCTGGAAAGCAGAAAGGCTGGGTGTTTCTCCAGAGGGTTATCCTGTTTACGGTAAGGTAATTAACCTTGAAAGCGTGAATACTTTGGGAAATGAATTCTCTCCTTTTATCCATGCCGATGGTGAAACCCTTTATTTTGCTTCCGATTTCTGGCCAGGGATGGGTGGGAAAGACTTATTTTTTATTCTGGCCGACAGCCTAAAAACTTCAATTCCCCAAAATCTTGGTTATCCTGTTAATACTTCAGGTGATGAAGATGGTCTGGTGGTGGAAGTTTCAGGTGAAAGGGCGTGGTTTACTGCAAATAAGAGTGGTTTAGGGGGACGTGATATTTTTACATTTGTGCTTCCTGAAACATTAAGACCCCGGCCTGTTTCTTGGGTTAAGGGAACTATTGTCAACCGAAAAACAGGTCAGTTAATCTCCCCCGATATTGTTTTGAATAATTTAATTACAAATAAATCAATACAACATTTTTATCCATTTGAGAATGACGGTGAATTTCTTTTTTGTCTTCCTTCTGGGCATAACTACGGATTGAACATCTCGAAAGAAGGTTTCCTTTTTCATTCCGAGAACTTCAATTTATTAGAAACATTCAACCGGCATCAGCCAATGAAGTTGAATATAGCTCTCGATCCTATTGAAAAGGGTCAAATAACCATCCTTAAAAATATATTTTTCGAAACCGATTCATTTCGATTAAAGCCTGAATCACAAGGTCAGCTCAGGGAAATGACGGACTTTATGACCAAGAATCCCGGATTAGTGATTGAAATTGGCGGGCATACCGATAGTCAGGGTTCGGAAGATTATAATTTGATATTATCCGGAAAACGAGCTGATGCAGTTGTTAGTTCCTTGATAAATCTGGGTGTTTCACCTTCAAGGATAAAAAGCAAAGGATATGGATTTTCAATTCCATTAGCCGATAATTCTTCAGAAGAGGGAAGATCGCAAAACCGTAGAACAGAATTTAAAATTTTGTGAAATTCATAAAGTGTAATTTCATAAGATCTCAAAATGTTTTAATCCTGCACTTTTTGCTTCAGGACAATTGATTCTGACCCTTAAAATACTGAGGTCATAGCTTGTAGTGATATATTCCAACAATGTTTCGAGATGGACTAAAGCTCGTTTAAAATGCTTTTCTCTTGTTAAATTAGCATCTACACTTCGATTTTTTAGGTCTTCACTGATCAGATACCTTGCTCGTCTTGATAAATTTTGAAGTTGGTTATATGCCAGATAAACCTTTTCAGGGAACTTGGTTAATGACAATTTTTTGTATGGATTCAAGGCATTTGATATCTCTTCGTGATTTCGATAATGCAGATCGGAAATTGAAGCTATATGTGAATTTACAAGATGAACTGCAACGTAATAGCATACCGTAACATTCCAGTCCCAATATTGGCAAGTCAATTTGCCATTAATTTCCTCCAGAAAAAGTAGATTCTTCTTAGCATGAGATATATGTTCTGCAAAATTTGCCATTAAAATATTTGATGATATTGGGAAGGTGTGGAACAATCATCAGATTTTTCCATAATTGTAGTTGAAATATGGAATCCATAATCACTATATTTTGAGTTAATCATGGCTTCGTGCAAGAATAGTTGATCCCCAGAAGCTTCATCATCATCGTTTACAACCACCCAAACTAATAATTTTGAATCGGATAATTGCAATGAAAGTGAAATAAGATTGATGTTACGTTCTCTTAAACCGATTAGATAGTCTGAGATAAGTTCAGGTACAATCAATCTACTACTCATTTCGCGACTTCTTAGAGCAATGTCAAGATTATTATTTTCCAATAAAGGTCTCCAGAAATCCTGCTTCACCTTGTCTGCAACTCCTGAAACTAACTGGAGTTCTTCCAATCTTATTGAATTAACCAGATTGTCAAACCATTGTGAGATATCTGTACGTTTATCAGATAAAGTAATTGAAGGTGAAGTTGTGTTCATTTTGAGTATTCTATTTCGAAAATATTCTGCAAAGTTATTATTTTTTTATCTTTTAAAAGATGGTTTATTCCGGTAATTTATTCTACTACTATCTCTACCATATAATCGAAATGAACCCCTGCAATTTTGTCTTTCACTGTAAACCCGCATAATTTTGCATAATTGGCAAAAGTTTCAGGATCAACAAACAGCCAGGGGAATGGCTTTCCTATAATTGTTTTATAACTAAGTTGATACTCAAGCTCGCCGTAATAGGTATCGGCAGCGATGTCAACCCACATTTCGCCGTTTTCGTCAGTAAACAGGTAGAGCAAATCAGATGAATCAGCAAGAATTTTACCTCCGGGATTAAGCAGAGTTTTCAGGTGCAGCAATAATTTTTCAAGTCCCGGTAATGTCTGTGCAACACCTGCACCGTTCATCAGCAAAAGTATAGTATCATATTTCTGTTCTTTCAGAGTATAAACATCTTTTAGAAATACATTTTTTATCCCCCTTTTGCGCATTGTATCACAAGATAACGGTGAAATATCAAATGAATCAACATCAAAACCCTGGTTCTGAAGCCAAATAGAATGAACCCCTGCACCTGCTCCGATATCAAGTATTTTTCCTGAACATCGTTTTAAAGCTTCTTGCTCCTGAACAGGCATCTTATCAAAAGTTCTGAAAAAATAAGCAGGTAAAAGTTGTTCATCTTCGGCGATATTGGTTTTTACAATAATGGGTTCTCCTTTGATTCCGTTTAAATAATCCCAAACTGCGTGACCAATAGGATCCTGATGTTTCTTTAAGACTGGCATAATCGTATTATCTGATTAAAATTAATTAATGAAACTGATGAACAGAGCAATATTTAAGGCTGTTACGATACCTCCAATCAGGTAGAGCAATATTTTGTCTGATTTATTGTTCTTGTATTTACCCATAACTTTTTCGGACGAAGTGAGCCACACCTGTACGTAGATTGTAATCGGAAGTTGAATGCTGAGAATCATTTGTGAGTAAATCAGCCCGCTGAAAGGATTCGAAATAATGAAAATAACAAGAAGAGCCACAATAAATGAAATTGTAATTCCCAGTCTTGAGTGGTTGTCTTTAATATCGTAAGGCTCACTGAAGATTCCTGAAAAAATTGAACCTGCAGCCATTCCTGAAGTGATTGTTGAGGCTATTCCTGAAAAAAGAAGGGCAACAGCAAATACCACTCCTGCATGAATTCCTAATAATGGACCGAGCAGATTTTTGGCTTGTTGTAATTCTGTTACCGCCACACCAGCTTTGAAAAATGTGGCTGCGGCAAGCAAAATCATTGCACTATTGATAGCCCAACCAATAAACATTGATATAAGTGTATCGAGAAACTCGTAATTGAGCCTCTTTTTTATTGTTTTTTCGTCCTGAAGATTCCATTGTCGGCTCTGAATAATTTCAGAGTGGAGAAAAAGATTATGAGGCATAACAACAGCTCCTAACACACTCATAATTATAATCATTGAATGTTTTGGAAAACTTGGAGTTACCCATGATCGGATTGCTGTATTCCAATCAATATTCACAAGCGAAAGTTCATATAAAAACGAGAGACCAATAACTGAAACGAATGCAATAATCCATTTTTCGATCATCTGATAACCGCTGGTAAAGAGCATGATAAGTACAAATATCACTACAAGTACAGCACCTGCACGAATAGGAATCCCAAATAGCATATTCAATGCTATTGCACCACCCAAAATTTCTGCGAGGGATGTTGAAATAGATGCCAAAATAGCAGTAATAAGTACAGCAATCGAATAGCGAGGTTTCATATATTTGGTGGCAGCTTCCGAAAGACAAAGACCCGTTGCAATACCAAGATGCGCCACATTGTGCTGAAGCATGATCAGCATAATTGTTGATAAAGTTACCATCCAGAGAAGAGAATAACCAAATTGAGCACCCGCACCCAGATTGGAAGCCCAGTTGCCGGGATCAATAAACCCAACAGTGACCAACAATCCTGGTCCCAGAAATTTCAGAATTTCCAGTCCTCCGAATATTGGCCTGTAATCTTTGCGGTCAATATTTTTGAAAAAATGTGATAAGCGTGCGAACATAGTACAAAGTTAATATTTTTTTGAGCATAAATTTCTTAACCAAACCCTTCTAAATTTTCTTTCTTACTCAAAAGCGGTAAATTTGCACCATTATGACGAAAGAAAAGGTTGTAGTTGGACTTTCCGGCGGAGTTGATTCAAGTGTGGCTGCCTATCTCCTTAAAAAGGAGGGGTATGATGTAATTGCTGTGTTTATGATCAACTGGAAAGAGAACACAGGAACGCTCACAGCTGGTTGTACTTGGGAGGACGATGTTACATTTGCCGAAATGATTGCCAAAAAATTGGATATTCCCTTTCATGTTGTTGATCTCTCTGAATTTTACCGTAAACGTGTAGTTGATTATATGTTTTCGGAATACGAAAAAGGGAGAACTCCCAATCCTGACGTACTATGCAACCGCGAAATTAAGTTTGATCTTTTTATGGAAAAGGCACTTGAACTTGGTGCGAAATATGTAGCTACCGGCCATTATTGCAGAAGAGAAATTGTTGATAATGAAGGAATCAACTATTACAGATTACTTGCAGGTACAGATCAAAATAAAGATCAGAGTTATTTTTTATGTCAATTGAATCAGGATCAGCTATCGAAATCTTTGTTTCCAATTGGTCATTTACTGAAGCCTGATGTTCGCGAAATAGCCCGTCAGCATGGTTTGATTACCGCCGAAAGAAAAGATTCGCAGGGTATATGTTTTGTGGGCAAAGTTGATCTGCCGGTTTTTCTTCAACAAAAGCTGGTTGCTAAAAAGGGAAATGTGATTGAGATTCCTGATTTATTTATGTTTAAAAAAATAGATTTGCCATTGATTCCTCAATTCTTAGATAAACTTTGCTCTCCATTTCCTTACAAACCCTGGAACGGTAAAGTTATAGGTGAGCATAATGGGGCACACTTTTATACAATAGGTCAGCGAAAAGGATTGAATATTGGCGGATACCAAGAGCCGCTTTTTGTTATCGGTACCGATGTAGTCCGCAATATTATATATGTGGGCGAAGGGAAAGATCATCCGGGTCTCTTTCGCCATGGATTGTTTATCCCAAAAGAGGACATTCACTGGGTGCGACCCGACTTAGCGTTGAATGAAGGAGAAGAGCGAAGTTTTCTTATTCGGATTCGATATCGTCAGCCTCTTGAACAAGGAATAGTTTTTATGAAAAATGACGGAATCTATATTCTTTTCGATAACAAGCAACGCGGAATCACCTCAGGTCAATTTGCAGCTTGGTATCTTGAAGATGAATTGATTGGCTCAGGTGTGATTGCCTAATCGTACCTGGAAAGGATAAATAGATGTATATGAACTAATTGAAATTTTATAAAAAGCCAAAGCAAAACTAAAATGTGTTTTCAATACTAAATGTCAAAAAAGATATTAATGAAACATTTTTTTTATTTTAGCGTATTGTAGTCTTAAAAGCAAATGGCTTTCAAATGTTACCTATTTGTATTGAGCTTTAAATGCAGCTCCAAATACGCACCTTGTTGTTTAAAAATTTAATAAAAAATTAAGAATATCTTTTAAGATAAAAAGTATTAAAAAAATTACAGTAATGAAAATCAGTTTAGTTTTGTTTTTTGTGTTATTTGTTTGCTCTGTCAATTTGAAGTCACAAGACAAGAGCCTTGGAAATATCCCAATGATTGGTGATGATGCTCCTTCGTTTACTGCCGAGACGACATCCGGCACGCTAAATTTTCCACAGGATTATGGCCGTAAATGGAAAATTATTTTTAGTCACCCCCGCGATTTTACGCCTGTTTGCTCCTCCGAGATTTTGACACTTGCTAATATGCAGGACGAGTTCGAAAAACTAAATGTAAAACTCGTTGTTATTTCGACCGATACACTTCAAAAACATTTTATGTGGAAAAAAGCTCTCGAAGAGACTACTTACAAAGGAAAAGCTCCTGTAAGGATCAATTTTCCTCTTGTTGATGATAACCGGATGACAGTATCAAGAAGCTACGGTATGCTTCATATTCCGGCCAGTACAACTAAAGATGTACGTGGAGTATTTATTGTAAGTCCGGAGAACAAAATTGAGGCAATCTATTTTTATCCGATGAATATTGGCCGTAATATGGAAGAAATAAAACGAACTGTTATTGCTCTTCAAACTGCCGGTACAGGTAATGATCGTTACCTTACTCCTGCCAACTGGCAATTGGGTGACGATGTCCTAGTTCCACAATTCCCATACACTGAAAAGCAATTAAAAGCCAATCCCGAGCTGAAATTAGCATACTACAATGTAGGTTCGTTTATGTGGTTTAAGAAAATGTAATGCCGGATTATTTTAACAACGTTACTAATTAGTGTCCATCCGTAATGTCAAAATTAGTTAATCAAACATTGTAAATGTGATAAAAAAAATAAATTGTTGATAACTTTTTTAGGCAAATATTTTAACATCCTCTATATCAATGAAATACAATAATAATTTAACAT
>CAILKW010000716.1 GCA_903834845.1 uncultured Bacteroidia bacterium | reverse complement strand
ATCCTGCGCTGCCGTTCGTTCAAAATTGGAAGAACCGTGTCTATACGAGCCTTAATAACGTCATTAGTTTCCATTGTCGTTTTCGACAAAGATAACTAAATAATTCAATTATTGAGTATGTTATATATTGACAATTCCTTAATAATGAATCAGTACAGGAAGAGTACCGTGTGGCGATCACTTTACCGTTATCTCCAATAATCCGTCTGTTTGAAGCAACTTTATGGACAGGAGCTTTTCCGATACTAAAATGTGTCACCGTTTGGGATACTAACAACGAATTCCTGACCGCAATTTTTAACTTTTGAATTAACTCACGTTGAAAAGTCCCATCAAAACTTTGAGGCAAAATATTATTACTTTTCAATATCCGTTCGGCACTAAAGTCACAGATTGGAGCATCATGTTGATGCAGTGTATGTACTGCAATCCTATCGGGATCAGACTTTACCGCATCGGCTAACGCAGCCTTAAAAGCATCCTGTCCCTCATTTGCAATGCCAAGCCAGTCAACAGCACACAAAACAATTGGCTTTCCTGATCCCAATATTACTATTCCTTTGGCTCGTAAGCCCAGATCCCAAGTATTAACCATAAGATCGTAAGCAAGCTGACTGCCAACAGGTGGCGTTGCATCAATATCGAAGGTTGATATCCTTATCTCTGTGGTATCCGATGCTCTTGAAGGAAATTTTGTCATTATTCCTTTTGCTTTTCCATCTAAGATCCACAATACCAACAACACCAAACAAAATATTTTGTAATGACATCTAAACATAGATACCGAAATTATATTAAAGACAGATTGTCCCTGTTTTCATAGACCTTCATTATGGCATTGATAACGTCATCCATATCGGATTGTGTTGCCAGCAATGGACCAGAAGCCCAGAACATTATCATATTTTCACAAACCTGATCACAGTTAGGCAAATTCAAATCCTCTTTGAATTGTTTTAAGCGGTCGGACGAATACATTTTCTTATAGGAATTCAGGCTTATAATATGGTCTGTCCACGGCTCACGGTGTAAACCATTTGGGATATAAGGGCTTAACGATATACCTTCAGCAGCAATTGCCTTTAAAAATTTATCCCGTGGTGCATCGTTAAAGTATTTTTTATCATAAGTCATTGTGTAAAGGTAAAATGATCCACTTTCAGTCCCTTCATACAATTTTTGTGGACGTAGTCCGGGAAAATCCTTTAATTTTGAGGTTAAATAAACAGCATTTTTGTTACGTGTTTCAAAACGTTCTTTTGCACCTGCCAGCTGACCTAAAAGAATAGCTCCCTCCAATTCATTCATTCTGTATTTTGACCCAATGGTAACTGATCTTCCCTGTCGGTTCGTTCCATGATTCTGAACTGTGTAACAGTCATCAATCAGTTTGTCATCATTACTGATAATGCCTCCCCCCTCGCCACAGGATATAGTTTTACTGGATTGAAAGCTAAAACAGCCTGCATCTCCTATCGTTCCAAGAGTTTTACCCTTATAGACAGCCAAATGAGCCTGGCATGCGTCCTCTATAACTTTGAGGTTATTTTTTTTCGCTATCTGCATTATTGACTTCATGTCACATGCTTGTCCCATCATGTGAACCGGCATAATTGCCTTGGTATTATTGGTTATTTTCCGCTCTACATCAGTCGGATCAATCTGAAAAGATTCCTTATCAACATCAGCCATAACAGGTAAGGCTCTGCTAACCAATATTGAAGCAATAGTCCCCATATCTGTATATGGAGAGGTGATTACTTCATCTCCTGGTCCGATTCCAAGAGCTTCGACCACTGAATTCAAAGCCTGAGTACCGGAACCTGTTGCAACACAGGTTTTAACACCTATCAATCGGGCAAATTCACGCTCAAACGTTGCAACAGTACCCTCTTTAAAATTGTCAATTCTACACCACTTCCCGCTTTTTGTAACGGCAATGATTTTTTCAATAACCTTCTCATCAACGTATGGCCATGCAGGCCAAACTTTATTTTTCACGATAGGATTTCCACCCAGAATTGCCAATTTTCCTGCGTCATTATTACCGGTTAGGATTGACCCGTTTGCCGGGACATTACTTGTCACTACAGCTCCAATTGTGCCAAGAGAGACTGTTTCGATAAACTGTCTGCGTTCAATTTGTTTTGTTTTCATTTTGAATTTCCTTGTTTATTAATCTATATGGTTAATGTCAGATACTGAAATATTTTGACCATTTTAAGAGTATAAAATTAATTTATAAAACGGTAAAAATGGCAAAAGGACAAAAATTTAAACAGAGTATCGAAGAGAGACCTAGAAGAGCGTTTAGCGAAGAATTTAAGCTAAAGAAGGTACGTGAGATCGAGCAAAAAAATGACTACTATTGCTCAAGTGAGTCTCTGATATGAAGTACGCGTATCAAGCGTAAGCAGGTGGCTTTTAATTTATAGCAATAACCGTATGAAAGGAGTAAGGACAATATTAGAAAGCGAAAGCGACAACAGCAAAATATTCAACCAACAACAAACAGCAACGGCGTGATAAGGTTTGAAAATCACCTTGCGAAACTGGAGTTGACAATTGTAAAACAAGCATTTAGCAGTAATATAATCTACTTTTAAGTATGTGGGAAGTTTCATTACAATACCTTTATAATGGATTGTTTTTCCCGCATGATATTGGGTCATAGTGTATCAAAAACGGCTTACAACAGAATTAACAACAATTCCGGCGATATACATGGTAAATAAATCAAGGAGAGGAAAAATAAAGACTGGTATAATTTTTCATTCTGATGGCAGCGGTCAATATTACGACAAGGAATTTGTCACAATTACAACAAAATACAAACTGGTCAATTGAATGTAAGAATATCCGTGGGAAAATGGTAAAGCAGAAAGAATAAATGGAATAATAAAAACAATTATCTCAAACATATGAATATCAAAACGTTTGAGGAACTTATAAAAAATATTGACCATTCCGTATCTCTCTACAATGAAGAAAAGCTACTCAAATCACTTATGGAATATTTTTTGGAAATATTTTGTCAAATAAACCAAATAAATCCTCTTTCACCTTATCAAAACCTGGCAAATTCCCATTTGGAACTTGATGTGCAAGGCTATTTTTCCAAGCTGTTCTTACTATTTTGTCACTCTTTGCATCGAGGAATTGTTCAGTACCAGCGAATATCAATCCTTTAAATTTCATCTTTTCAAGAAATGTACTTGTGATTGCATTGTAATCCAAATCATTAAAAGCTTGTGATAACATCAAGATATCATAGTAATCACGCGGAGCGGAATAGGAACGTTGGATGAGTGCACGCAGCTTTTCGGATATCATTTCAGCAATTGAGTAACAAGGGACATTGGAAACAGCCTCAGTAAGAGAATCGGAATAATTATGTATGACTTGTTTTTCTTCAAGTGCCAGTATCAATTTTTCGTAAGTTATAATTTCGATTTTTACACTTGTCAACCAACGTGACGGCACCGGAGGTGTCTCACTTTGTTTGTGGTCTGCACCCCAAAACTTAACAACAACTTGATAGCCAGTTGGTTTATTTTCATGTTCTAAGTTCATGAATTTTTCAATATATGTTGGGATTCCGGCGCGTTTTTCCAGTAGGTAGCAAATACTTTCAATGTGTGACTTTTTTAATTTGAAACCTTTATCCCGGCAAGTGAAGTCCAAATCTTCCGAAAAACGATAATCGGGTAAAAAACATTTTTTGAGGCAAGTACCACCTTTGAAAACAAGCACATCTTTCAAATAATCTATCGAATAGATAGCATCAAGAAAATGGCCAAGTACCCAATCTTTATCAATAGTTAATTTGGCGACATGCTTAGTTTGAGCTATAGCAGCTATTTCGCGTTGAAGTATCATTAGTACTGTTTATTACAGATGTCAATAATTTGTTCACGGGAAATATTCAAACGAATTTTCCATTCTTTTATGAATTCACCTTCGTCTGCACCAAAAGGGTCGAGAAGTGTATATACCTCATTAACAACATTCTTTGCATATTTCAAAAACGGGGTAAACTTCTTTTTTCCCAAAATATCGGCTATACATGCTATGCGCTTCGTAACTGCTATGTTATTAATAATTAAACAGTAATCAATCATTTTCTGAGCGTCAAGCGAGGTGGAAGCAAAAGCCCTTATTAATTCAGAGTATCCTCCTGAATGTTGTGGCAAGTCGAAACAGTCAACGATTGTTTTTTCAACATCTGTCATGGGAAAAGCATTACTACCATACCCCTGTTTTGCAATGCCTGCGATCTTTGTTGACTTTACCTTTACAAACTGAAATGTTGTACCGGATATAAGTTTTCGTTCTTTCTGCTTGGTTGTTTGAATAAACATCGTATTTGAGAATTGTTCTGTTAATCCATGTAGATTAAGAGCAGACCAATATGCTACAATACCGTCAGTGGTTAAAAAACAACCGATAACCATATCGTTTTTGAATGTTGAACGGCAGTACTTACCACGTTCAAGGCGGTAAAGAAATTTCTTTTGTACAAGATTTTCCAGGATCTCATTGAGTTTCATAAAGGTGCACTGCAAATAGCTCTCGATAGTTTCTTTAGAAAAAATACTGACTTCATATTCATCAATTAGATGAATAAACTCTTGTTGGTCAGCGTTTAAATTCCGAGAAAAATAAGTTCTTGTCATTATTGATTATATTATTATATGGGGTAAATATATCCCCCTATAGTACCATAAAACACAATGCAAATATACTGTTTATTTTCGATTGAATGTTTCAATGTAGGTTTTGTTTTGCACTTATCTAAGAGCAGACAGCAGTTGATAATAGGCCTAACAAAGAAGCTCAGCGATTCTGTTATGATCTTAAAATTTAGTAATCTCAGTGCGAATCTAAAACTACAGAACCATGCTACATTACAAAGGTAATAATAATATTTCTAACCACTATTTTTTTTTGAACGCTCCAAATAATATTTTCAAAACCAACGCTGTTCTACAAATATTTTTGAAAAGATGGTAAAATCAGAAATCATCAAATCAGGTAAAAAACATTTTTTTAGGCAAGTACCACCTTTGAAAACAAGCGTCTCTTTCAAACAATCTATCGAATAGATAGCATCAAGAAAATGGCCAAGTACCCAAACTTTATCAATAGTTAATTTGGCTACATGCATAGTTTGAGCTATTGCAGCTATTTCGCGTTGAAGTATCATTAGTACTGTTTATTACAGATGTCAATAATTTGTTCACGGGAAATATTCAAACGAATTTTGGTATTTTTTCTTATATTTCATGGAAAAAGCTGCAAGTTGGGTTAATATACTGTTGTTTGGTTAGCAATGACAATACCCAGAATAAAACCTTCAAACTTGTGGATTGCGCCACAAAGTTTTAAAAGTTGCATGAACACCACAAACAACTTTTCAGCACTTTCACCCTCAGAACTTGTCATTGCGCGGAGTGCGGCAAGGATCACCTTTTGAAATCGGAATAAATTGCACCCCAAAGCAATCCCATTCTAAGAAGCACTGTGCCAAAAACAATGTTTTGACTGTGCTTCAAATCATGGGATTGCCGCATTAAGCAATTTGAAATTGCTAACCATTTAGTATATAGAAGCTTAATTCGCAATAACAATTCATGGAGGGAGATTGTCCTAATCAATTCAGTGCTAACCATTTTGTTTTGCATTATAATAATCCCGGCACGATTAACAGGCTGAAAGCCTAAAATACTCTAACCCAATGGCCACGCCTTGGGAAACCATGAAACCCACCGCCGTTGTCACCCTGAAAGGGTAGCATAAATAACGATGGTTTTAAACAAAAACCCAAAACACATTTACATATTTTTTATACACAATAAACAATCCGACACATTTTTATTTACATATTTCCCAAGGCCTTGCCGTTGGGCTAGAATATGCTGCCACTTCGTGGCGGGGATTCTACTTGGATTTTGATTTGCATTAATAATTTTGATTTTCAACAAAATACAATTTTAAGACCTGTCGTTGCGCGGAGTGCGACACGGGACAGAATTTGAAAGATAAACTCTTACACGGAACATGTTCCTGCCTGCCCCGTTTTTTCGGGGATTTTTCGGAAAAGCAATCCCAAACTTATTAGCACAGTGCCAAAAACATTGTTTTGACAGTAATGTTTGGCAGGCGTACCGGATGCAGCCAAAAAACTGTCTTTTTTATCAAACCTAACACATCAAAAACTGAAATAATTGTCAAAGACTTCCTGGAATATTGCAAGATTTCCACTTTTTTAAAGAAGTATTGTTAAGTTGTTGATAGTTTTAATTGATTGAATATTGATTAATAATCTCAGACCTCCAATATCTATAATTGATTATCGGCATATTACATTACAATTGCAGCAAAATATAATTCGTTACATTTGTTGCCATGGATAAACACGAGGCTTTTCGCGAATCACAGATGGAAATGCGCAATAACTCAAAGTACAACCCGAAAGATTGGGCAGGGTTTGTGATGTTGGACTAAAGCACAGTTTAACAACCGTTGAATGCAAAAAAGTATTGGTTGCCGCTTTGCGGCTTAAAAAATAATAAATATGGAAAATAATAGCTCATTAATACTGTACCAAACTGCTGATGGCACCACCCAAATTGATGTGCGCTTAGAAAATGAAACCGTGTGGTTGAACCAAAATCAATTGGAAACCTTGTTTCAAACCGACCGAACGTCGATTGTCAAGCACATTAAAAATATTTATGAATCGGGAGAGCTGACAGAAGAAGCAACTTGTGCAAAAATTGCACAAGTTCAAAAAGAGGGTGGTCGCGAGGTAACTCGTAAGATTACTATTTACAACCTCGACCTTATTACTTCAGTAGGTTATCGTGTTCAAAGTCATGTAGCTACTCAATTTCGTATTTGGGCAACACAACGCCTAAACGAATACATCGTCAAAGGCTTTACCATGGACGATAAGCGAATTAAGGCTGCCGGTCAAATCCGTTATTTTGATGAGTTAGTTGAGCGTATCCGGGACATCCGAAGTTCAGAACGCATTTTCTACCAAAAAATAAAAGATATTTTTACCCTCAGTATAGACTATGATGCCAAAACAAGTTATGCTCACGATTTTTTTGCCAACATACAAAAAAAGTTGCATTGGGCTATTCAACAACATACTGCTGCAGAACTAATTGCTCAACGAGCTATTGCCACCGATAAAAATATGGGATTAACATCGTGGCAAGGAGAAAAAATACGGAAGACAGATGTAGGCATAGCCAAGAACTACCTGAACGAAGCAGAACTTAGCCAGTTAAACTTGTTGGTAGAGCAATTTCTGGCTTTTGCAGAAAATCAGGCACGACAAAAAAAGGTAATGTATATGGCTGATTGGATTAAAAAACTAAACGATATACTAACCATTAACGAGAACTCAATATTGGAACATGTAGGCAATATTTCGCACGAAATGGCTATGCAAATTGCTGAATATGAATATGAAAAATACAGTAAAGTGCGATTGGCTGCTGAAGATTTAAAATTAATTGACCAACTGGATAGCTCAATGAAAAAGATTGCAATAAAGCGTAAGTAAATGGGACTATTCCATAGCGACTGTGGAGAAGGGGTTTTCGGTCTCCAAAGGACCTTTAAATTGGCAGGTGTAAAAACCATCATTACGAGCCTTTGGAAAGTTCCGGACACACCAACCTCGGAACTGATGCAATCGTTCTACAAAAAATGGTTGGGAGGAATGGATAAACACGAGGCTTTCTGGAATCACAGAAGGAAATGCGTAATAAACCAAAGTACAACCCGAAAGATTGGGCAGGGTTTGTGATGCTGGATTAAAGAGACAATATAAGTAACCCGGATGGGTTACTTCTTTTCAAACTTTTTGGGGCAATCTTGCGGTTACGAACTACAATTTTATCGCTAAAAGGTCTTTGCCAAGTTGGTGCAAGGCGGCTTCGATTTGTTTCTTACTTTTGATTTTCTATTTCGTCCTTATTGTAAGTGTAGAAACCTTCCAGACTTAAATCTTCGTCCAATTCCGGCCAATGAATTGAATCTTCCCAACTGCTTAGCTCATATTGCTCACGTTGTTCAGATGTAGCAGTCCACAACCTGTCGAACCAACGAAGGGGATGACTTTTTTGTGTACCATCGTTTGTAAGGATGTAGATGTTTTCCTCAGCAAACCTTACCTTCTATATTCTTAAATTACTCATCTTTTCCATGAAATAAAAAGGAAAAACCGCATCCCAAACATTCTAAAAACCTATGGCATACTCAAATATATATGTTATTGCGCTACAAGTTTAGTGACAATTTTGTTACTATTCACCATTTTATAACTATAATCTTCAAGTTCATTCAATAATTCCCCAATTAGAAGATCAGTAGTCTTGGTTTTAAAAATATAAACATTAAATTGAGTCGTTATACCAGCAGCGATGGATTAAATGCAAATATCTTCTCAGTTGGACTAAAATTTGTCGGGCAATAATTGATTTGTTACATAAAATCTGAACATATAGGTTCTGCTTCATAATAGCATAGACTTAAAAAACTACACTTTTTATTTATATTCTTTTGAAAATCAGAATACTTACAAATGGTGTCAGATTAAAATGTTCACCTTTATTCGTTCTTAACGACTATACTTTCAATATCGTCTTTTCTAATCCTCCAAATAGTAAATTCCCTCCTTATCCCAGTATTTTTTCATTTTTACTAACGCACCGGTAAACCTGTCGAAATTTTTGTTCTGTTCATTAGTCCAACCTACCTCGGCGTAAGCGACTATGCGCGGAAAAGTATATTGAAAAACATCTACGGCTTTCGGGGTAACCTCACCCCACATCTGGCAACCCAATCCTAAAATATGAATGGCCTGTTCGCGGTCAACTCCCTGCGGTATAGGCGAAAAATGGTACGCTTTTGATATAGAGGTCCTGCCAATAGGGTAGTCGAGATAAGTATAAACACTTTTTGAATTTACTACATCATAGCCTTTGTTAAGAGCATCAACAAGTAAAAGCGAGTCACCTTTCCAAAAATGAATGATAGAACCGTGTGCCAATTTAGATTTTGCATCCTGTTCATTTTTACCGGCAGATTTGTTGTTTGACAATTCGTTTTGTACGACATGGACATTGCCCATGATCTCGTTCCAGCCCATCATCCTGAAACCACTTTTTTCAATAAACGCAGAAATCCGATTGGTAAAATAAATCTGCACATCAGCATAGGTTTTTAACCCTTCCCTTTCCATAAGACTTTTAATATAAGGGCTATCCTTCCATGAATTATATTTCACCTCGTCTCCCCCAATATGAATAATCTTTCCCGGGAAAAGCTGCATAACTTCTTTGAGTACATCTTCCAAAAAGCCATATACTTTGGGATTGGCAACATTATAAGCATAATCTTTAATCCCGAATGTAGTAGGTACTTTTATCTGTTCACCGGAGGAAAGTAACCAGGGGTAGGCAGTAATGGCAGCCATGGCGTGACCCGGCATTTCAATTTCAGGAACAATTACAATATGGCGTTTAGCAGCATAAGCCACAACTTCCCTGATATCTTCCTGGGTATAATAACCACCTTTGGCCGATGAGTCCCATTTTTTATCATTAACCCATCGCCATTTCTCATCGGAAAACAGCAACTTTCTACTCTGCGTGCTATCGCGCCAAGCACCAACTTCGGTAAGTAACGGGTATTTTTTGATTTCGATGCGCCACCCCTGGTCATCGGTCAGATGCCAGTGAAAGATATTCATTTTCAGCAGCCCCATCTGATCAAGAAGCTTTTTTACAACTTCTTTTCCCTGAAAATTCCGTGCCTCATCAAGCATATAAGCACGCCACGGAAATGTGGGCTGGTCTTCAATCTGACAGTTAGGAACCTGATAACTTCCTTTTCCGGTTAGTTTCATCAGCTGCCTGATAGTTTGAATTGCATAAAAACAACCAGTTCCGCTTGAAGCTTCAATCAGTATTTTATCTTTAGTGACAGTGAGTTTATAAGCTTCTTTCCCTAACGCGCTATTTTGCCTGACAACCAAATTCCCGCTTTTTGATTGTATTAAATTGGTAAAATATTCTTCTTTGAATATTGAACCCACTGTTTCCATTTCGATTTTAAAAGCATCAGGAATATCAATGGTCAAATTAGTTTTGAATTCAAATTCACCCTCCACTTCAACCAATTTGTTGGGATATGGTATTATCGGATAACGGTTCTGTGATTGCGTATGATTGCTTAAAATAAGAAAGCAAACAAATAGGAAAATTACTTTCAGCATAAATTATCTGTCAGAAAAAATTAGTTCAAAATCAATTCAATAACCGGAATTTCGACATTCGGTTTCGATACAGGTAAGCTTAGGTTCAAATCGTTGGGATTATCATCCTCTTTTAGCCAATGACCCGATTTTGCTGTGATTTTGATCTCAGAACCATCGTGCAGGAATTGTGCATATTTCACCATTCCTTTGTATCCGGGTAACGTGAAATTTTGAAGAGGATATTCGAGCAAATGGATATAAAGACGATTTGTAGTTGGGTTATAAGTCATCAAACTGTTTTCCGGAGCTTTAAACTTTGCCGGAGCCTGTGTACATCCGTAAATAGAGCGGCTGTTGAACTTCATCCATTGCCCCATATTGGAAAGTGCCAGTTGTGCCCGATCATCGAACATACCTCGGGCGGTAGGTCCCACATTTAGCAACAGGTTGCCACCCTTGCTGACAGATTCAATAAGTAATACCAGCAACTGTTCAGTGCTTTTCCAAGTTTTTTCATCACGGTAATAGCCCCATGAACCGCTGAATGTCTGGCAGGTTTCCCAGGGGATTTGTTTGCCATTTACTTCAGGCCATTTGGCTACTTTAAACTGTTCAGGGGTAGTAAAATCCCATCCATTTTCGTACTCTTTCAGATCAAGGCGATCGTTCACCATAATACCGGGCTGCAACTGTCTGACCATTTTTAAAAGCTTTTCGGAGTCCCAATCTTTTTTGTCTTTTCCATTCTTTCCGGGAAAAGAAAAATCAAACCAGATAACGCTGATTTCTCCATAATTGGTTAATAACTCACGTACCTGATTTATAAGATATTCACGGTATTTTGCCATATCTTTTCCCTTATTCAAACGAATATATGCTGAATCCGAATTCTGTCTTTGCGGATGATTGCTGTCAATAGTGTAGTCGGGGTGGTGCCAATCAATCAGCGAATAATAAAACCCGACTTTAAGTCCTTCGGCTCTTAAAGCATCAACATATTCACGGATAATATCTTTACCAAATGGGGTTTTAGTTGCCTTATAATCAGTAAATTTTGAATCAAACAAACAGAAGCCCTCGTGGTGTTTGGCGGTCAGTACAACGTATTTCATACCAGCCTCTTTGGCCATTCGTGCCCACTCTTTTGGATTGTAAAGATCAGGATTGAAATTATCGAAATATTTCTGATATTGTTCATTAGTCAAACGCTCATAATTTTTCACCCATTCGTGACGGGCTGGTAATGAATATAAGCCCCAATGGATAAACATTCCGAAACGTGCATCTGTCCACCACGACATTCGTTTGGCTTTCTGTTCGGGGGTTTCAGCTTTTACCTGAGCCCAAGCGGTACCCTGTAGAGCAAAAAGTGTCAGTAACAACACTGTAATTAACCTGATTGTCAAATTGTTTCTCATTTGTTTGATTATTAATTTTTATGTCTGCAATATAATTGAAAATGGTTAATATTTTGTAATTAATTCACGTTAAATTTTCTATTCTCTCTTTTTTTAGATTGTATTCTTCATTAATGTTAAATTGTTTTTCTAAAATTGAACAAAAGTGCTAAAGCAGTTTTTTACTATGAATTTTTTTGCTTGATCTGTCGCATCGCAGTAATGATCCTTTCGATGGCATTTTTGGCCACTATCGTGAACCATAGAACGTAAGTTCAACCAACCTAATTACTACTTCTATATAATCATTAGGCTGAAAAACAAAAGAGGCTGCCCTTTAGGACAGCCTCTTAAAAATGATTATGAAGGGATTAATTCCAGTTATTTTTTACCTGAGCATTCAAAGTCGGATTTGCATCTCTTTCTGATTGCGGGATCGGTAAAAGAACATGGTAATCTTTAACAGGTTGAATTCCAAGAGCAGCCTGTTTTTCAGCATTGATAGTTGTTACAAGCGTTCCCCAACGAACAAGGTCAAAAAATCTGATTTGTTCACCAGCAAGTTCTAACTGCCGTTCTCTTCTTACAATAGTCCGGGCTTTCGTTTGATCGCCAAGGGTAGTAAACTGAAAAGCACCGGCACGGGCACGAACCTTGTTAATCAAAGGTAGGGCAGACGAAATTTGATTGCTTTCTATCAAAGCTTCAGCCTGCATTAAAAGAACATCTGCCAAGCGAATAACTTGTCCGTTTATAGAACTCTCGGGCTCGCCATAGCTATTTACGTTTTCATAATACTCGTATTTACGCCAGGCCTTCTGCCCCTCTTTCTGAACATCGCCATATTGTTTAATACCTCCCGGACAGCGGTCGCAAAAAGTTGCATCACCACCTTTAACGCCGGAACCGGAATAGAAAGTTTTCGCAGCCCGCGGGTCAGTGTAACTCACACCAGCTTCGTTGGGATAAGTGAAAGCATCAACAAGCGCGTTCGAAACCAAGACATTATACCAGTCATTAAAACCGTATTCCTGAGCACGACCCGAAACGGTACACTTACCACCCCAAGTTTCTTGTCCGCCAAACATATAGTATGCATTTCCAACACCCCATCCTTGCCATGGTCCGTTCATTACGGCAAAAATTGATTCTTTGGTTTTCACATCATTGACAAACATATCATCAATATCAGTTGCCAAAGTATAATCATAAGGGGCAGTGCTTAACAAGGCAAATTGGGCAGCAGCTTCTGCATATTTCTTTTCGAATAGAAATACCTTTCCAAGCAAAGCAACGGCAGCACCTTTGGTTACCCGGCCATAATCGGCTTCAGGATAAGTCAATGGCAGGTTTGTAATTGCTGTTGTCAGCGTGGTTTCCAGTGAGGTCCAAATCTGAGCAGCAGGTGTTCTGGAAGACTCGATAATGTAATGGTCAGCCAGATTTACCTTCAAAGGTACATCGCCATAGCATGTTACAAGCCAAAAATAGGCAAGCGAGCGGAGAAACTGGGCTTCACCGGTAATCCTCTTTTTCAAATCAAGATCAGTTTGTGCAGTAGCTTTCCAATTTTGAAGCTGTTCGATTACAAAATTGGTTCTAAAGATCATCTTATAACAAGTATTGAATAAGTAATTTAACTCACCGCTGTTTGAATTATGAGTATAAATAGGGAACTGAAGTAAACTACCCTGAAGCGGGAAATTCTTTTCTGCATCATTTCCTAAAAGGTCAAATATAAAATAGAATTCACGAGAGTACATTCCCTGATATAACAGAGGGGTGTACATAGCAGTTGAAGCTTCTGTGAAAGAAGTGGCGTTGGTAAAGAATGTTGTGCCATCGTAACGGTTTTCGTTTTTTACGTCCAAAACTTTTTCACTGCACGCTACAAACATCAACGATATTAATAGCGAAAATAATATTGTTCTTTTCATGGTTGAATCTGTTAAAAGTTTAATTGTAAACCTAACCTGTAAGTACTCGGATTAGGGCGCTGAATCTGGTCAATCCCTCGCGAGAAAATATAATTGTTGTTATCGTAAGGAGAACTCGACGATATTTCGGGGTCGTAACCTGAATACTTGGTAAGTGTAAAAGCATTCTGAATAGCAACATAAACCCTCAATTTGGTAAATGTACTACTAAGAAGCTCTTTTGGAAGAGTATAACCCAAAGTAACATTTTTCATTCTGAAGTAAGCACCATTTTCAACATACCAAGAAGAGAAGGCCATATTTGTACCTGAATTTTGGGCTGCAGCAGGCATATCGGTTACATCGCCGTCCTTTTTCCATCTCCTCAAAACATCAGTAGTGGCATTGAAAGGTTTTGTCATTCCCTGAAACCAATATTTGTTTCCGTTAACAGCGTTCACCCCAGCGATACCTTGGAATTGCAATTGTAAATCGAAGTTCTTGTAATTGGCATTGAATGTGCCACCATATTGCCATTTGGGTGAAGGATTACCAATGTAGGTGCGATCTTTATCATCAACGAAACCATCACCATTCACATCCTTAAAGATAAAATCACCAGGTTTTAAACCTGTAATATATTCAGTCTTAGTTCCCCCTGTTTTAGTTTTTGTCTGAGTATTCAAAGCGGTAACTTCTGCCTGAGTAGATGCAACGTGGTCAACCTGATAACCAAAAAAGGAGGCTAGGGGATGACCAATATCGGTTCTTGTTGAGTTTCCTGTGCTATTATAGTCACCCGATGAGATTGGAATATTTCCTAATGTACCCAATGCTGTTACTTCATTTGTACTGTAAGTGGTGTTCAATGATATATCCCATTTAATTGCCCTTGAATCATCGCTATACGATACGGATGATTCGAATCCGGTATTTTTCATACTCGCTGCGTTGACCCAATATGTTCCGCTTTGACCAGGATTTCCAAGTCCGGTTGTAAGTGGAATTTGAGTTTGAATCAACAAGTCTTTATTGTCCCTGCGATAATAATCAAAAGTGAAATTTAGTATGTTTTTCAGCAATCCAACATCCACACCAAGATCATACTGGGTAGTCTCTTCCCATTTTAAATTTGGATTCGCCATAGAATTAACAGTTGAACCGATTGAATATGGTGTTCCATCGCCAAATGAATATACTATATTGTTAGCATCACCCTTCCAGATATTTTGTGAAGTAAGGAAAGGAGATATATTATCGTTACCTGTTTTACCATAACTCCCACGAAGTTTGAGATTTGAAATAGCTGTAACCGATTTCATAAATTCTTCTTCAGTAATACTCCATGCAAAACCAACACCGTAAAAAGTACCCCAGCGGTTGTTTGCTCCAAAAACACTTGAAGCATCACGACGAGCACTCAAATTAAGAACATAACGATTTTTGTAGGTATAACCAACACGACCAAAATAGGATAACCTTGATTTACCACTGTTAACATTGGCACCAGTTACGGAATTAGAGTTAGCAAGAGCCACATTTTTAATTTCAGTACTTGTGTAGTTCGAGCCACCAACCCCAATAGAACGATACATATTCGATGGGCTGTATGTATTACCAAGTGTTGCACCAATAAGATGATCGCCAAATTTCTTATTATAGTTAAAGAAGTTTTCTAAAATCATACTATAATAGTAGTTGAAATTCTCTGTCATATCGGCAGAATTTCTTGTGAAATTACCTCCATTTGAAGGATAATTCCAATTGTAGTCATGGTAGTTTCCTGATGATAATCTCGCCTGAGATTTAAATGTTAAACCATCCATAATATCAACTTCGGCAGTCAGTTCAAGATCAGCATTTAGACCTCTTGACTGATAATCAGAATTCCGTACAGAGTTTACCGGGTTATTGGCATCCTGAAGGTCTGTCACTTTGTCCATACGACCATATCCACCCAGATTGGCAGGATCAAATACTGAGGCATAAGGAGCCATTCTTATTGCGTCGTTAAAATTGGCCAAAACACCTTTGTTAACGTCATTCTTCACGCGAAGATTTTCTGTCAGGCGAATGTGTTTGTTGAATAGAGATTGATCTAATTTGAATCCTAATGTTGCACGTTGGAAGGTGCGATCAATTACAGTTGACTCATGATTCATATATCCGGCAGAAAATGAATATGTTGAATTTTCACCACCTCCAAAAATACGGACATTATGATCGTTTACTATTGCATTTCTGAAAACCTGCGATTGCCAGTCAGTGCGTGTAATCCTAACATCTGAGGTTTTAAGCTTGTCAGACAATTGCAAACTACCCGCTTTCTGGATATCAGCAACAAGATCAACATAGTCTGAAGCGTTAAGTAAATCATAACGTTTGCTTACAGATGCAATACCGAATGACCCATCATATTGAACTTGAACATTTCCTTTTTTACCTTTTTTTGTTGTAATAAGAACAACTCCGTTAGCGGCAGCTGTACCATAAATAGCTGTTGAAGAAGCATCCTTCAATACCGTTATACTTTCAATATCCTGTGCCGGAATAGAGTTAATATCACCACCTTGAATACCATCAATAACATAAAGTGGATCGGGGTTTGTAAATGAGCCCATTCCGCGGATAACAATCCTTGCTCCAGCTCCCGGATCACCACCATTACTGGTTACCTGAACGCCTGCCATTTTACCTTGCAGCGTTTGCCTT
>CAILKW010000715.1 GCA_903834845.1 uncultured Bacteroidia bacterium | reverse complement strand
TTGGTGCAATCCTGACTTGAACACTTCTCTTGGGTCAAACTATTATCTATCTGTATATCTGATACATATCACATAGAAAATTGCAATTTTGGGTTACCCAGAACGTGTTTGGCTGAAATTGCTCTTTTTTCCTTATGGAATTCATCGGCTCTTAAGGTGCAATAATTATTTTTTGTAGGTTTGGGTGTGTTTATCGGCAAGAAGAAAAATAAGAGCGGTAAAGTAAGTGTTCGGATTTTTCAAAAAGTTAATCGAACAAACCGATTACTTAAGACCATAGGATGCAGCAGTGATCCTAATGAGATCACACGTCTTGTTACGGAAGGCTATCAATGGATTGAAGAGCATTCCGGGACGACTTCATTTGATTTTGACGGGAAGAAGTGTCAGGCGTCTCAGGTTCTTGATATGATTGATCAACTCACTGCATCGGGTGTCGAACTTCTGTTAGGTAAGATTTTTGACGAAATAGGATTCTATCAAATCCCGGATGATTTATTCCGCAAATTGGTCCTTGCCAGACTATGCTACCCTGTAAGCAAACTGAAAACCACTGCGTATCTTGCCCGCTATCATCATCTTTATCTGGATGTACATGAGGTCTACAGATACCTGGATAAGCTTCACAATACACAAAAAGAGCTGGTTCAGGACATTAGCTACAGACACACGCTTAAAATACTGGGTGGTCGTATTAGTGTTGTTTTCTATGATGTTACAACACTGTATTTTGAGACGGAAGAAGAAGATGAATTGAGAAAACCAGGATACTCGAAAGACGGAAAACCCGAAAACCCTCAAATTGTACTTGGTTTGCTTGTTGGTGTGGATGGTTATCCCCTAGCCTATGAAATATTTGAAGGCAACAAATACGAAGGGCATACCATGTTGCCAGTAATAGATGGATTTAAAAGGCGATATAAGATTCGTAAGCTTGTTGTAATAGCGGATGCAGGTCTGCTGTCAGGAAAGAACATTGAGGAGCTTACAAAAGCTAAATATGAGTTCATTATTGGAGGAAGGATCCGGCATGAGCATTCAGACATAAAGAAAAGAATCCTTGATCTGAAGTTATCCAATGGGGGCTGCACCGTGATCACTAAAGAAGATGGGTTGAAGATCGTTATCAGTTATACCGACAAAAGGGCTGTGAAGGATAGGATAAACCGCGAAAAAGGCATCAGACGTTTGGAGAAGCAAGTCAAAACTGGAAAGTTGACAAAGGCCAGTATTAACAACCGTGGATATAACAAGTTCCTAAGCATATCGGGTACTGCTTCTGTGAATATTGATTACAATAAAATCAAAGAAGAGTCCAAATGGGATGGACTGAAAGGATATGTCACAAACACAGAACTGGCCGCAGAACAAGTAATCGAAAACTATCTGCACCTTTGGAAAATAGAGCGTGCTTTTCGCATATCCAAAAGTGAACTCAAAATTCGGCCTATCTACCATCGTTTACAACGACGAATCGAAGCTCACATCTGTATTACTTTCACTGCATACAAAGTTTATAAGGAACTCGAACGCCAGCTAAAAGAAAACGGGGCGATATTCAGCCCGGAAGAAGCGATAAATATTGCCCAAACCATTTTTAGTGTGCAAATCACGATCCCGGAAACTAAAGAGCACTTAAACAAAGTGTTGATTCTAACACCTGAGCAAGAAACTCTGGCTCGGATTTTTAAGTTTTAGAGTTGGGTTACCCAGTGGCGAAGTCAGGAAGACTGTATAAACGCGGCCTCATAATCTCTATTGTTTCAGCATACATTTCGCCTAATGTTTAAACTGAAAGCACAACAAATAACCGCCGGATATTAAGATGGCACTGTCAGTAATGCATTGATGAACTCTAACTGGTCTT
>CAILKW010000714.1 GCA_903834845.1 uncultured Bacteroidia bacterium | reverse complement strand
CGGCTTTCCAATCCATATTATGAACAATTACGAGTGCATCCTGCATGTTTCCCTGGTAAGGCCCTATTGAACAACGCCGTCCGTAATCACTGTAAATCCAGCTAAAAGTAGTCACATAATAGCCTGTTACATTAAACTTCTCCACATCAACCGATTCCAAAGCAACATCTGTGCTAATCAGATTTTTTACAACAAGGCTTTTCCGAACTACCGGCAAATTAGGATAAAGGAGAAATTTCAGAACAACTTCAATTTTCTTATCTTGACTCCTCAAGGTAACTGCAGCTCCATCACCTTGATGGGAATCGGTGATCGCTTTTACTGAAACAAAGCTCCAATCGCTTTTACCTGAATAAGATACCCCATTCAATTCAAACTGAAAATCTGTATTTGAAGGCTGAAAATATTTAAATTCGCCCTCAACCGGTTTGTATGAAGTTGTAAGGAAATTGCCTTCATTCGTTGGTAACTTAATTATTCTTTCAACTATCCCATTATTCAAGGTTAGCTCAGTTGTTGTCCATTTTGCATAAGGTGCCGAAACGACAAAACCCGAAGTCAAAATGCCAATCATCAAAACAAAAAGAAATTTGTCCATTTTTAAGTGTTTATTTCCAATTTGTTACAGATTGATAAAAGGATGCAGCACCTTGAATATTCTTTTTCACGGGCTTAATTACAACAATCACTTTTTCGTTTGTTACCCCATTCAGTGAAATTGAAAGTTTCTGAATTCCTTCATTTACGTTATTTGTGGCAGGTTGCGGTGATTGCGATAATGGTACAGCTTTCATAATGGTAAATTTAGCCTTTGAAGGTGCAATAATCTCAGCTTCAATCTGTTCTCCATCCATAGAAAAGTTAGCTTTTCTACCGCCACCTTCGAGGGTTAATTTGGCACGTGTATGTAAAAACCAATATAGCAATGCAGGTTTTGAAGTTTGTATATTATCATTAATGACAACACATTCCCCATTCACCAAGGCTATTCCTCGTTTGATACTCGAAGCATCAGAATAAGCTGGTGTAAGATCGGCTACCGCAAAAGCTGTTTTACCGTTTGTCCCGAAATTGATAAGTTTGGTTGCTGCCAATGGATTCTGATCGGCCTTTAAACCGGGATTCAGAACAATTGTATTGTGACCTTCGGCCCGCATCCTGTAATAATCCCACCTTTTGCCGTTTGTACCTGTACTAAAATAACCCGGCATATTATAATTATCGGCACCCAAATCGAAGATCCATCTTTTCCCAAGTGCATCAAGGACAATGCTGCCCAAATCGAGATTGCTGTGATTAGCTTTGTTATCGCCTGCCTTAAACCCAACAAACCAGGCCTTAGGATCATTCCAGGCACTTCGCATTGTCATTACTTCGGCACTCCGGTAACTTGCAGCCAACGGAATCAGTCCGGCCTGTTTCTTTAGTAATTCGCCCGGATACCAGATTAAATCAAACGGTTCGGGCGATCTCACCAATTGCTTTTGATATGTTGCTGCCAAAGGCTGATTAAATTTTTCGGCGAGCCAGAAAAGCTGAGAACCACCTGTTGCGCCATCACCGCCATCAGCATAGTTAAACGATTTGTTAAACGGTCCGGTAAGGTACAACGGGAACAATGTCGTTTTTGAAAAGCCATCTATTTTACTTAATCCGAAATCAGTTCCAAGCGAAGATTCCAATGCTGAGAGTACCGCAACATTATAACGCACTGCATAACCCCAATAACCCGGTCCTTCATTCCAGGCTCCGTCAGGTCCAAACTCCTTCATGGCAATAGGAAGTAACCTAATCACTTCACGCAGAATATATTCCGAAAGTGCGGGTTCTTCATCGGCAATTGCCAACGCACCAACTCCTATCCCACCGTTGCAAACCTGATTCCAGTTATGGCTCACTTCCGGCCACCACCCTTCGCCCTGTTTAGATATCTTTTGGTAAGCCAACAAAGCGCGTGACAATCCTTTTTCGATAATTGCACTTCTAACAATTTGTCGCTGATCAACATTCAGAAAGCTGTAAAACCAGTCGTAGCCGAGTCCAAAAGCATTTGTCATTTCACCAACATCAAGGAAGTGTTTCGGATTCCAGTCTGGAAACTTTGAGACAGCTTCCATCTCCTTCCAGCCACGTTCCGCATATTTGGTGTCACCGGTTAACTGATAGAGAAAACCCAGAACCGAAATTCTGCCGACCACTTTTCTGCTTACATCCAATAATCTAAGACCATCCGGAATCACATAAATAGACGTTGGTTCAGATAAAATTGCATCACCTTTTTTCTCAATCCGGTCATACCAAGCTTTTAGCGTGGTATCAGAGGCAATTTTGAGCTTTAAGTCTGCAAAACCTTTCGCATCGAGATGAAGTCGCGGATGACTTTTTTTAAGTGTTTCGAGAAGATTTTCCGGAAGTTTCATTACAGGCGTGTTGATTTCCTGAGCTCTGAAACTATTCGTAAAACTCAACCAAAGGATAATAATCAACGTAAAAGCAATTGAAAGGGTTGTTTTCATAACTATCAGAAATTTAATATATTATAGAACATAAAGAAATTTGCGCCGGATTGTATGGACAGCATAACCGGGTGTAAAGATAATAAGGAATTATGAATGTTATGGATACTATTAGTGAGATTACGGAATTGTTCATCCATCAAAATCTGAAAAAAATCTTATGCGAAACCGCCAACAGATAATCAACACTTCGCCTGTTAGAGTTTAAACTTGGTGATCTTTTTACAGCACCTCTTTTGAAGGTGGAGTTCTAAAAAAATACACAACAAACATAAAGTAACGCTTGGAGGTTTGCCAAGAAAATATTCTTTAATCCGAAATATTCAGAAATGACAAATAAAGCGTAAATTTGCAATAACGAAAATATTGACAAGATTGAAACGGAGCAGAAATTTGAACCACCATTATCTCCTATTAACTTTGAATTGGATATTTACGCAGAAAGTTCTGATCATCAATTTATTATTGAAATTCAAAGGATTGATTACGATTACAATTTCGACCGGTTTCTGCATTACTTCCTGACTTTGATTTCCAATCAGCAGAAAAATGCTTCCGCGTATAAATTTACCCAGCGTGTTTTGGGTGTTGTTGTTTTTGCCCGTCCCTACCGTTTCGACCAGAAAGACGGACAGCCAATAAGGGACAGTGTGATGATCATGGATTTTAATCCCAAAAATCTGAAAGGCGATATGATCAAACTTTACGAGCACAGTATGGTTTTCCTGAATTCTTCAATAAAATATCAAAGCTCAGATACGCCAAAAAGATATCAGGATTGGTTGGATTTACTTTATGCTTCGATCAAAGAACCGGTAAACTATAGGCTTAACCTACATAATAAAGGAATAGCAAAAGCCGTAAACATTATTGATTACGACAAAATAGATCCTGTGACACTTCAAAAAATGAAAGAAAACGAAAGCAGGAAAGCGATGGAAAAATTGATTGAACGCGACAGCAAAAAAGAAGGCGCACAAGAAGAACAGATTAAACTAACGAAAAATTGCATCAACGAAGGTTTGCAAAACGAATTAATCAGCAAACTAAACGGATTAGCTTAGCTCTGTTTATAAGTTGTTCCGGTGTAAAAGGCTTTACATTTCTTTTAGGTTCCTGTTGCTTTTGACTTTCAGAAATTGTCATTTCTATTTTACTAAATATTTTTTCATCCTGAAGTTCTATAAGGTATCCAATAACTTTCAGCTTTCTTGTCTGTAAATCCATAATTTCAGTATTTTTTACAAATATACGCCACAAACTAATTATTTTATTGACTAATGTATTTGTTTTCTTGCGGAGGTTTTGGCTATACCAAGCAAAAGACTGACCCTATTTATTACTTTCTGTGGTCATGGTCGTTGTACCGATTTAGTGGTAATAGGTTATCGTTCGCTTTCCTGGTAATATTCATAGTTTTTGTTGAGCAAGTATGAAGTATATTCTTTTATTGCGGAAAAACAGTTTTCCTTAGAAATTGGCAATTCACAATTCACACATACTTACCCTTTAACTTTTTGGGATTCTGTCGGCAATCGAACACCGTGGCAATTGTTACAATATTTTTCTCAATTAAGTACACAATCTTGTAATTTCCTGATAAAACATATCGTATTTCTTTATTTAAATGTGCCAGAATTTCCTCATGCTGCCCAATATGTGGTGCTTGCTCAAGCAACAGTGTCTGGTCAACAATAGCATTTACTATACTTTCGGCTATACTCCAACTTGCTTTGTTATTGTAATAATCGTATATGTCATGCAACTCCGTAATTGCGGCATCAGACCAAATAACAACTATTTCCATGTCGCAACTTCTTCCTTTAAATCTCTGACACTTTTCGCTCTACCATTTCTAACATCCTCAATTGCTATCTCAATACGCTGTTCATACTCCTTAATTGTAATAGGTTTTAACTCCTTTTCAAGAGCCTTCTCCTGTTCTTGCTCTAAAATTTCTTCAAATCTATCAAGCATATTTGAGTTGGCACAACTCAGAAATTCCTGAATAAAATGTATTTTTCTTGTCTGTAAATCCATAACTTCAATATTTTTTACAAATATACGCCACAAACTAATTATTTTAAAGACTAATGGTATTTGTTTTTAACCTTACTTAAAACACTTTTTTGATGTAATTACCATTTATTTATGCACCTGCTGCAACGGTTTAACTTGAATGTATTGTACTATAATATATGTAGCATGTTACTTGTTTATTTTACCGCAAATTTAAACAGCAGATTTTTGCAAAGTACTTATAATAAACTCTTTTAAATTGCTGAGCGGTTGCTGTAACTTTATAAATCAATCATTTGTCCGGTTTGGAAACAAACTTCATTCCGGCCTCTGCGCTGTCAGCAAAAGGAATTGTGATATCCCAATACCTTTTTTGAGTTTCCGAAACCCTGACTTTTACTGAATTGGAATCCTGTGACAAAATTTCTGTATGAATATTGGCT
>CAILKW010000713.1 GCA_903834845.1 uncultured Bacteroidia bacterium | reverse complement strand
TAATTATTTATTCATAATTTTACGTCCAATGGATACAACATTGTATATACATATCGGAACACCAAAAACCGGAACTACAGCTATTCAGAGTTTTATTCATATTAATAGGGATAAATTAAAAGAAAATGGTTTGCTATATCCAGGTGAGAATGAAAATCATCATTTAGTGGTTCAGGAAATCAGTGAAGCAGATAAACCCTTTTTGGACACTAATTCTGAAGTTTACAAGGTGTTTACTGCGATAAGAGCTAATTGTGGAATTTATAAAAATATATTATTAAGTTCAGAGGTTTTTTTTGAAAAAGATAAAATTTTGCTCCCTAAATTAATTGAAGCATTAACTTATTTTAAAATTAATGTACCCATTAAAATAATTATTTTTTTCCGCCCTCAACAGGAATGTTATGAATCATCATATCAACAGCAAATAAAAACAATTGGTTCTTTTAAACCAATTAGATTTAATGAATTTGTGAAAATAAAATTAGAATCAGTGGCAAATAATTATTATAACCGGATAAATCGTTGGTCATCTTTTTTTGGAAAAGAGAATATAATTGTGGTTCCTTATGAATCTAAACAATTTACCAACAAGATATTTACAGATTTTAAGCAAATACTAGAAATACCAGATGGTTTGGTATTAAAGGAACCATCGCAAAGCCAATCAAATATTGGCTTAAAAACTCACGCAGTAGAGTTTTTAAGGTGGATGAATATTTTAAAAATTGAAGATGATGATTTTCAGGAAATTTTGTTAGCACTTGCTATTGAGATTAAAAAAGAAGTTGGAAATTATAAATTGCTTACATCCCAAATAGCAAAAGAAATATATAAAAAATTTGAAAAATCAAACAGTATGATTGCCAAGGAATACTTAAATAGACCGGATGGTATTTTGTTCCAAAATCAGGAAACTTTTTTCTCTGACGATTACCAAGCTTATTACCAGCACGATGAGTTTTTACCTGAATCTTTTCAGCACGAAATAGCTTTAATAAAAAAGAATAATATAGAGATACTCGAAAGTATTGATTTGCATCTTCATTCATACAAATCATCTGATTTGGTTGCAATGAGAGCTAAACAGTCTTTTCGAAACTACCTAAAAAAAATAATTTCCTTTGACAGGGAAAAAATGCTTCAAAACATGCGTACCGGTATTAGGTATAGAGACATGAAGTTAATTCTATTAACAAAAAAATGGAATACACAATTGAAGATTAATGAACAAAATTTTTCAGAAAAAACTTTTGATTACAGTAAAAGCATACAAAATAATATTACGATTGAAAATGGGAAAATCTATTTAACATCATTTGGAAACGATCCATATTTTAGTTTAGAAAAAACGGCAGGCAATTATAATACTAAAACTTTGTTGATGTTTAAATTTGAGGCACCATCGGATACATATTTACAAGTCTTTTTTAAAACTAAAGATAATATGATATATATCGAAGATAATTCAGTATTAAGATGGGTAAAAAAGGGTTTAAATACAGTTTGTTTTATGATAGACAATAAGGATTTTAATGGGCAAGTCCGAATTGATCCAGGTATGTATGCGGGATGTTATGTAATTCATGAAATATGTGTAAAATCAGATGCCAAAAAAGATGGAAATCGGCTTTCGAAATTAAAATGTTGGATTAGTGGGTTTTTAAAATAATTTATTTTTGAACCAAAAGAGAAATACTTACCATACATAATCTTTAGATGATTTTCGATTTAGTTAATTTTATTATTTTTTGAAATAACTAAATATTAAATATCACTTTTATATAAGTAAAATTCCACTTTATGGTTCTTCTATAAAAGTATTGAAAATTAATATATTGCTAACAATAAGACCAAAATAATGAATTTAATTCCTTTTTGTGACCTTTCACGGGCACTTTCACCAATCCGCAACGAAATTGACCGGGCGATTGCAGGTTGTCTTGACCAGTCTTCATTTTTGCGTGGTGTGCAAACCCGGGCT
>CAILKW010000712.1 GCA_903834845.1 uncultured Bacteroidia bacterium | reverse complement strand
AGCCCGGGTTTGCACACCACGCAAAAATGAAGACTGGTCAAGACAACCTGCAATCGCCCGGTCAATTTCGTTGCGGATTGGTGAAAGTGCCCGTGAAAGGTCACAAAAAGGAATTAAATTCATTATTTTGGTCTTATTGTTGGCAATATATTAATTTTCTCTACTTTTATAGAAGAACTATAAAGTGGAATTTTACTAATATAAAAGTGATCTTTAGTTATATTAAAAAATTATAAAACTATTTGGTAATTATTGCTTTTTAAAAATTGTCTTAAACCTTCAAGGCACATAAATTACAAAGCTATCAGTATCAATCAAATACGTAAATCTAATGCATTTATTATTCCAATGATTTTTATTTTGCAAACACAAAAAGATTGTTCAGCCCGAGTTCAAATTTTTTATGAAGAATAAGCTTGAAACCAGCTTTATGAAATAATGGTACAATTTGATTCGGATTGAAGCCATAATGCTGTTCAAGACTTATAGCATGTATAAGTCGAAAAAATCTAAGAAAATGGAGGATATAATCAACAATAGGAGATGGCACAGTAATAATCATTTTCCCGCTGGCGGATAATAATTGATGGCATGCTTTTGTAAAAGATTCCTGATTTTCCTGTTGGATATGCTCAAATACAGCCAAAGCAGTTATAAAATTATATTTACCGGTTTTGAGTTTTTCGGAGGGGAAAGCTTCCTTTATTATAAAGACTTCGGGAGGAAGATTTAATAATGGAGTTTCAGCATCGGGATCAAAACCAGTTCCAAATATTTCTTTGTCTTTGAGGTATATAAAAAACTCACCTCTATTGCACCCGATATCCAACAAACTATTTTTAGGAGAAATATGCTTTCCAGCTATGTTAAATCGTCTGCTCTGCAAATAATAGTCAAGCCATTTCATTAATAGTAGTATTTTTTGGTTTGAGATTGAGAATTCGCAGGAAAAAGCTCGAAAAAATAGTCATAACGCCTAACGACATTAAAGTAACAGCAGGAATAAGCAACCTAAATGAAGCACTTAAATCAGTGATAGGACCAAAATTAAGTTGTACCCATTTATGAAACAATGTTATTAGCATGATTAATCCTACCAAAAAAAGTATAAATCCAAAACCTATTCCTCGCTCCAGAGTGAAAAAACCTGTAAAAAGGAGATGCTTTTTTTGAGCAGGATACAACCCTTGATTGATTGAAAAAACCCTTACAAAAACTGCAAAAAGAAATAGTTGATAAGATAAAATCGTAGTTACACCAGCAATAGTCAAAGTATGAATATCTAAACCAAATTTTCGAAAATAAAGCGTACCTGGTAACAAGATCAATAATCCAATTATTGATAAAATAAAGAACAATAAAGATGGAAAAAAGAACAACCATTTAGGGCAATAGATAAGCAAAAAAATAAATTGTTGCCAACCGTCTTTCCATGTTTGTAGGTGTGGTGGTCTATTTCTTCCGTCAGGATGTAATACTATTGGCACTTCGGTGATTTTACACTTCATTAGGGTTGATTTCACCACCATTTCTAAGGCAAATTCCATACCTGTTGCAACAAGGTTAAGACTTGCGATTTTCTCTTTGTTGAATCCTCTTAAACCACAATTAAAATCTCCTATCGTGGTACTAAAAAAAATTCGACAAATAAAAGATAAAACAGGATTTCCTAAGTATTGATGAATAAAGGGCATTGCACCTGGTTTAATACCACCCTTAAAACGATTACCCATTACTAAATCATAACCATCTCTTAGCTTTTCAACAAATGGCATTAAGTTGTAAAAATCATAACTATCATCAGCATCACCCATTATTACAAATTTGCCATTTGCAGCCTTAATTCCAACAGACAATGCAGAACCGTAACCTTTTATGGGAACTGAAACAACTCTTACCCCTTCATTTATTGCAATCTCTTGCGAACCATCATTACTTCCATTATCGGCAATTAAAACTTCACCCATAATTTTGTTTTCAAGGAGAAACTGTTTAGCCTTTTTTATACAAATAGCCAGTGTTTCGGCTTCATTAAGACAGGGCATTAAAATAGTTAGTTCTATCATAATATTTATCAAATATTTATATTAATAATTTTAAGTTTCGCAAAAAAATGTAAATTTCTATCAAAAAGAAAGTTTATCGGGAAAGGATAAAGTTTTAATTGTTTTTTATATAATACGGGTTCTAAACATGCTTCGATAAAAAGTTTTGTCCATTCAGCTTGTGTAAAATAATTGTAAGGCAATCTTACTTCTCGACTTGCATTGCCAACATAATCCATTAATTTCAAAATATGAGCCGACAAAAAACCATCTTTGATATGATCTTTAATTATTACAAAATCCTTTGAAACCCTTGTAGCTTCCATCAAAAGTTCTATTGGGTTATCGGTATGGTGCAATACATCAATCAGCATTGAGGTATTAAATGAATTATCATCAAAAGGAATAACAATCCCATCGAATGCAGTTACTTTAATATGGGTTTCTTTTCTAACAAATAGATCTAAACCTTCCAGATTTGCCAAGGGCATTTTCTGGCTTATCAGATATGCTATTTTCCCATCGCCACAACCAATATCAAGCACCTTTTCGCCCAATGTTAATGACTCTGTAATCAGTTGGATTAAGCAATTCATACGGTGATTATATACCCATTTATTATGCAAATAATCAAGAAATTTCATGATGATTATGATTTTTTAAGTATTGCAAAACTGAAAAGATGGCTAAAAACTCAAAGGTTAATAGAAAGGGATACGAAAGTCCTAAATAATGCATATTGACAGCTTCCCATTGCGAAACAGATATAAATGCTATCAGCACCATTCGAGATAAACATATCAGAATAAAAATGGAAGAAATTAACCAACTATCCCAAACCTTTAATCTTGTTCTTTTTAAAAATAGCAAGCATGTAAGAAAAATAAATGATAAAACAGCTGCTAAAAAAAATACTGGATTTAATACACTATAAAGTTTGGTTACGGTTTTGAGCAAGTAAAATTTGATTCTTGATGATAAAGGGTATTGAATATCTTTTAATTTTTCCACACAGGCTATTTCGCCAGTAATATTTTGAAATTGTATAATTGCATTCATATCTCCTTTGGAAATCCTTGGATAGGGCGAATAGCCTTTATAACAAATTACAAATTTTCCTATTTCTTTCAACTTTGCAATCGAAGGCTTTGCATAACGATTGTCCCAAGTGAAGCTAAAAAGGGAGAAAGCCTTCTTTTTCTTCAGTTTCCCAGTTTCAAACGCATTATTGATTTCAAATGCAAGCTGTTTATAGAATTCCTGCGATTGAGACAAACTTTTATGGTATCCGGCATTTTCAGTAGCATCCCTAAGTGCCCACATAAACCATCCACCTTTGATTTCGGTTGTATCGCCTTTACCAAATTTTTTCCATTTATTATTTTCACTGTCTAAAATATTTTTTAAATCCAAAAATAGGGGGCTAACCTGATATGCCTTCATTCTGGCTTCTTTTGAAACTGGAACATTAATTATCCATTTATCGGTTGTAATTTTCGACAGTGCTGAAAATGCATCCGAAAAATTTTTCGACTTAATTTCATTTCTGATAAAACAGCCATATTTTATATAGTTTATAGAAGAAAGCGTTAGGTTCCCGATTGTCAATAAAAAGTAAGGTAAAAAGACTATCAAAGCAATCCTGGATATTTTTCTGATTTTACAAATTAAATCAAGAGGTAGTTTAGCCGAAATGGTAAACTTATAAACGGTTACAAATGTTAGAATTGACAGAATTATGAGAAATGGTAAGAACACAAATCCTTCTTCTCGTGTATTCTGTTGAATGAACAAGGCCACTCCTGCGAAAACCGACCATTTGATCAATGAACCGATTTTATTATTCCTACGCAGATAAATCCCCGTAAAAGCGGCAACAACCATTATCGAAATCGAGTTAAAAAAAGCATCTCTTAAAATAGAAGTAGTATCAAAATTAGAAGTAACAGGATTGAATAACAGGATTGCAAACAATGCGATTTTCCAATTGGATTTGTGTAATATTGGTGAAAATGCTTTAACCATTATATATGATGCAAATCCTAAAACAATGTGTTGAGCAAGAAACAATGCGATTCCTATAAAATTTGTAATAGCAATAAACATCGGATATCCGAAACCTTTTATCAAGGTTAAGCAGTCATAAGGTCCTAACCATTTACCACTCCCAATAAAATAAGCTAATTTGACAAACAGTGCCGTATCGAGGGTATCACCAGCTTTAGCAGTCATTTGAATTGAAGAAACCAGAAACCATTTGAATAGAAACAGAATTATTATAGCAATAGAATATTTTGTCGGAATGAATACAAGGGTCTGTGAGCTGTAAACATGAATCGTTTTTGTAATTTTGACGATAGCTTTAAAAATCTTGTTTCCTCTCAAAACAGTCAATAAGCTGATAAGCAGGTAAATCAAGACAATAGCAATTTGCAATGGATTTTTTTCAGTATATTTAACCATTTTAAATTTATTATCCAGTGAGTGCTTATAAACCATTTGAACATCAAGACTATTTAATTGCTTCAATAACAAAGATTTTGAAGTAGGCGAATCAATATGAACGAGGTTGGTTAATTCGAAATTACTTAGAATTTCACTACCAGAATATGTTTCAGTTTGGGAGTCAACATGAATTTCTATTTGGCTGATTTCGTATTGATTAGACTTATAGCCAGGATCAATTCGCAAATTCCGAATATCTAAAGGCGGCAGCCTAAATGTTATTTTCATTAAGGAATCGCCACCTCGGAAATGTTTTTTAATTGATTGACTTTCTATAAATTCATTTTTTTCGCTGTAAAAAAGCTGGCATATCTCATCCGTATCGCCTTTTATCTCAATTGATACTGTAACTGCATAATAATGCGTTCGTATTGCAGATTTAAACAAAATTGCAAATAATACTGTTAGTAATATAATTGCAATTATTTTGGAAAATACTTTCACGTTTACCTTTTTTAAACTTAAAATTTCATAATCACCTAAATCGAAAATCATCTAAAGATTGTCTAATGTTAGCGTTTCACTTTTGGTTCAAAAATAAATTATTTTAAAAACCCACTAATCCAACATTTTAATTTAGAAAGCCGATTTCCATCTTTTTTGGCATCAGATTTTACACATATTTCATGAATTACATAACATCCCGAATACATACCTGGATCAATACGGAGTTGCCCATTAAAATCCTTATTATCTATCATCAAACAAACTGTATTTAAACCCTTTTTTATCCTTCTTAATACTGAATTTTCTTCGGCATACTCCATATTATTCTGGGTTT
>CAILKW010000711.1 GCA_903834845.1 uncultured Bacteroidia bacterium | reverse complement strand
TCAGACCTCCAAGACTATCGCAGATTAAGGCGCGACTGTTTCGTAAACAAGCAGCAAATTTGTATAAGGATAATAGGTCTCTGTCTGGTTTAGCAACATACATAATTCTTTTACTGCCTGATTTGCCCTTGGGGTAGATAAAGAATGTAACCTAATGATAAGTTTATGGTTTTGATATTCAGGTATCATATCTGCATCACTTGAAAATATTTCTTTCAATACCATGCGCCCATCTTTGTTGGTATCTTTATAGAATTCCGAAATGATTCCCAATAATGCCGATTCGGCACGATAGGCGAGCATCAGAACTGCATTTTTTAATTTTTTACCTTCGCCCTTTAGTTTGTTATATCTTTGATCTTCTGGCATTTCGGATATATTTATTCTGGCAGGTACTTTCACCCTTTTTTCCAGTAAGTCATTGATGATGACTTTATACCCACTTATCTGATCAAAAAGTGAAGAATCTTTGACAATACTTTGCATCAGCTGGTCATGATTTGTCACAACGCTATCTTCTATTTTCTTATAAATACGTGCTTCAAGCCTCGCTTTTTTCTCCCTTGTTTTCTTTAAAAGATAGGTAAGCTTCTTGTATTCAGGGTTTGGAATAGTTAGTTTTTGATCGACCGGCTCTGTTCCATATTCAACCATCCGGTCAAAATCAAAGTTTTCGATCATGTAACGGAAGAAATTTTCTTGTGTCCATCTGGAGAACATTTTTACTGCTACAGTTTGAAGTGGCAAAGATGGATGTGTTGTTATGATAGCAGTTTGATGATCATCTTCAGATAGCTTGCGTATTTCCCTGAACCATATCCCATTCAGTAGTGTGCCCAATTCGCAAAGCTGCATCGTAACATTGGTGTTATAGATTTGTGTGTCAACTTTATGGAACTGTATCTCGTCCCATTTGTCTTTAACATTTTTACGATAGGAAATTACTGCCACTTGGTATTTTTTCCATAAATATTTAAACCATGCCGGTTCGTATGCTTCACGGTCGAAAAGCATGGTAAAAACAGGTTCGCCAGCTTTGGCTGATAGTTTTGTCTCTTTTAAAAGTATGGGTATTGCCTCTTCTATGGCAGATTTCAACTTTTCATTCAATTCTGCAGTAATGACCATCAACGGAAGTCCTGTTTGGTCATTTATCCAATATTCGGTAGTGCCGCTTAAGCAAAGCTTTTCCCGTGACACAAACCGTTTGGGCAAATTGGCTTCATCTCCGTGATAAACCAACACATGACCATCAATATAAAAAAACATTTCCGGCATTGTTCCTACCCAAAAGTGCAACAGACATGAATGCAACTCGTCTGTCTTGGCCTGGACGGTGATCTGATGGATCTTCGTCCTGATATAGCCCACTTCGGGGATACGATCCAATCCTAGTAGTTTGCCCAGTTCCCCTGGTGAATGATTTTTTAGTTGTTCGGGATTTTTTATCCGGCACAAAGCCATAAAACATAAGATCAAAACGATATGGTGCAACCCATAAAAGCCAGGTTTAAAAGGCTTAAAAGTTTTGAAAAACAGGTCGAGACCTTGCGATATTAATGCAGGGATACAAAACAATACCCCGGCATTGAGGACACTTTCATGATGTTCAAACAGGCTCGGTGCATATTCTTGCAATCCGGTCACAGCCAATCCGCGCTCTTGTTCCCTAGTTGCAGCTATGCCGATCCCATCGGCCGCTTTGGCATCTTCACGGCTCCTCTCACTGCGGGTCTTTGCAGCATTTACCTCTGTATTATGTTTTTTTTTAATCGGCCAATACTTATCGCATATCTGATGCTGCCCTCTGATATCCCTTCACCTTTGGCTATGGAATAGGCACTTTGACCTTGATCAAGCTTAAGCTGAATACGTTCCAATACGTTGGGAAGTAATTTATGGCTCCGCCCATGACGGGTCTGATCATTAAAAAAAGCACGATCTCCTTCTTGGTAAAGTTTGTCCTTCCAGCGCCGGACACTGTCCAACGAAACATGAAAAGTGCCAGCAATGTCCTGGTTGCTGCAAAGCCCCTGCAAAATAAGGTTGGAGGTAATATAACGGAACTTGTTCAAGTCGCCCGCCTCGTGTGAAAAGATCGGCACTCCGCTGTGAAGGTAATAAACGGTGCCATCAATCTCCCTAATTCCCAAGGTAGGGGTTATCATTCGGGTATCGGTAGAAAATAGTGGTAGTAATAGTTGTCCCATGGCAACAAAAATAAGGATTTTTATTCTACGACAACTATATCATAAGTTGCTGATAATCAATTATAGGTCTTGGAGGTCTGAATTTATGTCTAACAGTATAAACCAACCAATATGCAAGCAAACCAAGATGCAGGTGAGCCATTGTGTCCTACTCTTTTTTTTGGTTGACGCAACGCAATTCAAGGTCGGTTTTACCCGCATTGATTGCGAGGAGTACCTTCTTTGCAGATTAACTATACGTTTTGATCAATTGTTTGTCTATCATCTGTTCTAAAGTTTTGGCATCAGCTATGTTTCCTTCCAAGTATTAATGAGTATTATAAATAAACCTTTTGGATTAACCACCAAATCCAATACAGATAGTTTTGCATCACTTCGTTTTTCCTATCTCACCATTATGAGTTTTTTTCAATACCCAATAAACAGCCCTCCTAATGATATGGCTTATAGCATGCTTTATCTCCTCAACGGCTCGTCCCCTATATGCTAAAAATGGTGCAATCTGCAGCTGGCTCATTGCCTGATATTACATCCATTCGGTACCAATTTCACGAACACTTTTGTTCCTGATACTATTTATGTTTTGATATGTTGATCTTTACCATTTTCTGAAGTTTTCTTATCTATTTTTATCCTCTGGCAAGTATATGCGTTTTTCACAAACTATACGATTGTTAAATTCATCAACATAATTGAGTACTAAAGGATTATCAGTAAACGGAAGTTCAAAAAATGGCTTGTTATAATTATTGACCTTTGCAGTAAGTATTTTTTTAATATGATTGAGCTGATCGGTATTTTTGGAATCAGGATAACCCGTATATAACATGGTACGTTGGCATAATCTTTCGAAATGGTTGATATAGCTCTCTAATAATCGGTAATAATCGTAGGAGCATCTTATCTCTGGATTGTTGCGCTTGGATACTTTTAAATATATGGCCGCAAAGTAAATATCTAAGTCATTGAACATCAATATCCCCCGTTTAAAACAAAAGATAATCCCATATTTTTTTTATTTGATTATTAATTACTTACAAATTGAAAACACAAAAAACACCAGTTTTAAAGGTAAAAAACTGGATTTTAGGACATTCTTCTTCCATTAAATGAAAAATATGTAAGATGGGTTATAACAGTTCCGAAAATAGACCTGAGCAGAAATCATTTCCTACTATGAAATAATACAGTTTCAGGTATTTCCTGTTTTTCAAATCCCAATCCCTGCCATGAAACTTTCAAACCAAAAGACCCTCCCTCCTGGAAATACCCTACTGATATTGGGTGAAGACCTGACCTTAAAGCTACTTGTTTATAAATCTCAGCCATTGGATGCAACCCGTCATTGTTGATCAGCAAACGATTGTCGATCATTAATCTGCCTCCATCGTTTGTGGCGAGATATAATGTGTAAAGTCCATCATTTGGGATTTTTATAAATCCATCGTAGTAAAAAGCAAAAAACTTGTCGCTTTCACGCAGGGAAACTGAAAAGTTGGGAACAACCCCCGATTTTGTAGGTTCCATTTTTGAAAATTCGTTCACCATACGGAAGGCACCGTTAAAATATTTGTAGGAAATACCTTTTTCCATCGTTCCCTTAAGGGTTGGCTGACTCATTCCTGCCTTAATAATTTCAACCTGTGATTGCAAACTCTTACGACTGTCTTTAAAGGCAACCATTTTAACAGTTGCAGTCTGTTTGATGGTGAATGGTTCTTTGTATAAAGGTGAATTTTCATCTGGTTCCCTTCCATCGATAGTATAATGGATTTCGGCACCGATGGTATTGGTGGCCATCTTGACAATCCGTTCATCCAGAAACAAACGGTCCGTATCGATTATAAATGGTGTCGTAACAATTTGATCCATATCGTTTACCTGCGGATGTTCGCTGTTTATAGCCCAATTCCGGTTGGGTTCGGATCCCATCTCCAATACGAGTTTTCCACCTTTCACTACATCTGAATGTTTGATCCAAAATTGATCCAATAGTTTTCCATTGAAGGTAGCAACCTGGATATACCGGTTTTTGGAGGAACTGTTCCTGGCTTTAATTACAAATTCACCACCTTTGTAATATTTGGGGTCCAACTGAATGGTGATTTTATTAAATATTGGTCCGGATAGTTCATAGGCAGGCTCAGTAGCTGCACCTCCATCCATCTCGAAAAGACCCATGGCACTCATCACATACCAGGCCCCCATCTGTCCTTCATCTTCATCGCCCGGATAGCCATCAACAGGTGTCGTACCGTAATAATGATCAAGGATTTCACGCACCCAATATTGTGTCAGCCACGGTTTCCCCGAATAATTGAAAAGCCAGGCAGCCTGCATATTGGGCTGATTGCTGTGATTTACAAAGGCACTTGTAAAGATGGGCAGTGATTTTTTGAACCCTGCTTCCAGACGGCTGTTGAACTCCTCCTTTCCAATCAACCCAATCAAACCTTTTAAGTCGTGCGGGACAAACCAACTGTACTGCCAAGCGTTGGCCTCGACATAATCGCGCGTCCCAAAATTGTCCTCTTTCCCAACTGCGCTTTTTATTGGTGTAAATTCTTCCAACCATGGGCCCCCTGCATATTTTGGCCGCATATACCCTGTTGAAGAGTCGAATACATTCCTGTAATTCTGGGAACGTTTCATAAAGTACTTATAATCTTCGGTCTTACCAAGCGATTTTGCCATTTGGGCCACGCACCAGTCATCGTAGGCATACTCTAACGTATTGGAAACAGGACCTTCATCTGATGGGACGTATCCTATTGACATATAAGGAATTATATTTCTGTTCCCAACATAACCTCCGCAATCGTGCGGTTTTGATGACGTAGTCTGAACCTCCTTCATTGCCTTGTAAGCCTTTTCTGCATCAAAATTGCGGATTCCTTTTTGCCAGGCTGATACTATTAACGGTATTTCATGTTCGGCAACCATGATGCTCGAATATTCAACGCCTGCCGGACCGTTCGATAGCCATCTGCCTCTGTCATAAATTTCGAGTTCAGATTTTACCCATTTTTCATTGACATCCGGTGTGACCAATCCCCACAACTGGTTGAGGTTCCAGAAGGTCATCCATAGGGCATCGCTACCCAAAATTGGTGATTCCGGATAAGCAAGTTGCTGCACATTTTCGCACATGTCAACATATTTACCGTTTGCATCACTGTAAATAGTTCTTGCACTGTACGAACGATATAGATTGGTATAAAACTTTACTTTGTCTGTTTCAGTACCGCCTTCCGCTCTGATCTTGCCAAGCAAATCGTTCCATATTTTTCTTGCAACATGATGGGTAGCATCAAAATTCCAATTGAACTTTCCAAGCTCAGTTTCAAGGTTTGACCTTGCCTGGTCGGTGCTTACGTATGAAATTCCAGTTTCCATTAAAACAACGGGATCATTGCCCAATTGGAATTTTAGGAATGCTCCCAAATCAAGGTCTTTTTCAATCGAAACTTCAGTCGTATCGTAAAAGATTTCAGTTCCTTTCCAACCACCGAAAGTCTCAAACGGACGGTTAAACCGAGCAACGAAATGAATCGTATAGTCGTTAAAACCCGAGGTAATCTGATGAAAATAACCTTCAATCTCCCTGTCGTTTACTTTTTTGATAGCAGCACCTAAAGTTATAGGCTTCTCTTCATTAGGCACCTGAAGGTCGAACAGGATATGCCCGTTTTCCCCTTTCGGAAATGTGTAACGCTGAAACCCGCAACGTGTAGTTGCAGTCAGTTCAGCTTTGATGCCATATTTTTCAAGTTGCACCGAATAATACCCAGGTGAAGCTTTTTCAGTTTTATGGTCGATTGCTGATCTGTACCCGCCTTCCGGATGATCTTTTGTGCCAGGTTGGATACAGATTTCCCCAGTGGCAGGCATCGTCAGGAAACTGCCGGTTGCCCATGAATGGATATACCCAAAACCGATGATACTGTTGTTTTTATACTCATATCCTGCATCCATTGCATAATCGTCGGTATTATCAGGACTTAACTTCACCATCCCGAATGGTAAACAGGCACCTGGAAAAAGCATCCACCGGTTTCCCGAGGTTCCAAGAAAAGGATCGACATAGTCGATTAGTTGTTTGGGTTTCGTACAACCCAAAAGTGCCAAAACAATCAAAATAATGAATAGCGTGGATTTCATGTGATTATAATTTTATTTGTATTAAAGTTGTTCCAATTATTCGATAAACGATGCATTTTTGAAAAGTTTCATTTCAGACTATCCTCGTTAAAAATAAGGTTAAATCGTTGGTGCGTTCCAAAGTAACTAAGTTGGGAAATTTGGAAATAAGGTTTTTAAATGACCGCCTGATTTGTTGTTTACACTTTAACCAAATTATTGGACAAGTATCAAAAACTTATTTTTCACAAACTAATCCTTGCAGCCAAAAACATAAAAAAATAGCCTTATTTGCCTTATTTAGAATTATATACCCCTTATAAAGCTGCACAAAGAGTAATGCAAAGATTGTTTGCCACTAAAGCACCAAATCCCCAAATTCCACCAAAGACTTCTGTAAATCAGCAAATAATTCTATCTCTCAAAATTAATTACTTATCAATGTGATGTTACTATTTTTCAAACCCAATGAGGATGCCTTTAATACAATTGTACCTTCCTTACAAGTACTTTGGACAATGACTTGGCACATCCCGCTGAATGCCCTGCGTTCCATTCCTTTTGCAGCTTCGAGGCTCATGGGATTACCGTTGCCAACTCCGACAATTTTACCTTCACCCTCTATTTCAAAATGGACAAGGTTATCGGAGTCGGGAACCAATGTCCCATTTTTATCGGTAATCTTCACTGTTATAAACGAAAGGTCTTTGCCATCGGCGTGAATCGAGCTTCTGTCGGCTGTTAGATTAACATAGGAAGGATCATCGGCGGTTCTGACAATATCTGTTGCGACCAATTTATGGTTCAGGTAACCTTCGGCTTTTATTACTCCGGGCTTAAAAGGGACTTTCCATCGAAGCGCCAGTTTTTTTGTGTTTACAAAATTTTTGGTTTCCAACAGTTGGTTATTGAGGTAAATTTTTACCTCATCGCAGTTGGTATAAGCCACAACATCTACCAGTTGCCCCTCTTTCCAATTCCAATGTGGAAGTAAATGAACCATAGGATCTTTTGTCCACTGACTCTTGTAAAAATAGTAGGAATCCTTCGGAAAACCGCAAAGGTCAAAAATTCCGAAATAAGAGCTAACAGCCTGTTGCTGGTATGGTGAAGGTTCACCCATGTAATCAAAACCGGTCCAGATATACATGCCTGACATCCATGGCCTATTTTTTACAGCCAGCCATGCTTCTTCATGTGTAGTCCCACCACCTGCGTCATCAAAAGCCGAAGCTTGGCAATCAGGGAATATTTTTACAAGGGTATCCAATGTAAAATGATAGACCCCACGACTGTCAAATTGGGAAGTTGTTTCACTCGCCAGATAAAACCAGTCGGGGTGTTTTTTCTGAATTTCATCGTAAGCATCTATGCTATAGTTAAATCCAACAACGTCAACAGCAGCAGTCATCCCTTTGGGTTCAGCATCCCTGATAAAGTTAAATGCCGAGGTCGTGAATCGGGTTTGGTCATATTTTTTAACGATGGAAACCAATTCCCGGGCAATTTCGCCACCGTTGGTGCTTTTTGGAAACCATTGTTCCTTGATCTCGTTCCCGATACTCCAAAAAATGACTGAAGGATGATTCCGATCTCTAAGCACCATATCGGCAATTTCCCGATCATGCCAGTCTTTAAAATAGTTATGGAATCCAAAGGGAGCAGCATCCTTACCAATATACCAACAGTCGAAAGTCTCGTCCATGACTAAAAACCCCATTTTATCACATAAATACAGAAGCTCTGGAGCCATAAGGTTGTGACTGCACCTGACGCCGTTACATCCCATTGATTTTAATAATTCCAATTGTCTCTCAAGAGCCCTGTCGTTGATTGCAGCACCTAAACATCCAAGGTCGTGGTGATTACATACACCTAATATTTTTAGGCTCTTACCGTTCAGAAAAAATCCACTGTCAGCTCTAAAAGCGATTGACCGGATGCCAAAAATTGTGCTATATGTATCTTTTAATTCTTTGTCTTGGAAAACCTTGGTAACCAATTGGTATAAGTTTGGATTATCAATGTCCCATAGCATCGGCGAGCCAATCTTAAAGGTAGTATTAACAACATATTCAGCGTTAAGAATGGTTTTACATAGTTGCGTGTGAGAACTAACAACTTTTCCTGAGTTATCAAATATTGTCGAGATAATCTTAAGCTTTTCCTTCTCTTTCGTTTCGTTAGAAATGGTTGTAACAACGTTCACCGTGGCTTCTTTATAGGAAACTTTTGGCGTAGTCACAAATGTTCCCCATTGGCTGACGTGAATCGGCGAGGTTGTAATCAGCCATACATGCCGGTAAAGGCCGGCACCTGTAAACCATCTGGAATCAGGTTGCTTCGAATTATCAATTTTTACTGCGAGTATATTTTCACCATTCTGAACGTAGGAAGTCATGTCGTACTGAAAGGTGGCATAACCATAAGGGCGTGTACCCAAACGATATCCGTTTATATATACCGTACTGTTTTTGTAGGCACCGTCAATGACGATGAAATATTTTTTCTCTTTTTTTCCTGTAATGTTGAATTTTTTCCGGTACCAACCAATTCCACCTGGCAACAATCCGCCCTGATGTCCTGAAGGGTTATCCGGTTTAAAACTTCCTTCAATACTCCAGTCGTGTGGAAGATTGAGCATTCGCCAATTTTGATCGGGATATGTGCAGCTTTCGGCATTTGCAATATCACCCAAATGAAATCTCCAATTCATGTCAAAATTTTCTCTTCCTGCAGGTTGCCCGAAAAGAGTATTGGTTGCCAGACAGATCAGCGCGATCATAAACGCGGTTTTTCTCTTTGAAATTAACATGATTAATTGTTGTTATTATGGTTGATGGAGTCTCAGTATTTCAATGGCATTGTCGTGAAAGATCTTCTGTGCGATTTTTATCGCTTCATTTTCAGAAATATAGCCATCCTTAACTTTTGAAATCAGTACATTTGAAACAATTTGTTTCGCAAACTGAAGATGACCATAAATACCTTCAACATTCATAAAATCACCCCCGAAAGCCATGATCTTATTGGCAGGAACAGTTTCGAGCCATTCGTGCAAGTACCGTTCGCTGTATGATGGTGAAATTATGTACAACCAACACATATCAATGTAAACATTCCTGAAATTTTTGGCGAGAGTAGATAGTTCACCTCCGAATGGATACCCCCCGTGAAAAAGGATAAATTTCACATCCCGGTATTTCAAAAACAGGTTGGCTAAATGAGTTGGATTAGAGTTTTCAATGATATTACCGTCACCAGCCTGAAGTCCGGTGTGAATCTGAACTGGCATATTCGCTGCTTTGGCTAGATCTATAATTCTGTACATCATATAATCCTGCAAAGGTTTTACTTCACTGAAAGAAAAGGCTGAATCCTTCGATGAGGTCAATATTTTGTCAAAAATCTCACTTGCTTTCTCCTTTTTAACATCATCGAAAAACAGAGTGCGATTATATGCAACAGCTGTTTTTACTGCAACATAACCTTTTTTGATTGCTGCCTGAAACTCTTCATTCAAAGCTAATACAAGATCATCAATGGAATTGATAGCCAGATTTTGTCGTTTTGCAATGATTTCAACTTTCTTTCTCGAATCAATATTTATGCAGTCAAATTTCTTAACGTACCTGAACATTTTAGGGTCTCCGAAACTACGATCTTCACCATCTAATACAACATAATCAATATTGCATTTTTCTTTCAGGATGTGATTGTACCAGTCGGTTTGGTAAGCTTTTTTGATCTTTTCCGACAACGCTTCAACTGTGGTTTCATCAATATTTTTGATTCCAAATAATTGATCTGTAGTCAGTAGTACCGCACGGTTGTAGGCGGTATTTGATGAGCTTTCCCAATAGGGTTTTATTGCGTTCCATTTTTCCATTACTGTCAGGGAATCGGTCAATAGTTTTTCGAAAGTTGGTTTTGACATTCCTGCTGATTTAATGTCATCATCTGCATAGTGCTGTAAAAGTAACATAAAATCCAATCTGCCACTTTTCATATATCCTGAAGGGCTTCCCAGATGTTCATGTGTATCAACAACTTTGAGGTTATTGATAAAATTTCTTATTCTTTGATCAAAACCATTCTTTGGCAGCGGTCTTACCTGAACCTGCGCCTTTACCAACATAACCAGAGCAATCGCACTCAATAATAATAATATTTTTTTCATGGTTTCTGAATTTTGTATAAAGATATAAATTTTTTCATCTTGATATTAATTCAACATAACCTAACTTTTAAGACTTTACTATGGTAATTTTATTTAAATTCTATAACTGATATTCATGTCTCAATTTTTATGAAGATACTAATTGAAACATGATTTATTAAGATTTTTAACATTCAGGACATGGATTATTGCATTGATACAAAAAGGAAAATACTTCTTTGCTATTACGGTTGTAAGGTTAGGTCTAAAAGTATTGTACAAAAACCCTCCTTTTTATTATAAAAAAAAAGAACTTAGGAAGTGCGTTTCGGCTTACTCCTAAGTTCTTCTTATTTATTCAATTTCCCTTTTACCGGCCGGCGACTATTTTCTAACCAGAATTTTGCGAACCTCCCTGTAAGTACTGTTAAAGATTTCAACGTAATAAACACCTGTTGAAACCGATCCCATTTCAATTAATTTTTGGTAATAACCACCTGAG
>CAILKW010000710.1 GCA_903834845.1 uncultured Bacteroidia bacterium | reverse complement strand
GGCAAGTCAACCTGAATGGGATGGTAAACGCATTTTAGTAATCGGTGAAAGTCAGGGTGGAGGACAGGCTTTGGTTGCAGCAGGCCTCGACAAGAGGGTAACTGCTGTTGTTGCAACAGTTCCTGCGATGTGCGATTGGGGTGGAACGCTGGTAGGTCGAAAAGGAGGTTGGCCGCAGCCTTTTGAAAAGGGTGGCAGCAGTGAAAAATTGATGTCAACACTCCCCTATTTCGATGCGGCACACATCCTGAAAGGTTCAAAAGCGACAATACTAACAGAAATCGGATTAATTGATAATACCTGTCCATCAACATCGGTCTATGCAGCAGTCAATCAGGCAAAGGGAAAAAAGATAATCTTTGCCGTTCCTTACAGACAGCACCATGCACCTTCGAATTATCAAAAAGAAATTTGGGAAAAGAGTGTTTATAAACAAAGGGAAGCTTTTATACAGGATTTTCTGAAATAGTTGTAAATCTGTTTTATATATACAAAAAATGCCCGAATTTAAGGTTCGGGCATTTTGTTGAGTACAAAATTTGAACTGTTTATTTGGTCTCCTTAGATAACTTCAAAGCTGAAGTAGTTATGAAATATTTTGTGATCATATTCGGGACTTCCCATTCAGGTAGTTTCCCGTTTTTCAGATATTCAAGATATTTGGCTGTGACCTGAGCAAAATGAGCCTCATGACCAATTTTAAGTACGGCAGGCATAGCGACTTTCCAAGTATTTTTATTTACATTTTCAATAGTCAGACCTTCTTGTGGAAGTGACTTCACAGCCTTATCAAGATTAGAGGCAAAGGCTGTCATGTCGATACCATCTTTCGCAATAATGTACAAGGTAGGATCATACTTTTCCTCAACACCCTGACGGATTTCGAGGTTTGAAAGAGAACCACGCATAATTGAGTAATGGGTATCTCCGCCACCTTCGGGTGCTTTAAAGTTCCATACAACAGATACTTTTGCTACAGCACCTTTAATTTTATAAATAATCTCACCATTTGCAAATACATTCAAATTTTCGTCTTTCACATCTTTGGTAAGATAATCTGGATATTGATCCAACTTAGTAACTTCTTTAAAATCTGCTTTTGATAAAACCGTTGGCCAACGTCGTGCAGTAATCAAACCAATGTCGCTTTTCTGAATTATTTGATCAGGGAAACATCCCCACTGTACAAGATCAACAAGATGCGTGGTCACATCAACGATTCCCTCTCCCTGCTGTTCAACATCGAAAAACCAAGCAGGACGAACAAGAGTATTGCCAGACACACTTTTATAAAAATGATGGACACTGATTTTTTCAACAGCAGGCTTCTCGACCGTTCCCACATCAAGTTTTCCAAAAATTTCAGGAAGCATAGATAATTCACGCTGAAGAATGGTGGTAACCGAAAAGCGTTCGGTCATAATATCATAAAGCAAAACGCCTTTTTCCTGTGCAATTTTAAATGCCTCTTCCAAAACAGGAAATTTATCAGCAGAAATCACCATTGGTTTATCTGCCAATACATTAAGTCCGGCTTCAACTGATTTTTTGATATAATCAGTTTTTATCCGGTTGTTCCCCGACACTATCACTACATTCCCCGGTTTTTCAGAAAGCATCTTTTCAAGATAATCGTTTCCTGTATAGATTTTTTCTGACCAGGCAGTTGGGCTCTCAATCCTTGAGTTGTAACCCTCTATTCGTTTAAGGTGTTCTTTTAAATCGTTACCTTCGGGTGCATAAACAAAAACATCGGGACTAACCTGATCGTACATGTTCTTTTGAACCAATGCTGCGTGAAAATGACCCGGATCAAGAGTCATAATCTTCACTTCTCCTTTTGCTCCAGTGAATGGAGCAGGTTTTAAATCTTCCTTTTGAGCAGGTTTTCCTCCGCCACACGAACTAAAAGCAACTGTAACTGCAAGTGCCATAATAGGTAAAAATGATCTTTTCATTTCTGATCGTTTGTTTGTAAATATTTATTTTTCTGTTGTTTATTGAGTGTACAATAGCAATTTAACATACAGTTAAAAAAGACCTGACGAAATTTTCGGTTGTCTGAAAACTGACAAAAGACACCATGCTAAATTACCAAAAAATTGTAAAATTCATAGAGGTTAAAATAGTCAATCAAAAACAATATTCAACAGGTTATTGTATGAAAGATTCATAAATTCTGTTAAATACCTTCTTTATCAATACCAGCTTGTTTAAGGATTGTATGCAATGTACCTTTAGTGAGATCCTTATTGTGCATGGGAACAACAGTAATTTTCCCATTTAACGAATTGACGTAAAAATGGTGACTCCCGTGAATTCGTTTTAAAACAAAGCCTTTACTTTCAAGAATTTTTATGAGATCTTTCGGACTAAGTGAAGGAAATGTCCTCATAGCTAAGAGGCTAAAGTTAAGGAATATTCGAGCGTTCGACTGTCATCCGGTATTTCTTCTCCTTGTTCCTTAAGTACTTCTAAATAACCTTCAATAGCTTCTTTGGCCATATCAATTGCATGATTAACATTATCTCCATAGGTAACACAGCCAGGAAGAGCTGGCACAATAACAGTATAACCACCTTCTGGTTCCTGGTTCAAAATAATACGATATGTAGGCATAATACCAATTTTTAATGAGTTAAAACGAAGCGTAAAATTAGTATTTATTACATGTTTTGGCTCTTTTTCCATTCTTCAACGTCTTTTTTCAGATCCTCCAATGTCACAAATGTATTTGTTTATAAGCCTCGAATAATTCACCAATTTTTGCATCATCAGAACTGCCTCCGTGCACTAAAACACGGTATTTTAGTTGAAGTGTTTCTCCTTTTTTCATAAATGTTTCTTCGCCATTTGCTGGCCAATATATTGGTGTAGGTGAGATAAAACCGTAATCACGAGTGAACCAAGGAGATCAATACCAAGGATTAGACGGATGCTGCAAAATAGCAAGTCCTTCTGTTGAATCTCCACGTTTGCCGTAAAAATCAATCCAGAGTGAAGCCTTACCAAACGTATCCTTTTCTTCTTTTACTTCATAGGTATTAATCGTTGTAAAACGGGAATTCATTCCTTTGTCAAATTTTAATATTTCTTGAAGACTTAATTTTAGTAATACTTCGGTGTGAATGTACAATTCGAAGTACCTGAATTTCTGATTCAAGAATGCGATAAATCACCAAGTGTGATTCGAGAATAATCCAGCGATAAATTTTACATTTTGTAGGCAAATGACGACATTCAGGGTATATATCGTAAAAAAGACCAAGACAACCAACCAAACTATATATGTCATTAAGGTATTTTTCAGCCTGAATTTTTCCAAACGTTTGTAATCCATACTTGTAAACATCAATAACATCCAAATAAAATTTTGTTGAATATATTACATGTTTTGGCTCTTTTTCCATTCTTCAACGTCTTTTTTCAGATCCTCCAATATCATAAACGGTCCTTTCCCTGCATCTTTAATACCAACAATAAACTCACCTATTTCTATAGGTTCACCAGGCAAAGCCCAGCTTGTTTTTGTTGTTTCCGTAGTTCTTGTAGTCTGTGTTGTCTCTGTTGTTTTCATGCTTTTCCAGTATTTACCCTATGCGAAGATAATAAAAGTACATCTATTTTTCGTTTGCAGTCAAATGTATTTGTTTATAAGCCTCGAATAACTCACCTATCTTTGCATCATCGGAACTGCCTCCATGGACTAAAACACGGTAATTAAGCTGAAGTGTTTCCCCTTTTTTCATAAATGTTTCTTCGCCGTTTGCTGGCCAATACATTGGTGTTGGTGAAATAAAACCGTAATCACGCGTGAACCAAGGAGATGGATACCATGGGTTAGATGGATGCTGCAAAATAGCAAGTCCTTCAATAGCATCTCCACGTTTGCCGTAAAAATCAATCCATGGTGAAGCCTTACCAAAAGTATCCTTCTCTCCTTTTATACCTTCGGCATTAATCATTGTTCCACCATTTTTTACCGATAAATCGGCAGCCATCCGTGCACTAAAAAGCGAGTGGTTTGTTTTGCGAATATGCACATCCATCAACATCTCCATCGTTATCTCCACATCAATCTGATGGAGAGTAGCTGAAGGAGCAGTAATTATGATTTTCCGAATATCTTTGACCGGCGAAATAGCTCCCGGACGACTCCAAATACATTCATCAGTAATAACCACCGTGTCGCCTCCCTCTTTAAGAATTTCGGCATTAACAGAGATTATGCGACCTCTATCTAATCCTTCCTGCCAATAATTCCCGCCGTTAACCATGTCGCAGCCAAAAAAAAGTGAACTATGATGGGGATACTCTCCATTACGCATTGATGTAACCGAGCCGCCAGAAAGCGGGCCATTTACAGGATAGAAAAACGGATATTTCTCGTCAGAGGAGAAAATGTAACTTGTGAAATATTTCCCATCAATAGTGACATTAATTTTGGAACCAACCTTTACTGCATTGATTTTTGAACCTTTTACTGGTGAGGCAATTATTGTGAAAAAAAGAAAAACCGAAGAAAAAAATAACTTAACCATAATTACTATTTTTGAATACTAAAAAAAGTTGAACTCTTAAAAGACTATAATGTCGCTATATATTTACATTTTAATATAACTTGTTCCATAAGGAAAACGCTGAGAGCGTGAGAGCATTTTATTCGCTTCATCATCTTTAACAAACATTTCTGTCTCAGGATTCCATTGCAACTTGCGCCCCAGTTTCATCGAAATATGTGTTATCAAACAAATTGAGCATGCACGATGACCGATCTCCACAGGCGATATGGTCTCTTTTCTCGATTTTATGCAATCAAGCCAGTTTCCGTGCTGATTATCAATTTTATACAAATGGATTTCGTTTTCTTTGATTACCGAGCTAAGGATTGCAGGATCACTGGCATCGAGGGCTTTACTGCTTCTGCTTTTTGCAACCGGGTCGCTTGCCGAAGCAGTATATTCGCCACGTGACACAAATATCCAGCCTTCACTTCCTTCATATCTTATTCCGTTAGGATAGCCACCACTTGTTATCATGGTTATTCCGTTTTTATATTCTGCAACAGCTATAAATTCTCCATGAACATCCCAAAGTCCTGATTTTGGAAATTGGGCCATAGCATTAATGGAAATTGGGCCGGTATATTCGGTATCCATTCCCCAAGCTGCGGAATCAAAATGGTGTTGCCCCCAGCCAGTAATCATACCAGCACCAAACTGCTCGCATCGCAACCAGCCCGGACGATCGGTCATGCTATTTTGTGGGTGAACACGTGTTTCGGTATAGTAAATCTGAGGGGTTGATCCAAGCCACATATCATAATTCAAATTCTTGGGAATCGGCATTTCAAGAGCTTCAGTACCTGATGGATCGCCTGGCAGACCAATTTTTACCGTATGCAATTTGCCAATCCTACCGTTTCGAACGAGTTCCGCCGCTATTCTGAATTGTGGCATTGATCGTTGCTGAGTTCCCACCTGAAAAATTGTTCCCTTGCGTTTTACTACATCAACCAGCAGTCTTCCTTCCGCAATTGTGAGTGAAGTTGGCTTTTGCAAATAGACATCTTTACCTGCAAGAGCTGCCTCAATAGCAGGTTGCGAATGCCAGTGGTCAGGTGTTGAGATCATTACTGCATCAACATCCTTATTAAGAAGCATTTCGCGATAATCACCGAAGGTTTTTACATTAATTGCATCTTTACTTCCGGTCTTTTTCGTGTAATAATCCTCGATAAACTGCTTTCCTTTCAGCACTCTGTTTGAATCAAGGTCGGCAACCGCGATAATACGAGCCTGGTCATACTTCAAAGTTTCGGCAAGATCATGTGTCATAGCAATTCGGCCAAATCCGATTTGAGCAACGTTAATTTTATTACTTGG
>CAILKW010000709.1 GCA_903834845.1 uncultured Bacteroidia bacterium | reverse complement strand
CTTAATCAACTGTCTGATAGATGGCCCAATACTAAAAGTATAGCCATCCATTTGTTTGTTTACACTTATTCTAATTGCTTCCATTTTTATTTATTATTCGTCTATGCAAAGATACGAAAAAAGGTCATGGTTTTGCAGTCAGTTTTAAATTTTCACTGTTGCCCTAACATGAACGCGAACGACCTAAGCTAATTTCTGTCGGGGATTTTGGAAACTTTAAATTGCTTTTACCTCAAGACTTTATTGGAACGATAATCACTATTTCAGCACTTTACACACCGATTGCAATTAGCTTTTGATACTAACCGATTGATTTTCTTCGTCTTGTTTGAAACTCCATACTTGGTTTTCAGTACGCCACATAATACAAACTTAAAACTTCGTTGTAAGGTTTGCACGATGGTGCAAATCCTTTTCAATTGGTTGCAATAACGGTTGAAGGTAATATTAGTTTATGGATAAGATCGGAATAAGTTTGGAATCTTCCAGATTTTCTTACGACCATAAATGTTTACGCCAATTGCCGGATTAATATTCTCAGCAACACAAAATATTTAGACAGTTAGTCCCTTTGCTCGCTGATGCTCCAAATTCGTACCGGCTTCTGTCAATGTTATTTGCTCTCTTATTTTTGAATATTTTCAACAAAGGTAGAAGGCGATTAATTAGTAAACAAAATGTACTACGCCACATGCTTAGGGTTCATTTGTAAACGTAGTTTCGTTTTCTATGGTTTTTATCTCTTTTAAAAGCATCGTTTGCAATTCGTCTTTGGGCAACAATAGTTGATATTCTGCTATACCTATCGGTTTGTTCACATCTTGCAGGGCTATCTCCACATCCAGGTGATCTCTATCAGCACAGAGAATAATACCAATTGACTGATTTTCGTTTTCGCCCTTTTCAAAGCGGTCGAGAAGCGAAAGGTAAAGATTCATCTTGCCAATGTATTCGGCTTTGAAACTTCCAATTTTCAAATCAATGGCCACCAGCGACCGCAGCCCGCGATGAAAGAAAAGCATATCAACGAAGTACTCTTTGTTGTTATATTCCAACCTGTATTGGTTGCCAATGAAGCTGAACCCCTTACCCAGCTCCAGAATGAAAGCCTTAATTTTACCGATCAACCTTTTTTCCAGTTCCAATTCACGAACAGGCTCGGTAATACCAAGGAAACCCAGATTGTAGGAACTCTGAAACACCTCATTGGCATATTGGGCATGTGACGCGGGTAGTGTGTTGTCAAAGTTATTTGATTTTATTTGCTTTTGTGCCGGGGTGTAGGTATCCAACTTGATTGCGTTGAGCAACAAATCTCTTGACCAGCCTTTGGTAACCACCTCTTTGGCGTAGAACTCCGTAGGATCATCCTCTTTTACCTTATTGATTAAAACTAAATTATGACCCCAAGGCAAAACTGCGACAGCCTGTCGCAGTTTTGGGCTGCTCTGCGAATAACGCTCGTAAAAGCGTTTCATATCCCACAAATTGCGTGGGGATAAGCCCATATCGGGAAACTCAATTTTCAAATCAACCGACAATTGTTTCACCACTCCACTGCCATAACCCTCTACCAATTGCTTTTCAAAGAGTAGTTTGCCAAGATTCCAATACACAGAATTAGTGGCACTGTTTACCTGACGGGCAATGGAGGTACGAGCTGTGTGAATTTCTGTGACAGCCCGTTGCAGTATCTCGGCATATTCCTGCTCGTTTATTTTTGTTGTTATGTCTTGTTTACTCATTATACTACCAAAAATTTCACATCACTGGCCAATTCTTTTCTTTATACCGAATATTCATAAATCAAAAGTCAAAGTT
>CAILKW010000708.1 GCA_903834845.1 uncultured Bacteroidia bacterium | reverse complement strand
CTTTATTAACAAGCAGATTGACTGAAGGGCGATTAAAATTGAGGGAAGTTACTATTAACTCATCGCTTTTCCATAACCCTGAAATGTTTATTGACGTAGAAAGTGACTCTAACGACAACAAATTTATATTATCGAATTCGTTTACACCTGTTACAGTAATATTTTTCAACTCAACATTTAATTGAGGAAAACTTCGAAATAGTGATAATTCAATCTCCGAAAAATCAACTTTTGCATTTACTGTTTCGTTTGCTGCAAGCTTAATTTTTTGAGAAAATTTACCTTTAAAAGCAAACGGAATCGCGATCATTGTAATGATTAGCAAGCATAGGAATGCACCGAAAATAATTAATCCTTTTTTCATATATTATTGAATTTTAATTTGTTATATTTTTATTAATTGAAGTCGCAGCAAGTTTAATGCTGTTTGACTTGATCGTATAATATTTCTTTCACGATTATTTCCAAAGTTATATACTTTCGATACTACCGAATTTGAACTTGCAATTGCGATCCAGACAGTTCCCACAGGTTTTTCAGGGGTTCCTCCATCAGGTCCGGCAATACCCGAGGTGGCAATAGCGTAATCGGTGTTGAGAAGTTGACAGGCTGCAACAGCCATGGCTTCGACAACTTCTTTACTGACAGCTCCCTTTTCAGCAATAATCTTAGAATCAATACCAAGTAGTTTTACTTTTAATTCATTGGAATAAGCAACAATTCCACCTTTAAAGTATGCCGAACTTCCTGGATTCACTGTGAAAAAATGAGCAATATTTCCACCTGTGCAACTTTCAGCAACAGATACGCTCAAACCTCTGTCTTTAAGTATTTTACCTATATTACCTGCCATTGTATCTTCCTCATAACCAAAAATGTGATCTGGAATAATTTCTACTAATTTTTTTATTTTCTTTTCAAGCAATTGGATTAAGTAAACCTTATCTTCTCCACGAGCCGATAGCCGTAATCTGATATTATGAGGACTTGGCAAATAAGCCAGACTTATACCACCAGGCAAACTATCTTCCCATTCGGCAATCCGTTCGGCAAGCATGGATTCGGGAAGACCCTGAGTTAAAACTGTCCGATGAATAATTGTTGAAGTGTTATACAATTTTCTGATTCGTGGCAGCACTTCATTCTCCATGAGGTATTTCATCTCGAAAGGAACACCAGGCATAAAAACGAAAATTACACCTTTGTGCTCAAACCAAAGACCCGGAGCAGTTCCCAGTTTATTATGAAGTATTGTTGCCGTTGCCGGTACAAGTGCCTGATCGCGGTTCAAGGCGTTTAATGATGCACCCCACGGTGTTAATAATTTTATGATGTGCTCTAAAACTTCCTTATTTTCAATAAGATGTGTTCCAAAGAAAGTACAAAGTGCCGATTTTGTCCGATCATCTTTTGTTGGGCCAAGTCCACCTGTTACCAATATGATTGAAGCTTTTAAACCTGAATCATTTAAGGTTGCAATAATGTGAGCTGGTTGATCAGATATGCTCGTAATCTGGCGTACATTGATTCCTTCATCGTTAAGTTTTTGAGCCATCCATGCCGAATTGGTATCAATAATCTGACCTATAAGTATTTCATCACCAATTGTAATCAAATCCGCTTCCATTTTTTAATGCTTATAATCAATTTAATACTGTTCGATGTCGTTTTTTCTTTCCAACTATTTTCGTTGGCGAAATAAATGCGACTTCAAAATTTACAGCGCAAAAATACGGAAGTTTTAGACACCATCACCGATTTCCATATTTTGAAAGGTTGTCAAAGAGCGACACAACCGTCAACAATTTTTTTTTACTCTCATGGTAGATAAATAAGGGTATTTCTTCAAGAAAAAAACTATTTTTGGATTCCATAAACAATATTAATGAAGCACGTTATTGATTTTGAAAATTGGGAAAGAAAAGGGCATTTCGAGTTCTTTTCGAAATTCAGTGATCCATTCTGGGGTCTTACTTTTAACATAGATTGTACAACGGCTTACAAAAAGTCAAAAGCTGAGAACATTTCTTTTTACCTTTACTATTTGCATCAATCTTTACGTGCTGTGAACCTCATTGATGCATTTAAATTACGCATAGAAGACAATAAACCGGTTTGTTACGATCGTATTGATGCTTCAGCAACCGTTGACAGACCTGATAGTTCTTTTGGATTCTCGTGCATAATTTTTAAAGAAGACTTCATGGAATTTCAACAGCTTGCGAGAGTCGAAATAGCACGTGTAAGAGCTGAACGAGGATTAAACACAGGAGTTGCAGGCCAAAATGTTATACATTATTCTGCTGTTCCATGGATTAGTTTTACAGCCCTCAGTCATGCCAGTAATTCAACAATCAAGGATAGTATTCCGAAAATCTCTTTTGGAAAAACTTTCCTGCAGGGTGATCAGCTTTTGATGCCTGTTGCTATCCATGCCCATCACGCTCTGGTTGATGGTTTGCATGCCGGTCAGTTTGTTGAACTTTTTCAAAAATTCTTAGATTTGGATAATATTTTGTGAAGTGATGATAAAAGATACCATTTATACTAAAGGAAGCCTTCGTCAAAAGGCAGAAGATTTGCTGAAAATAAAATCTATAAAAACTGATTTGCAACTTTCTGAATCAGAAACGTTAAAGGTCATTCATGAGCTGCAAGTGCATCAGATTGAGCTTGAAATGCAGAATGAAGAGCTCTTAATTACAAAAAAGCAGGCCGAAGTTGCAACACAAAAATATGTTGAATTATACGATTTTGCTCCTTCAGGCTATTTTACACTTTCAAATGAAGGTGAAATCATCGAATTAAATCTTTGCGGTGCTCAAATGCTTGGCAAAGAACGCTTGCATTTATTAAAAAGCCGGTTGGGTTTTTTTGTTCCTGACGAAGCAAAAACCATCTTTAATCTCTTTCTAAGTAAAATATTTTCAAACAGGGTAAATGAATCCTGTGAGGTTATACTGTTATCTGCTAAAGGATTACAATTAGTTGTTCGGCTTAATGGGATTATTTCGGAAAATGAGCAACAATGCTTTGTAACGATGATTGACGTTACAGAACAAAAACAAGCAGAGGAGGCAATAAGAATAAAAGAGGAAAGATACAGGATGTTGCTTGAGCTTGCTACTGATTCGTTTTTTCATGGCGATAAGGATGGTAATTTCATCACAGTCAACTCAGTTGCAATTGAGCAAACGGGTTTTTCGAGATATGAATTGCTAACAATGAATATGAAGGATCTTTTTGCAAATAAGACACTTTTTGAGAATCCTTTAAAATACGAACAACTTATCAGAGGGGAAATTGTGCAGTCAGAGAGAGAGCTTTTACGCAAAGACAAAAATTTGATCACCGTTGAAGTGAACTCCCGAATGATGCCGGACGGCACTTTTCAATCGTTTTTTCGAGACATTACCGAAAGAAAACTTACCGAAAAAGCTTTAAAGCGAAAACTAAACGAAATGGATATCTATTACGAGCTGGCAATCACACGTGAACGCAAAATGATAGCATTGAAAAGTGAAATCAATATGTTGCTCGAAAGATTAGGCGAGAAACTAAAGTACTAAAGTGAGTGATTTTTCGCATTGTTTCTATCGAATTGGCGTTGAGAATTTGCTGTCTCAAAAAAGATTGATCAAACTTATCTTAAATCGTAGCCAAATGGAAAAATCGCCAGGCGCATCAACTTAAAATGCTGCAAACCAAATGGTATACCGATTATCGTAATACATAATAAAAGGCCAAAGATTAGTTCTGCAAGTGCGATCCAGATTCCCGCAAAAACTAACCAGATAATGTTAAGAATAAATGATAACACTGGAATTGACCCACCTGTTAGAACGACTTTCCGCCCAAATGGTGCCAGGTGCGCTATTCCTATTTTCATTGCCTGTAATCCCCAAGGAATACCGATAATGGTAAGACACAAAAGGAAGCCACCCCACAGGTATCCCAAACATGTAAACAATCCGCCGCAAATCAACCATATTACATTTCCAAATAACCGCATAGCTTTAGTTTTTAAATTGTGAAATATAGGATGCAAGTTACTACAATTTTCGAATAAATCAAAAAAAATCGAAATTGAACAACATTCAACTCCGATTTTCAATAAATCAAACACTTATCAACTTATCAGTTAGTCTTTTTTTCTTCAATCCAATTTATAATTTTCTCTGAATCAGGTTTATCTCGTGGTGGAACAAAACCGACAATTTTACCTTGTTCATCAATCATGAATTTTTGGAAATTCCATTGAATTTCAGCATCAAAGATTCCATTCAGTGATTTAGATGTAAGCCACTTGTACAACGGATCGATATCATCACCCTTAACTGAAATTTTCGACATCATTGGAAAAGTAACACCATAATTTTTTGTACAAAATTCTTTGATTTCGACATTAGTCCCGGGTTCCTGTTTCAAAAAATTATTCGCCGGAAAACCAATAATCACAAAGTTACGATCCTTATAAGTATCGTATAACTTCTGAAGTGTCTCATATTGTGGCGTTAATCCACATTTGGAAGCTGTATTGACAACAAGCACTTTTTTCCCTCTTAATGATGATAGGTCGAATGTCAATCCATCGAGTGTTGTTGCTTTAAAATCGTAAAGTGTTGTATTTTGTGCTGTAGCACCTAAAATGATCGTCATAAATAAACCTGCAAGAAATATCTTTTTCATATTACACCTTTTTAATTCTTTAAAATTAAACTTAACTATGTTTCTTTAACGAAAAATATTCTGAAATGTTCCAATTTATTATACTTCGTTGATAACTTTTATCCGAATAAGAACATATTTCCGATAATAAAACATTACTTTTGACAAAAAAAGTCAAATATTTTTAAAGATGGATAATCTTGGAAACATCATAAGAAAGTTAAGAGAAGCAAAGAAACTGCCATTGCGGACAGTCGCTGTTTACCTTGATATTGATCAGGCAATACTAAGCAAAATAGAGAGGGGGCAACGCAATATATCAAGGGCTCAGGTGGTAAAGCTTGCTGGCTATTATGAAGCAAAGGAAGAAGACCTTTTGATTGCGTGGCTTTCGGATAAATTGGTTTATGAAGTTGAAGATGAAGAACATGCAATAAAAGCACTTCAAGTGGCAGAGGAAAAAGTTAACTACATTGCATTTAAAAAGATAGACCGAAATGAGATTAAAAAGCAATTAGTTACTGCAATTGGGAAATTTGAAAAAATTAGGAAAGCTTGGATTTATGGTTCCTTTTCAAGAGAAGATGATGGACCCAAAAGTGATATTGACGTTGCTCTTGAAACTAAGGACGATTTCAGCTATTTTGACCTTGCTGAGGTGCAGTTCCAATTGGAAAAATTGGTTAACCGAAAGGTTGATGTAGGTTTTATGGACTCGTTTAAACCCTACATTCTGGAACATGTAAAACCCGATTTAAAACTGATATATGAAGAAAGATAACCATGTCGAAAGCCAAAAAAGGTTGCAACATATCGTTGAGGCAATTGATGAAATCCAAAGATACGTACTGAATGAAACGGGTATTTCATTTTGTCAGTCCAATATAATTCACAATGCAGCATTATTTCAATTATCTGTGATTGGAGAAGCAATAAACCTTATGGAAGATGAAAAACTTGAAAAGTATGATTATCCATGGCATAAGGTGCGACCTTTCCGAAATCTGATTGCACATGAATATTTTAACATTAAACTTAATGCTGTTTGGCAAATCATTAAAAACGATCTACCCACGCTTAAAACTGTTGTTTATCAAATACTTGCAAACGAATTTTAATAACAAGCGAAAAAAATCCGTCTGTTGAATCTTCTTTAAAAACTTCTTTACAACACAGGTTGATTGATTTTTAAAAAGTCCTATATTTGGCATCCAAAATCGCATTGAAAGTTTTATGGAAAACTATATCGTTTCAG
>CAILKW010000707.1 GCA_903834845.1 uncultured Bacteroidia bacterium | reverse complement strand
TATCCATGCAAGAAGAATCGCAGCATCACCTGCAGTATATTTTTTCCACGTATGGGTACTACTGGTAGGCGCGGGAAAAGAGTATATTCTACTCTGATCGGGGGTAGCAGTATTTACATATTTCGACATAATTTGCGAATATGCGTTGGTAGCAGATAAATCCGGTGCTTGCCCCCCCGATTTATGACAAGATGTACAATTATCTCCGTTAGAAAAAATGGGTGCAATTTGAGTTGCAAAGCTGATTGGTTTACCTCCTGTATCAATAACAGGAACCTCAACCGGAATAATAAAATCGTACTTACAGCCACTTATGAACAGCGAAAGAAAAACCGAAATAACAAATATTGTAAGTTTCATGGTATTCATTTTAAATGTTAATACAAAAAAAGACTTCATTTTATTAAAAAAGAAGCCTTTTTTTTACTTTTTACGATACCCTTATTTAAAGTTTCGCAATAGAATTAGTGAGTAACGCTTTTGAATAAGCAAAGTTATGAATTCCTAAACTGTAATCTCTTAGGATCAATTGGAAGTTGATCAATGCACCAAATTGGGCATTTGACAAAGTAAGCGTTGGTAATGTAGCATTATAAGCAATTTGAGCTGGAGACCATGATGACGGAGGAGTTCCAACATATTTGAAACTGCTGGCATTGTAGGTTTGTGCAGAAGTGTTTGTAACAGGATCATAAACGTTCAAATAGCCATCATAATTATTTGTAGTAAGACCTGCCCAAAGGTTCACTCCACCAAGAGCTTCATTGGTATTCGGATTCCTGTTAAGAATATCAACACCGTTAACTGTAAGCTTCTTAGCTAAATCATCCAATAGTTTTTTGATTTCGGCACGGGGATTAAGCCAAAAAGTAGTGTTGGTAGCAGTAATAGCGGTTGAGTGACACCCTGTTGCATTACAAGTTGTTAAATTTCCTTTTGCAAAGAACGTATGACCTCCGGCTCGTCCAATCAGATCGCTTTTACCAGCCTTGGCTCCCATGTGGCAATCAATACATGAAGCAACAGTAGTGTGCGTACCATTTGAATATGGTAGTGGTCCGGCAAACTCAACTCCACCCATACCTGCGTAAACCGCTCCCGCTGTACCATAATGGGTATGCATACGGTAACTTGGTCTTACTTTGTCAGTTGTATTTGGATTTTCAGCTATTCCATCATACATTACCCCGGTTGGATTAGCTGCAATTCCTACATAGTCTTGAACATCGCCTGTTAACGCATTTGTGAACGGACGAGGCTGGTGACATTTAACGCATAAATTACTTGATCCGCCATCTGCTTTGAGATCAATAGTCTTTTTCCCACCCCACATGGTCATTGAAACTGGAGCAACCGTAGTTAATGAAGGAATATCAGACGAACCGTAAGTAGCGTGTATGGCACTATGGCATGTTGAACAACCAAGATCGCCATAAGCTGCAGTTTCAATAGTTGCATAATCGTTAACATATTTTCCTGTTGAAGGATTTAATGTAAAAGTAGATTTGACATTATTCTTTACCACATATTTAAAAGCCTCTTGTGCATGACAAGGGGTGCATCCGGTGTTGCCTGCTTCTTCAAAAGCTGCTTCGCCGTATTCATGTTTCGATAGCTGGAATTGAGTAGTTATCAAATCAACTTTAGCAGGTGTGTGACACATTTTGCAGGTTTCATTGGCATCTTTGCCGCTTGAGCCATCTTTACCATTTGCTCCCGCATCTCCGGTTAAACCCATTGGACCTTCTTTAACGCACGACAGTGCAATACACGACAAAAAAAATGATAATAGAAGAAGCTGGGTGAAATTTTTAAGTTTCATAAAATAAGTATGTTAATTAACTAAATTTAATAAAAGTTGCAAAAAAGCAACACATTTGTGGCTGCGAAGTTAGAAACGTTTGATAATTATTTTAGCTACCGTAAATGATTTATACAAGCAATTCGATTGATATTTTAAAGAGATCAAATTGATATATATCAAGTAAATTAAAAAGCTGAAGACCATTCGATGGACTTCAGCTTTTTGAAGATGATAAGTATTTAAAAGGTTTGCTATAGTAATATATTGAAAAACAAGATTTAGCTAAAAACCATACAATCTGGTAATGATAAAACCAATCGCCATTTGACTTTTTGCCAGTTCATTCTGATTCCACATGATATTATCCTGAGGCAAAAGACTACTTGTAGTTCCCATGTATATCTGGAAAGCATGAGTACCGGTTGAAACCTCGTAACCAAGAGAAAGGTTTTGTTTTGGATGATTAGTCCATTCAAGTTGTTCAGAGATGTCCTTAATTTTTAAAGGAGCATCATAATTGAAAATAATTGATCCCTGCGGAGAGACTTTTATTCTGCCATTAAAATGAGCCCCAACTTTATCATGATCGTAAAGAACACCTACAGAATTGTAGTGGGTAAAACTAACTCCTGCCTGAAGCGATAGCCAATTGGTAAATTTACGGCCAATAATCAACTGGGAAAAATAGCTTAAACGATCAGAAGTTTTAAAACTTCCGTATAAACCCTTATGGTAGGCAACCCGAACCTGACCTGACTCAAAGGCACTAACATTTCTTCCATCAATAGCCATATTGCTATACAGAGCAACTGAAATAGGAACAGCATTTTTCCGTGTTTGCTGTAGGATAGTCCATTTGACATTCAGATCTGTCATCATGTTTTTTTTGGTAATTCCGGCCCCAATCTGAAAATTATTGAATAATACATAGTTAACAGACAATCTGATGTTTGAGCCGGGGGCATATATGCCCCACAAATCAGAATGACCATTTTCGGCAGTTCCAAATTTGTGCTGAATAACAGCTTCAAGTGTTTTGGCAGCTGGGATTACAGTAGTTTGAGCATCAATAAGATAACCGCTTTCAAAAGGTGAGGTCACAGGTTTGTCTTTTTCTTTAACTCCGGTTGCATCACTTGCTTCATTTTGAGCGAACGAAAATGTCGAAATAACGGAAAGAAGAAATATAAATAGGATAATCTTTTTCATTTCTGCGAATATTAAATGTTTGCACTAATTGTTTTTTGCACCTTCTTTTATCCATGCAAGAAGAATCGCAGC
>CAILKW010000706.1 GCA_903834845.1 uncultured Bacteroidia bacterium | reverse complement strand
TCATAAATTTAAACTTATTAAACTGAATTATTCAATTAAAATAAACCGGTTATTTGAACGGCTGAAAGCTTTTCTATAATCGGCACAAGGCTATAATTAATCATATTGGAAAGCCACAACGGAGCAGTTCCAATGGCGGTAATAAACAATACTAATGTGATTGTAGAAACCCGTTCATACCATTTTGCATCGGTCAATTCAAGAAAATGGTGATTTTTGATAGGGCCAAGTAATAATATACCTACCACCCGAAGAATATAAACTGCTGTTATTACAATAGATGATGCTGCAACAATGGTAATCACGCGGTGAAAGACATCAACATGCTGGAACGCACCAATAAAAATTGTCATCTCGGCAACAAATCCGCTGAATCCGGGAAGGCCAAGAGAGGCAAGACCTGCAATAACGTAAACAACTCCTAAGAAAGGAATGACTTTCATTAATCCACCCATTTCATCAATCATTCTTGTATGAGTTCTGCCATATATCATTCCTATCAAGGCAAAGAAAAGAGCTGTCATTAAACCGTGCGAAATCATCTGGATAATGGCTCCGTTCATTGCAGTCTGATTCATCATCAGCACCGCAAACAATACCAGCCCACAATGACTTACGGAAGAATAGGCATTGATGTATTTAAGATCTTTCTGCACAATTGCTGAAAAAGCACCATATACTACACTTATTGAAGTAAGAATCAAGAAAATCCAGGCCTGTTCATGAGCAGCTTCAGGCATTAAAAAGATAGCTACACGAAAAGCTCCATAACCCCCGAGTTTCATCAGAACGCCTGCATGAAGCATGGAGACGGCTGTTGGTGCTGAAGCATGTCCATCGGGTGACCAGGTATGAAAGGGGAAAAGTGCGCCAAGTATTCCAAATCCTACAAAAGTGAACGGAAACAAGAACCTTTGCATTTCAATCGGAATTACTATTTTGGAAATCTCCAATATATTGAAAGATAATGTATTTCCATCGGGAGCTGAATAGAAATATATTCCAAGTAATCCAACAAGCAACATAGCAGAACCTGCCATAAGCATTAAAGTCAGCTTCATGGCTGAATATTCTTTCGGACCTGAACCCCATATACCTATCAAGAGATACATTGGGATTACCGCAAGCTCGTAAAACAGGAACATTGTGAAAAGGTCAATCGAAATAAAAAAGCCGAAAACCCCTGTTGCAAGAATAATTAAAGAAATAAAAAATTCGCGTGGAAGAAACTCCATTTTCCACGAAGCGAATATGCCAGCAAAGACAACAATACCGGTAAGTGCTATCATAGCTACCGAAATCCCATCTACACCAAGAGCGTAGTGAATATTCAGAGTAGGAAACCAAACTGCATCATACATAAAAAGCATCTGCGCAGTGTTTCCGGCACTTCGTTCAGCGAGATAAAGGTAAACCAAAACAAATGATAAAATGAGTTGAATTCCCATTCCTATTGCTGCCACAAGTCGCGATTGCTTTAGATCCTTTGTCAGCAGAATTCCGCCGACAGTAAGCATTGGGACAATTACGAATAAATTAAGTATATTCATATTACATTCAGTTTCTTATACAAGATAGACAAAAATGAGAACTAAAATCACGGTTCCGCTGATAAACACAAAAGCATATTGCTGTAGTCTGCCCGACTGAAAACCCTTGATTGCGTAGGCTGAGTATTCGATAATACCGGCAATCCCATTCATGGTACCATCAACAATATGCCGGTCGAACCATGCAATAGGTTCTGAAATATAGCGAAAGATAATTTTCCGAGTCACAAACAAATAAACCTCATCCATGTAAAATTTGCGGTAAGCCCATTTGTAAAGATATTTTAAAGAGCCCGCCATTTTATCAGGGAGTGCTGTCTCTTTTTTATACATTATTGTGGCAACTACAATTCCAAGTACCCCTATAAGAACAGAGGGAACAGCTATTATCCATTCAAAATGAGGCTCGAAAGCTAATCCATCAGACGTAACCAGTTTATGGAACGGGATAATTCCTGCGAATACGGACCCGAAGGCAAGAACCATTAAAGGAATAGTCATTACAAGGGGAGCCTCGTGAGGTGTGTGATGATAATGGGTCTTTTTACCCCAAAATATTCCGTAATAAAGACGGAACATGTAAAAGGCTGTCAAGCCGGCAACAATGTACTCGATTGCAAAAAGTAGTTTATTACTGTGAAAAGCAGCAACTAAAATCTCATCTTTACTGAAAAATCCTGAAAATGGAGGAATTCCAGCAATTGTGATACAAGCTATCAAAAAAGTTATATGAGTAATAGGAAGAAATTTACGAAGATTTCCCATGCTTCCTATTTCGTTGCTGTGAACTGCGTGAATTACTGCGCCTGCTCCGAGGAACAATAATGCTTTGAACATTGCATGGGTGAAAAGGTGGAAATTTGAGGCCATAAAACCTAAGCCCTCTTCGCCCCCATATTTGGAAACTCCGAGAGAAAGCATCATATAACCAATCTGCGACATGGTTGAAAAGGCTAAAACCCTTTTAATATCGGTTTGTGTACATGCAATAACAGCCGCTAAGATCGACGAAAAACCACCGACCCAAGCCACAACTAAAAGTGCATCAGGTGCTCCAAGTGCATAGACAGGGAAAAGCCTGGCAACAAGATAAACTCCTGCAACTACCATCGTAGCGGCATGAATTAATGCAGACACCGGAGTTGGCCCTTCCATAGCATCGGGTAACCAAATATGAAAAGGAAACATTGCTGACTTACCTGCACCACCGACAAAAATAAAAATCAGTGACCAAGTTAGTACCGACAACCCCATAAAGGCTGCGCCGCCTGCCTGAGCTATTGCTGGTCCGTTTGGATTAGTTAATGTTTGGAAATCAAAGGTTCCGGTATTGAATGAAAGCATTAAAATTCCAATCAGAAAACCAAGATCTGCAAATCGCGTCACAATAAAAGCTTTTTTGGATGCTGCTACTGCACTTGGTTTTTCGTAATAATAACCGATCAAAAGGAAGGATGAAACACCAACAAGCTCCCAGAAAATATACATCTGAAAAATATTGGTTGCCATTACCAATCCTAACATCGAAAAACTAAATAATGAAAGAAATGAGAAGAAACGGTAGAAACCGGAATCCCCTTTCATATATCCAATGCTGTAAATATGAACCATTAAGGAAACTGTCGTAACAACAATAAGCATCATCACCGAGATCGGATCAATCAAAACACCAAGGTGGATGGTTAGTTTTTCGGTAAGATGAAGCCAGGCTATTTCGAAACCTTTTATTGACGTGTAACCTGTTTCTGCAGCATGTTCTGCCCAAAAGTAACGAAAAGCGGTTACATAAGATAAGATAGCTGAAATCCCAAGACCGGTAGTCCCGATCAATCCGGTAATAAACGGTTTCATTTTATGCCCCGCCAGTCCAAGAAGCACAAAAACAAATAACGGGATCAAAGGAATGAGTAAAGTGTATGTATAATCGGCCATAACTGATGATTATCTTTTTCGGTTAATGAATTATCAATATTTCATCTCATCGACATTTTCAACATCGACCGATTTAAAATTGCGGTATATATTAATAATGATGGCAATCGCAACGGCAGACTCTGCTGCGGCAACGGCAACGACAATCAAAGTAAAAAAATGTCCCTGAAGTTGCTGCGGATAGAGATACCGGTTAAATGCCACAAAATTAATGTTCACAGAATTGAGGATCAACTCAACTGACATAAGCATCGTAATCAGGTTCCTGCGGGTCAGAAATCCATAGATACCTATGAAAAACATCAAAGTGCTGATTACTAAATAATAACTGAGTGGGATGTTTTGAATCATATCAATATTGAATTATCTGAAACTTTAAGTTTTAAATGTCGATCAGAAAATTATTTTTTAATTCTTTCTTTTTTTGCCACTATAATCGAACCGATCATGGCAGCAAGCAAAAGCACGGAAATAACCTCAAAAGGAAGTGCATAACCATCCCTTTTATAGGAAACCAAAGCATTGCCCACATCTGTAATGTTATACTGTGGATCGGTACCCGGGTTAGTGACAAATGTGAATTTGAAAATGGTCATCAGCGTTAAGATTGCACCTGCACCAACTGACAAAGCCGATAAAATACTCTGTTTCATTGGAGCCATTACAGCCTTCTCACTTACTTGACTGGTAAGGAGGATTGAAAAGATGATCAATACCACGATACCCCCGGCATAAACCGTTAACTGTACGGCAGCAAGGAAGTTATAATTAAGCGCAAAATATAACCCCGCTGTTGAGATCAGTACAAACAACAGAAAAACCGCAGCTCTAAGGACTTTTCTGCTTGTAACCGTCAACAACGAAAAAATAACGATCATTGCTCCAAAAAGAAAAAACATTACCTGATTAAGCATAATTCTAAATCTTTAAATATCTTAATTTATTCTTTAACCCCCGCAGCGATTACTGAACCCGGTTGATTCAATACTTTGGTTAATTTGGCACGGTCCCAAACCGCATGTTCAAATTTTTGTCCCATCACGATAGCACCTGTCGGACAAGCCTTTACACAAAGATTGCAAAAGGTACACATGCCCAAGTGGTAGATGTGCTGGTCAAGGATCCGCTTCTTTTTCCCTTCAGGGGTAACGATTGATTTCGAAATAATTTCGATAGAGCCATTGGGGCAGTTGATTTCGCAGATTCCACAACCGGTACACAAGTGTTCATTTTTTTCGGAATGGGGCATAATTACCTCGCCACGAAAACGTTCGAACATTACAAGGGTATCGCGATTTTCGGGATACTGATGGGTCAGGTGTTTCCACGGAGTGAAAAAGTACTTTGCAGTCACTTTCATCCCTGTCAAAAGTGTCCATAAACCTTTGAAGATTGAAACGATATATTCGATAAAAGACTTCATATCTACTTATTGATCAGTTATAAATGAAATTTAGTCAGCACAACAAGGGCCATCAGTAAAATATTCACAAGGTTAATTGGCAGCAGGTATTTCCACTCTAATGTCAGGATCTGGTCAACACGAAGGCGAGGGAAGGTCCATTTGAACCACATGATGATGAAAATCACAAAAAGGACTTTCCCAAAGAACCATACAATAGGAGGAATAAAATCCATCACATGGTTGAAAGATTCAAAATTGCCAAAGTGAAGAGGCATCCATCCGCCAAGGAAAACTGTCGCAGCAACAGCCGATATAATAAAGAGGTTGATGTATTCGGCAAGGAAGAACATAGCAAATTTGATTCCCGAATATTCAGTGTGGAAACCTGCAACCAATTCCGATTCTGCTTCAGCGAGGTCAAAAGGGCCACGGTTGGTCTCGGCAGTACCTGCTATAAGAAAAACAATAAACGCGATGATCGCGGGAATATGTCCAGAAAAGATAAACCAAGCATCGCGTTGTCCCTCAACGATTGTAGAAAACTGCATCGAACCTGCAAAAACGATCATTGTCATCAGCGAAAGCGAAACAGAAAGTTCGTAGCTCAGGATTTGTGCACCACTACGCATTGCACCAATCAAAGAGTACTTATTGTTACTTGACCACCCTGCCAACAAAATACCGATTACCCCAACCGAAGAAACAGCCGTGAGGTAAAAGACACCGATGTCAAAATCCATAGACTGGAGACCCGGTGCAAAAGGTATTGCCGCAATTGCAAGGAAAGAAGCAATGATCACAATAAACGGTGCAATGTTATAAAGAAAGAAGTCAGCCTTTCGGGGCATGATCAACTCCTTCATTAACAACTTAATAAAGTCAGCTATTGTTTGAAGCAGGCCCCATGGTCCAACACGCATAGGTCCGAGTCGTTGTTGAAATGCAGCACACACTTTTCGTTCGGCATAAACCAGAAACAATCCGAAAACTGCGATAAATAAAAGGTAAACCACCCCAACAATGACCCACTCGATGGTGGTAGCCACAAAAGGTGAAAAACTTTCTGCCAATCCCACATGTATATCGTGGGTCAACGTTGTAAAGTCATAAATATTAAAAGCCATATTGAAATTATCTTAAGCGTCAGTTTTGCTCTTCAATTTATATTACCTGTCGATATCTGGTATAATCAAGTCGAGTGTGGACATAATTGCCACAAGGTCGGCGATTTTGTGCCCCTTTGACATTTTATTCAGTGCGAAAAGATTGGAAAACCCTGGTGACCTGAATTTTACACGATATGGATTTTTTTTCCCATCGCTCACGATAAACACGCCAAATTCTCCCCTGGCCGATTCGACACGTTGGTAGAATTCACCTTCCGGAAGTTTGAGTACCCCTTTCATTTTCACGGCATAATCCCCGGCAGGGATATTGTCGATTAATTGCTCAATAATGGATATTGATTCGTACATCTCTTTGATACGTACCTCGTAACGGGCATAAGTATCGCAGCGGTGATCGAGTATCTCGGTGAATTTAACGAACGGATATGCACTGTATGGAACATGTTTCCGGACATCGCATGAAAAGCCGGAAGCCCTTCCTGACGGTCCGGTCACGCCATAAGCAATGGCATCTTCCTTTGTAAGATAGCCAATTCCTTCGGTGCGCTCCCTTAAGATAACGTTGCCTGAAAGCAACTTATCGTATTCAGGAAGTTTGGTTTTGAAATACTTGAGATAGTCTTTTACCCTTTTTTGAAAATTGGGGTGTATATCTGCCATTAATCCACCAGGCGTATTGTAACTCACTGTCATCCTCGCCCCACAGGTTTCCTCAAAGATGTCGAGGATCAATTCGCGGTCGCGCAGCCCGTAGAAGAAGGTTGTCAATGCACCCAAGTCCATTCCGAACACGCACCACCACAATTGGTGTGATGCCAAACGGCTCAACTCGTCCATTATGGTACGGATGTATTTGACCCGGTCGGGAACTTCAACCTGAAGTGCTTTTTCGACACACAAAGCGACTGCTTCGTTGTTCATGTGGGCAGAAAGGTAGTCCATACGGTCGGTGAGGTGGATGATCTGCGGATAGCTGATCGCTTCGCACATCTTTTCGATCCCGCTGTGGATGTAGCCTGAATGTGGCTGAACATTAAGTACTTTCTCACCCTCAAGTTTGACAAGTAAACGTAACACCCCGTGGGTAGAAGGGTGCTGCGGGCCCATATTTACCAGATATTCATCGGTAGCGAGCCTGTCGTTATTTATAATGACCTCTTTTATTTCGGACATAATTCTATCGTTCTACTATTCTTACTTCGTCCACATAATCTTTTCGAAGGGGATGTCCCCAGTCGTCATCGAGGAATACACGGCGCAAATCGGTGTGGTTATTGAAACGGACACCAAGAAGATCATAAACTTCGCGCTCATGATATTTTGCCGTCATCCAAACACTGCTGACAGTATCGATGGCCGGATTGACCCTGTCGGCTGTTTTTACCTTCAAAACCATTGTATGCCGGTGTTCAAGCGACTCCAGATGGTAAATAACTCCCATGTTCTGGGGATAATCGACTCCGGTAAGGCAAAAAAGATAGTCGAATGAAGTCTCTTTTTCAGTTTTCAACTGCTGGGCAGTCTCAAGAAGGGAAGCGTTTGTAACGGTCATCTCAATATATTGAGGGCCTGTTTTGATCTCTGCCTCCGGAAACCTTTCAGTCAGGTATGATTTTAATTCTTCGTTAGTCATATGACCTAATATTTAAAGGGGCGTTTTATCAGAAAGAATTGGTTTTGCTTCAGAGTAATTCACTTTGCCGAAATTTTTGGTTTTTTTGATCTTCTTTTGCAACTGCATCAAACCAAAAAGGAAAGCTTCGGGACGCGGTGGACAGCC
>CAILKW010000705.1 GCA_903834845.1 uncultured Bacteroidia bacterium | reverse complement strand
CGGATGGAAATACACTGACAATTAACACAACTCCATCTGTTGCTCCTTCTCATGGTACTCTGACTATCTTTACTAATGGGACATACACATTCATTCCTACTCCAAATTACAACGGCAGTGATTCGTTTACATATCAAGTGTGCGACAATGGTACACCATCATTGTGTGCAACTGCAAAAGTGAATATTACTATAACGTCTGTAAATGATGCACCAGTAGCAGTTAACGATGTTGCGACCGTTGCAGAAGATGGAACCTTGAATGGCTATAACTTGTTGGCAAACGATAGTGATCCTGATGGCAACACACTGACTATTACGACAAAACCAATAGTCCCACCAGCTAACGGAACGCTTTCAATCAATGCCAACGGAACATACATTTATATTCCGTTTGTCAACTTTAATGGAAGTGATAACTTTACTTATAAAGTTTGTGATAACGATACTCCTTCTCTCTGTGCCACTGCAACAGTCATTATCACAGTAACTCCGGTGAATGATGCACCAATAGCAGTAAACGACGTGGCATCTGTTATTGAAAACGGAACACTGAATGGGTCATCACTTTTGGTTAACGACAGTGACCCGGAAGGAGATGTAATTAAGATAAACATCAATCCGGTGAGCGGCCCATTACATGGTACCCTGACAATCAATTCCGATGCTACCTATCGTTATACCCCGAATACCAACTACTTCGGTACTGATATGTTTACCTACAGAGTTTGTGATATTGGTGGTGAATGTTCAACTGCAACTGTAAATATCACAATCTTGCCATTGTCTATTCCTCCATTAGCTGTTCCTGATAACTTTGTGGCTAAAGAGAATCAAAAGCTTGAAGGAAATCTTATCGGCAATGACATTGATCCTAACGGATATAAGTTAACCCTCGATGTTGTTCCCGTAAAGTATCCCGCCCACGGAACACTGGTGCTTTATCCTAATGGTGATTTTACTTATGAGCCAGTAATTGGCTATATAGGTACTGATACATTTTCTTACCGAATTTGCAATAATGGTACACCATCTTTATGTTCTGTCACAACAGTAACAATAGTAATGGGGAAAAATGATAATTGCGCTGTTATTGTTCCCAATTCATTCTCACCAAATGGTGACGGAATTCACGACAATTTCAAAATCAATTGTTTATACAATTATGAAAACCCGATTCTTCAAATTTATAACCGCTGGGGTAATCTGGTTTTCACAAAAGAACATTACGGAAGTGTGGACTATTGGGGTAGTGAAATAGATGCCTGGTGGAATGGTGAATCTGACCATAAATTGACAGTTGGAAATCAACTCCTGCCTGTCGGGACTTATTACTACGTGCTTAAAATAAACAGCACTAAAGTTTTAACCGGATTTTTGTTCTTAAACAAATAGATTAGAGAACCATGAAAATAATTAAAAGATCGTTATTAGCAGTGCTGATGATAATGGGGGCACTCTTTTCTAAAGGGCAGCAGGATCCTATGTTTACTCAATATATTTTCAACTTGCAAACTGTTAATCCTGCTTATGTTGGTTATTGGCAAACTATGGGTATTACTGCCTTATCGCGTCACCAATGGGTTGGATTGACAGGTCATCCCACAACCCAGACCTTTTCTTTTCAGACACCATATAAAAGAAGGAATGTGGGGATTGGGCTCAATATAACTATTGACAAAATAGGACTTGAAAAAAGACTTTTGCTTAATTTTGATTACTCATATATGGTTTTTTTGGCTGAAAACACTTCTTTACGCTTTGGAATAAAAGGCGGATTTACAAATTACAGTCATAATCTTACTGAATATGAGCAATATACCGATGGTATTTCTGATCCTCTTTTTCAGACAACCATTGAAAATAAGTTTATGCCCAATTTTGGAGTTGGTTTATTTTTATCAACGCCCAGATATTTTTTAAGTCTTTCATTGCCAAAGATTCTGGAGAACAGTTTTCAGTCGAACGTAACAAACTACTCAACAAAGTCAGAAATGCGCCACATATTTTTCGCAGGTGGAATGATGTTTGATTTATCAGATAATCTGAAGCTTAAGCCAACATTTATGACAAAAACTGTCGTTGGTAGTCCGTTCGAGTATGATATTTCGGCCAATTTTTTAATATCCGAAAAATTATGGATTGGAGCCATGTACCGGTCAGGAGATGCTATCGGTGCTATAGCTCAGTGGATCTTCAATTATAAATTAAGGATAGGATATGCCTACGATTTCACTACAACTGACTTGCGAAATTATCATAACGGAGTGCACGAAATTATGATTTCTTATGAGTTTGTTCATTTTAAAAGACAAGTTATTTCACCAAGGTATTTTTAAAATTAAAATAATTTCAATAAATCGTCAATGTTTAACTAAAAGTCTAATACATAGTAATAATGAAATCACTATTTGTAAAGCATAACCCTTTTTTATTGATTTTGATGTTGTACGCATCAGTTGGTTATCCCCAAAGTAAAGGAAAACCGATTTTTGATGATTCGGCAATTAAAATTTCCGAAATAGGGACAAATTCCATCCACAGTGATTTTGGGCCATCACTAATTCAAAATTCACTTTTTTTCACCACCTTTAATGATAAGGTTCTTGGGAAGAGCGAGAAAAAACTTAAAAACAAAGAATTTTATGACCTTTACAAAGTAGCCGTTGACAAACTGGGTAATACGATAGGTAAACGTGGTCCGATTGAGGAATTTGTCACTCGTTTCAACGATGGGCCTGTATCGTGGTGTCCCAAAACGGGAGAACTTTTCCTCACCCAGAATTATGTCGAACAATCTGTTAATCTAAAACCATTTAAGAAAGCGACTAATTACCTCAGAATAATTATTGCAAAACAGAATGCCGGGAAATGGGAACAAGTGGCCGTTTTTCCTCATAACAATCCTGGATATTCAGTTGGCCATCCTGCCATAACCGAGTCGGGCGATACATTGGTGTTTTCGAGTGATAAACCGGGCGGATACGGGGAAACAGACCTTTACTACTCGATAAGAAAAAACGGGAAATGGGAAACCCCCGTCAATCTTGGCCCCAAAATAAACACAGCCGGAAAAGAGGAATTTGCCTTTATTACAGATCAACATTTTGATGGACAATATCTTATATTTTCCTCAAAAGGGAGAACCGGAAACGGTGGCTTTGATTTGTATTACACTCCATTTCCATCGGATTATAGTGAAATTGGCCATTTTGAGCGACCCATCAACAGTGAGTCCGATGATTTTGCAATGACTATACCAACAGATTCTGAGTTTGGTTACCTCACATCAAACCGTCCGGGTACAGGAAATGACGACATATACAAATTCACATTCAAACGAATAGTTAAACAGCAATTGCCGCCGCAGAAAAAATTCAGAGATTTGTATATTTTCAACAGAAACAGTATGCTTCCGATACCTGAAGTCGGCGTAGAAACCTGCGATAAGCTTGTGTATAAGACTGATAATAATGGTAAAATAGACTCATTGCCATGTCTTGAGAGCAATTGTGAAGTTAAAGCAGCCAAATTCGGATATTCTGCAATAACAAAAACATTGCTGGCATGTAACACAAACAATAAAGAATTTACAAGAGACACAATATGGATGGATGTAATTGTAAATGTGAAGATTGGGTTGAAGAATATCTATTACGACCTTGACAAATGGGATATTTTGCCTGAATCGGCCAGAGAGCTTGATCTTTTGGTGTCGCTGATGAAGGAAAACCCCGAAATGAAAGTCAAATTAGGATCTCACACCGACAGTCGAGGAACAAAAACATACAATCAGAGGTTATCGCAATTACGTGCCGAATCGGCTGTTAACTATGTTGTAATGAAAGGGATAGTCCGCGAGCGGATAACTGCCACCGGATATGGAGAGTCGGAATTGTTG
>CAILKW010000704.1 GCA_903834845.1 uncultured Bacteroidia bacterium | reverse complement strand
GAGATGATGTGTCAATTGTGCTGATTTCTGAATTGAATTCAGCATCGCTTTGGCAATCATCTTTCGGATATTCGATAGTTTTTTAATCTCAAAGTCGCTGCTATAAACAGGATTTACCGTTGTGAGATCTTTTGCAGTTACCGAACCACCTAAGCCGCTTCCTTTTGAACCGGGTTGGATTTGCTCCTGTCCGGCAATTTTCTTTGCCAGGGGAGTAGTTTTGGGATTGTCGGCAATTACTCCAAGAACATCCTGCTCAATAATGCGTCCCTTTGGGCCTGAACCTGTCAACCCCGCAGTTGAGATTCCTTCTTTATCAGCAAGTTTTTTGGCTCTTGGCGAAATGGCACCTGTTGGGGTTTCTGCATTGGTTGCCAATAATGAAATTTCTTTGGTTATGACATGAGAAACATCTTGGCTGATAACAGTTTCCGTAGTTTCTTCTTTTTTAGGGATAATTCCACCCGGTTGGTAAGCATCGGCTGATTCTCCCGGCGTGCCTATCACACAGACATTTGTAAGTACAGGGACTTCGTCACCTGCTTCATAAAAAACCTCAAGAAGGATTCCATCAACTGAGGCCTCTTCTTCAAAGGAAGCTTTATCGGTTTCGTAGGCAAACAGTAATTCGCCTTTTGTTACTTGATCTCCCTTTTTCTTGTTCCATTCGGTAATTATACAACTTTCAACAGATTGGCCTTGCTTAGGCATAATAACAACTGTAGCCATAGAAAAAATATTTTTTGCAAAGATATTTTATTCAACTTGTATTTACAAGTAAATTTTAAAAATATTTTTTATTGCAATATGAAAATTAATTAAATATCAAGAATACAAATATATAGAATAAATTATTTTTTTTATCATGTAAATACAATTTTTTATTTTTGTAAAAACATTTATTACTTTTGCACTTGTTTTCATATCAATAGGAAAAGATAATATGCCTCAAAATTCTTTAGTTCCGCAACACCGCAAGGTATATGAAATATTGCGTTCGCATATTTCGGAAGGTGTTTTTCATGAAGGTGATTTACTCCCTTCCGAAAACGAATTGTGTACAGTTCACAAGGTTACACGACCTACAATACGGAAAGCACTCGACCGTTTGACTAATGAAGGTTATATTGTGAGGCATCAGGGGAAAGGGAGTATAGTGAAAGGTATTCCTAAAGGCGTTGGTATTCTTTCGATGACAGGGACTACTTCAGCAATTGGTCAGGATAATCTATTGACTCATATTGTAATTAAACCTGAGATTAGGAACTGGAGCGAAGCAATTACTTTTCCTTTGAGCCAGCGGGAAATTGAATCGGGTTGTATATATATGGAGCGACTCAGATTAGTGAATAATAAGCCGGTGTTTTTCGATATCACCATGATTCCGAATATAAATCTTTCGAGATTTACGTCCCGGAATTTTGAGAATAAGTCGTTGTTTGATATTTTACGCAAATATTATCAGGTTGAGGTAAGGGGCGGTGAGCAAAAACTTCTTGCTATTGTGGCTGATGATCGTTTGAAAAATTATTTCCAGGTAGAGTCCGGTCATCCTGTATTGCAATTGAACCGCAAAATTGAAACTAACCGACCAGGGTTTTATATTTATAGTCAGGTATTTTGTAATACTGTTGAATATGCACTTTACGGCACTTTTTAAATTTTTGACAACAAAAAACCCGGCTTTGCCGGGTTGCATCTATCAGTTAAACTTCTGATTTATATTATTCATCATTGAATCATTTTCATTGATGCTCAAAACATTTAGTTTTCAGCCAATTCGTTGCTTGCAATTTGTTCTTCTAAACTATTCTGATAGTTATTTTCATTCTTTCGGTTTTCTATTTCGAGTGCAAGTTCAGCGTTGACAAATTCTGCAGCATTATACTTTCCATTAGTCATCCATTTTGCAATCGCAAGAGCCGGTTCTGCTGCCAAATCTTCGTTAGTCGTTTCTGCATAGTTGATAATCCAGCTTTCGATTGCCAATGCCATTTCAGCTTCAACAAATTCTTTTGCATTATATTCAAAATTGAACATCAATGCTTCAATTGTAAGTGCCAATTCTGCTTTCACTACTTCGCTGTTATTTTCACCATTCCTGTTCATCCAGTTTTCGGTTTCGAGTGCAAATTCAGCATTAGCAAAGTCTGCTGCATTATATACACTATTGATCATCAGCCCTTCTACGAACGCGGCATTTTCACTTTTGGCTTCTCTGGTTGAGTTTTGACCTTCTGAAATCACTGATAACGAAGCCAAAATAATTAAAGAAACTACTACTGCTCTCATCACCTTTGCTATTTTAAAATCTAATGTTTT
>CAILKW010000703.1 GCA_903834845.1 uncultured Bacteroidia bacterium | reverse complement strand
CCCATCAAACAAAGAATTTGCGAACCATCGGCTCGCAAGGTATCATCATTACCCGAAATAAGCAGAGTAGGCTCAATTGTAAAAAAATTTCCATTCCTATCCGAAAGGGTTGCATCTCGAAGCTTAATAGTGTAAACCATATTCACGCCTGCGTTTATTGTTATTGCACCCAGATTCAGAGTTTCGGAACTCCAGTAATTAACAGCTTGACTAATTGATTCTTCAGAACCTAACTGATTCTTCAATGCAAAACTCGTAACAACAGCTGATGAAGCATGGCCTGATTCGGTAACCTCGGCAGTTATATGCCCGACAACTTTTATCTGTCCGCTAACATTTGCCATCATAACCGTGCAAAAAAGCACGATAAATGTAAAAATGTAAATTGTACGTTTCAATATGATTGGTTTTTAGCTGAATGAAGAGTAATATTATAACAAATATATAAATATATTTGCGATAAATCAACTAATTATACACAAAGGTAATAGCATAGATTCCGGCATAGATTCCAACCGGATTTTCAGTCATGGTTCCTACTGTCAAAACAGCCCCAATTTGAACCTTCATTTCGCCGCCATTCAGTTTGCCAACTCCGATTCCAGGCGCAGGGTAAGATTGCCAATCACTGACCTGCATGGTTTTAGAATTCAAAATATTAGTTAAAAGTGCAGGACCGGAGGGAAGAGAAACAGAGAAAGTAGCATCATATTCACCTGTGATATAGAAACTTGCAGCATTGTGGGCTCCGTTTCCAAGAATTACGGTACCTTGAGCGGTACGTACACCGTCTGGAGTAAGGATCACTTTACCACCCTGAGTTTCGGGTGAAAAACGACCAAAATTTAATTGGGATTCTTCCTTAGCTGTAAGAGCCTTTATCACCTCTGCAGTAGCATTTGCAGTTATGCTTACCTGAGCTATGACTATGGAGACCGAAGTAACCGAAAATACAAAAATGCTGATAAACAGCGAAAAAAGTGCTTTCATTTTATTTTGAATGATTCGGTTAAAACTAAAGAATTTAATAAAATATATTTAAATTATCAATTTCAAAAAAAACGCTGCAATTTGCAGCGTTTTTTTGAAGCAGTTTATAACTAGTTATAGTTAACTCTTACAAATAAATCGGAAGCATTACTATAAGTTCCTGCAACCGTGTTAGCGGGAACATTCAAAGTAGCCTTAACTTTAATCACCTTACTTCCAGCTACTAAAGTACCTCCTGCACCAAGATCTGCAACAAAATCACTAACTGTCATAGTACCAGCAACAGAGCCTGTTAAAGTAATAGGAGCTGCTGGAATAGCAATTGAAAATGTACTAGTTCCTTCTCCTGTAACGGTAAATACTGCTGTCTTTGCCAAAGTTCCTCCGCCTGCTGGTAAACTAGCACCACCAGCTGCAGTACGTCCATCTGCATAATCTAATAGAACTGTACCAGCAGTTGCACTGGCTGCAACTGTTCCAAAATTCATATCAGTAGTTTTTGCTATAGAAATTGGAACAATAAGTAATGCCGATGTACCTGCAGTTGCGGTAGACTGTCCAAAAGAAACACCAGAGAAACCAAGGATTGCGATTGCGAAAACGATTAACTTTTTCATGATTTTTTGTTTTTAAATTTTTAAATAATTTTATGAATATCTTTTTGTTTTTCAACGTTACGACAGGTATCTTCCATTAATCGTGCCAAATTTATTTTGGAGGTAAAACTGGTATATAAAGTCGCTTTTTTGCCTGTCTTATACTATTATATATCAACTTTTTGCACAGTTTATTTAGAATCATTATAAATTAATTGAGAGGATTTTTCATCACCAAAAACCGGGCTTCAACGGAAAGGAATTTCACACAGTGTAAAATTTTTCTTTGCACGCGAACACCACCCAGCGGTAAAATCCGCTTCTTTTCTTTTGATTTACCCCGTTGTTATGCAAAGAAGTTTTTTCTTTCTGTCTTTGCGGGGGGGGTCTTTGCGTCTTTGCGCCTTTGCGAGAGATTTTTTTCTTTTGCTCTGCGGTTTAAAGTTTTTTAAAACACATAGGTACATAGTTTAAAAACACATAGGTACATAGTTTAAATCTATGTACCTATGTGTCAACCTATGTTTCTATGTGTTTATTTTCGCGAATATAGTCTGATATTAGGTCAAAAAATCATCCACATTTCGAAGATCCACAATCCTGACATATAAGGCAACCTTCCTGGTAAATAACGTTCGTAGAATTGCAGCCTTCACATTTAGAATCATCTGCAGCAGTTCCATTCGGGATGTACTTTTTCAATGCGCGTGCTACCCCGTTTTTCCAAGTATTGATTGATTCGACATCAAACTGTAGGCTTGAGACTAACTCCACAACTTTTTGTATCTGCATACCGTGGCGTAATACACTCGAAATAAGCTTTGCATAATTCCAAAATATGGGATTGAATTTAAAGGACAATCCTTCGATTGTAGTTTTATACCCTCTTGAATTACGATATTGAAAATCGTATCGGGATGCCCCTGCTTCATCATGGCTTTTTATGATCCAACCCTGAGTAACAGAGCGTGGTAACAGTATCCCATCCTCGTCATCCGCCAAACCAGTAAATATTTCATAAGGTTTACCGTCAATTAATCCGATGAAAGCAATCCATTTTTCCTTGTTATTCTGAAGTCTTACAATATCGGCATCAAGAATTTCCGGTCGTTTAGTAGGGAAAATCCCCTCTTTCTTTTTGTCTTTTGTTGAAATCAGAACACCCGAACGCGAGCCTTCTCGGTAAACGGTTACCCCTTTACATCCGCTTTCCCAAGCAGTAAAATAGAGTTTATTTACCAATTCTTCAGTTGCTTCTTCCGGAAGGTTGATTGTTACAGAGATGGAATGGTCAACCCATTTTTGAATCTGTCCCTGCATCCTTACCTTTGACATCCAATCAATATCATTTGAAGTTGCTTTGTGATATGGCGATTTAGCAATCAGTGCGTCTAATTCCTGATTTGTGTAATTCCTTTTAAGTTCAAATCCATTAATTTCCATCCAAGTTTTGAACTTATGGTGAAACACAATATATTCTTCCCAGCTGTCGTTCATCTCATCAACAAAATCAACTCTTGCATCTTTATCGTTTGGATTAACTTTTCGACGGCGTTTATAAACAGGCATAAATACCGGCTCAATTCCAGAAGTGGTTTGCGTCATCAGACTAGTTGTTCCGGTAGGTGCAATGGTCAACAAGGCTATATTTCTGCGTCCATAAGTGGTCATTTCTTTGTACAATTCAGGGTCAGCCTGTGCCAATCGTTGAATAAAAGGATTAAGCTTTTCACGCTTTGAGTCGTAAATTGGAAAGGCTCCACGTTCTCTTGCAAGGTTTACGGAACCACGATAGGCTTCCAAGGCAACAACTTTATGAACTTCAACCGAGAATTCAACCGCAGTTTCTGAACCATATTGCAATCCGAGAGCGGCAAGCATATCACCTTCGCCGGTAATCCCGATACCGGTACGTCTCCCATTGATTGCCATCTCTTTTATTTTTCTCCATAAAGTGATTTCAACTCTTTTTATTTCGGAATCTTCGGGGTCTAATATAATTTTATTGTAAATAGCATCAATTTTTTCAAGTTCCAGATCAATAATATCATCCATAATTTGTTGGGTCTGCAAAATATGTTTCTTAAACAGATCAAAATCAAATTTTGCATTCTTAGTAAATGGCTGGTTAACATACGAATAAAGATTAATAGCTATCAATCTACAACTGTCATAAGGGCAGAGTGGTATTTCGCCACAGGGATTAGTAGAAACTGTTTTGTAACCCAAATCAGCATAGCAGTCTGGAATCGACTCCTTTATAATTGTGTCCCAGAAAAGAATGCCAGGTTCGGCAGATTTCCAGGCATTAAAAACTATTTTATCCCATATTTTGGTAGCATCAGTATCCTTCGATACAATTGGGTTTGCACTATCTATGGGGTAACATTGCTGGTATGTTGTTTTATTACGAACGGCCTCCATAAATTCATCATCAATTTTTACAGAGACATTAGCTCCTGTAACTTTACCCTCTTCCATTTTGGCATCAATAAAATCTTCAGAATCAGGATGTTTTATTGATACTGACAACATAAGCGCACCACGTCTTCCATCCTGAGCAACTTCTCTCGTCGAATTAGAGAATCGTTCCATAAACGGCACAATACCTGTAGAAGTTAAGGCAGAATTTTTTACAGGGGATCCTTTGGGTCGAATGTGTGATAAATCGTGACCAACTCCACCGCGTCTTTTCATCAGTTGAACCTGCTCCTGATCAATCATTATAATACCACCGTATGAATCGGCGCCATTCCCTACAACAAAACAATTTGACAACGAGCCTACTTGAAAGTCATTTCCTATGCCGGTCATTGGCCCACCCTGAGGCACAATATATTTAAAATCCTTAAAAAGTTCAAATAACTCATTTTCTGAAAGCGGATTCGGATATTTTTTTTCTATTCGAGCAATCTCGGAGGCTAACCTATGATGAAGGTGGTCAGGTGTTAGTTCAAATATATTTCCAAATGAATCTTTAAGTGCGTATTTGTTTACCCAAACTCGGGCTGCAAGCTCGTCACCTTTGAAATATTTTACCGAAGCGGCGAAGGCTTCATTCAGTTGATAGTTTGTAGGAACATCATCTTTCTGCTGTTGTGTAATCTCTTTTAATTCCATCATTCTTTAATATTAGGTTGATTTAAACGGGGTTATTGTCCTCTATTTACCCTTATTTTTATCGTTGCAATATAGCTCTCTTAGTCAGTTTTAGAGTATAATTTTTTTACAAAATTTAAAAAGTTATCAACTTATTTATGTTTGTTGAATGATACACAGTTATATACCTATTTATAAACAGATGAATGTTTACAAAAAAAAATATTTCAAAAAAGAGTTTATTTGTGGAATACACAGATTTTTAGTCAGTTTGCCAAGCCTCTCGGGGAAACCAAAAAATGAAAAGAAAGTAAGTGTTGTTGATAATAATTTTGGGGAGATCTGATTATCGAAACAGATATTTCACAATCTCTTTTGAGGCTCCACGATTTTTATCAACATAGTCGCGTGCAATAATTGAAGCCGAAAGGAGTTTTTGGGGAAATGACCGATAAGCGTCAATATGCATTTCAAGCTCTGAAAAATCATTAATACAATTCGCGGCTCCGAGGTACAACATATCGTGTGCTTCCTGAAATTTGTGATAATCGGGACCAAAAATTACAGGGAGACCAAAGGCAGCCGGTTCAAGAATACTGTGAATACCGGAATTAAAACCTCCTCCAACATAAGCCAACATCCCATATCTGTAAATCGAAACAAGGTAACCATATCCATCTACAATTAAAACATCAGCATCCGACAATTCTTGCTGTGTTGAGGTGGAATATAAAGCATAAGGCCTTTCCAGTGCACCACAAATCCGCTCAAGGGACTGAGGAGTAACTTCGTGAGGAGCAATAACGAATTTGGATCCGGAAGCACATTTATTAACGTAGGCAATAAAGAGGTCTTCGTCTTCTTTCCATGTACTTCCCGCAATAATGGCTTTTTGCTTTCCACAAAATAATTCAAGCTTATCGAGGTGTGGTGCAACATCTGCAATTTCGCCAACACTGTCTAGACGTGTATCCCCACAAATAGAGACATTTGTAAACCCGTACCGATGAAGAATATCAAATGATTCCCGGTTTTGGACAAATATATGCTCATAGGCAGCAATTGCGTTAAGAAACCACCGTCCCCACGGTTTGAAAAATATTTGTGAAGGTCGGAATAAGGCAGAAAAAATAAAAGTTGGTATCCCTTCCGACTGCAACCGGGAAAGAAAATTGTACCAGAACTCATATTTAATAAAAAAAACTTTTTCCGGTCTTACAATATCAATAAAGCGAATCGCATTTTTTTGTGTATCTAAAGGAAGGTAAAATATGTAATCGGCATATTTATAATCTTTTCGTAATTCGTACCCCGAAGGCGAGAAAAACGTAAGTAGGATTTTGAATTCAGGCTTAAGTTTTCGAATAGCCTCTATAACAGGTCTTCCCTGCTCAAACTCACCAAGTGAAGAGGCATGAAACCAAAGTACACGTTCACCAGGAATGATAGTCTCACGTAATCGTTTGAAGATATCTTTACGACCCTCAAGCCATTTTCGGGCTTTTTCGTTTCTAATAGAAACTATTTTAACCAGCAGGTAATATCCCCAAATTCCTAAGTTGTAAAGCCACTTCATTTATTATCCATTTTGCCTGACAAATGTATTTCATTCCATTAAATAAACGAAACCGAATATAGTTTTAATTACCGATCAGATATCCTTTGTCTTCGAGTAGATTTGGCTGGAAGGAAGCAGCAACTGCTAGATTATCGCATCGTTCATTTTCAGGAAGACCAGAATGTCCTTTAACCCATACAAACTTTATAAAGTGATGCCCCGAAATCTCAATATATCTTTTCCAGAGATCGCTGTTTTTTTTTCCTTTAAAATCTTTTTTCATCCAGTTGAAAATCCAACGTTTCTCAACAGAATCAACTACATACTTGGAATCAGTATATATTGTTACTTTGCAATGTTCAATTTTTAAAGCTTCAATACCAACAATGACTCCCATCAACTCCATACGGTTATTAGTAGTTAGCCGATAACCCTGAGATATTTCCTTTCGGTACGATCCAGACTTTAATACTATTCCAAATCCTCCCGGTCCGGGATTACCACGAGCTGCTCCATCAGTGTAAATGAAAATTTCCGGTTTTTCGTTCTGTGATTCCAAATTATCTAATTAGTTTCATTTCGTTTATCAAATGACCTGCTCCAGCATATTTATCTATTGTCCAAAGTACAAAGCGGATATCCACATTGATACATTTCTGTATTTCAGGCTCAAACGCAATATCGCCGCTCATTGCTTCCCAATTACCATCGAAAGCAATTCCTATTAGTTCTCCATCGCCATTAATCACCGGACTTCCAGAATTACCACCGGTGATATCGTTATTCGAAGTGAAACAAGTATGCAAAGTTCCGTCTTTATCTGCATACTGCCCAAAGTCCTTTGCATGGTACAAATCAATAAGTCTTTGAGGAAAATCAAAATCAACATCACCCGAAATTCCTTTTTCGGAATAACCTTTTAAAGTTGTAAAATAGTCGTAATAGGTTGCATCGTGAGGAACATATCCGTCAACGACTCCATAGGTAAGACGCATAGTGGAATTTGCATCAGGATATACCGCTATTTCTTTATTCATCTCATTTAATCCCGCAACAAATATCCTCCGGGCTTTGTCTAATCCGGTTGTTGTTTTTCCGAGATCCTGTGAAATAGTACTCATTGTTTCAAAAATCGAACGCATGGCAACAAATGCCATATCCTTGTCAAGTCCTTTTTGTGAAGGTTTTTTCAGAAAATCTTGCATTTTTGCCTTATCAGCAAAAATGGTTTTCTCAAACATCTTTTGAGCATATACTTCAAAATTACCTTTATATTTAGTACCAACCTCCTGAAAAAACCCAGGAATATATTTTGGATTAACTTTGGTGGAATAGAGTTTCAAAAGTACCCCTGCAACTTTTTGATCAGTAGTGGCATCATAATCTTTGAAGTACTCCTCAATTGAACTTCTTAGTTCATCAGAGGAACCTTTGATTTTTTCACTATCGCCTCCTTTCAAGGCAGCATAGAGTGATGAGGCTTCAGATGCGAATGAAAATATTTCAGCTCCACCCAAAAGTGCTTCTCGTGCGTATTGAAAAGCAACTTTTTCTTCCCAACTGTTAAATGAGTTAAAAATCGTGTCTAGGGCACCACCATACTTAGATTTCCTTTCAGGGAATTCATTTACCCATTTAAGAAATACTTTTTCAATATCTTGCTTTTTCCCAATTACATCAAGTGCTACTAATCCTTTATTTTGACCAATTGAGTATTTGTAATAGTTTGAACTTCTGGCAAATTTTGAAGCATATTGTATTCTTGCTTTCTGGCTTGTAGCCATAAAATTTCTAATAATATTGAGTTTTGCTTCTCTTGCTGTAATTCTGATTTCATTAACTACATCCATTGTGTATTTCACTTCATTTGATGTCCGGTAACGAGTTGTATTTCCAGGATATCCCATTACCATTGCGAAACTGTTTTTTTCAACTCCTTTTAGCGAAATGGGGAGAAAGTATTTAGGATGAAAAGGAACATTATCTTTGGAATACTCAGCAGGTTTCCCATCTGGCGCACAATAAACCCGGAACATTGAGAAATCTCCTGTATGGCGAGGCCACATCCAATTGTCCGTTTCGCCACCGAATTTTCCTATTGATTGTGGCGGAGCACCAACAAGACGTATGTCCCTAAACGTTTGCGTTACAAAAAGGTAGTATTTATTTGCCTCGAAAAGACTTCTTACCCGTGTTTCGTAACCAGTTTCACCTTTTGCTTCTTTTTCTATCTTAGAACTAACTTCACGCACTTTTGAAGAACGTACTGCATCATCCATATCATCGGTAACATTTTTAAGCAGCTGATCTGTTACATCCTCCATACGGATAAGAAAAGTTACAGATTTTCCCGGATTCGAAAGCTCATCCTCGCGTTTCATTGCCCAAAAACCATCTTTTAAATAATCGTGCTCAACTGAGCTGTGTTTTTGAATCTCACCAAAACCACAATGATGATTAGTTAATAAAAGACCATCGGCAGAAATTAGTTCTGCAGTACAAGAGCCACGATCAAGGGCAACAACGGCATCTTTTAAACTCGATTGGTTTATGCTGTATATCTGCTCGGCAGTGAGCTTACATCCCATTGAATTCATTTTCTGAATGTTCAATTTTCCAATGAGTGAAGGAAGCCACATCCCTTCATCAGCTTTAGAGCAAAGGTTCGAAACGAACGAAAAAACGAGGAACAAAAGTAAAATTCTTTTCATCTATTATAATATTTGTCATTTAGCGTTTAAGAAGAACTGCGAAAAACAAGGGCAAAACTACAATGATATTATCAGCTTTTCTATATGCCTGACTTACTATTTGGATTTAGGGTGCAAATTTAACTTTATTTGTAATTTCGCTTTGCAATTTCGAAGTATTTAAATATAACCTAATTTAATATCTTGTCTGTTAATAACAAATTCTTAACGTGTTTACATAAGACACTAAGTAATTCCTAAACGGCAAATAAAGGGATGGATTTGGAGACTACGTTAATAATTTATCCACAGCAATTAGTTAACCATTTATTATATTTCATCAATTTCGCAGGTTTCCAATATCCTGCTTGTTCAAAGGAACTTATGCTAAGGTTGAAGTTTCACCAGTCTATAAAAAATACTTGCGGGAAAATAATGAGATCTAAAGCCTCGACCGATTCATAATTCTGTGCTATTTACTAACCATGAACAAAATCTTATTTCACCTCCTAAAAGTATTTATTTAATAGCAACCACAATTCCACCCAAAACAATCAGCAAATAATTCGCAATTTTGCAAACGCGATTTAAACAAAAATATGGATTATTCAATAAAAATGGTGGATCTTCACAGTCAATATCTTAAAATAAAAGACGAAATTGATATGGCTATTCAGGAAGTGATAAATTCTTCTGCATTTATCAATGGGAAGGCTGTGGACGCTTTTTCACAGGATCTTGCAGGTTATACTGGGGCAAAATATGTAATTCCTTGTGCTAATGGTACTGATGCCCTTAGGATTGCATATCAAGTTCTCGATCTTAAACCTGGTGATGAAGTCATTATGCCAACATTCAATTATGTTGCTTCTGCTGAAGCGGCAGCTCTTCTTAAACTAAAACCTGTTTTTGTTGATGTTTGGGAAGATACTTTTAATATAAACGAAAACCTTATCAGTGAGCGAATATCCGCAGCCACAAAAGCAATTGTTGTGGTTCATCTATTCGGACAGTCGGCAAATATGAAACCAATTATTGAAATTGCCCGCGACAACAATTTAAAAGTGATTGAAGATAACGCACAATCCCTTGGTTCAAACTACACATTCCCAAACGGAGAAAGATTGATGACCGGTACAATTGGTGACATCAATACCTTCTCATTTTTCCCTACTAAGAATTTAGGTTGTTTCGGCGATGGTGGAGCCCTATCAACAAATGATAAAGAGCTGGCTCAAAAGGCAGCAATTATTTCCTCTCATGGGCAGGGTCAAAAATATGAATATCATATGGTTGGCTGTAATTCACGGCTCGATACTATACAGGCTGCAATTCTTAGGGTAAAACTACGAAAGTTGAACAGCTACATTCAAAGTCGTATTGAAGCTGGTCAAAGCTATAATCAACTTTTTGAAAACTTACGACAGATTTCAAGACCTTCAGAAAGTAGGTGGTCAAAACACACATTTAACCAATATGTTATTCGATTAGATTCTCGTGATCGTATCAAAGAATTGCTAAAAGATTCTGGAATACCGTCTATGGTTTATTATCCCATACCAATGCATCTTCAGAAAGCGTATTCCTACCTCGGCTATAAAACCGGAGACTTCCCCGTCTCTGAAAAACTTTGTCGCGAAGCCTTGGCTTTGCCAATTCATACAGAAATTACATCTCAAGAACAGGAATTTGTTGTCAGCTCGTTAATAAATTCATTTAACAAGTTATAAAAGCTTATGGTACTATATTCTGTACATCAATCTGCAATAATAGAAGATGCCTGTGAAATAGGAGAAGGGACAAAAATATGGCATTTCAGTCATATTATGGCGGGATGTATAATAGGTAAACGTTGTAATATAGGTCAAAACGTTGTTATTTCTTCTGGAGTAGTTTTAGGTGACAATGTTAAAGTGCAAAACAATGTTTCGATTTATACTGGCGTAATCTGTGAAGAGAATGTTTTTCTAGGGCCATCAATGGTTTTTACTAATGTTATTAACCCGAGAAGTGCTATTTCACGTAAGAATGAATATTTAAAAACAATCGTTCGAAAAGGAGCATCAATTGGAGCGAATGCTACAATAGTGTGTGGTAACGAAATCGGAGAATACGCAATGATTGGGGCCGGGGCAGTTGTCACAAAGGACATTCCGGCATTTGCACTTGTATATGGTAATCCGGCCCGTCAAAAAGGTTGGGTAAGCGAATTTGGTCACAAACTCAATTTTGATAACGAAGGATTCGCAATTTGTTCTGAAAGCAGTGAAAAATATGCTTTAATTAACGATAAGGTTACAAAATGCGGAAAATAAATTTCCAATTAAATTAGTTAAATAATGTTGATCAAACAATTGCTTTATAAAGTTTTGGGATTGAAATATTACCTCATTATTGTGAGCAGACTTTTTTTCATAGGCTATTACTCAGGTTTATTAAGGAAAAACAAAACTTTCGACTGCCACTATTTTATCAAAAAACTTATTAAAAATGGTGATCATGTAATAGATATTGGGGCAAATCTTGGATACTATTCGCGACTATTTGTCAAATTAGTCGGGCATAAGGGAAAAGTATTTAGTGTAGAACCTGTGACTTTATTCCGAAAGATATTAAATATCAATACATCAATGTTTGAAAACATAACCATTATTCCTTATGCTTTAGGTGAGGATGACAATAAGTCAATCGTGATGGGAATTCCTAAAAATTCGAAATATCTTCGTCATGGATTGACAAGAGTTTTAAATCCAAAAGAAAATGAGTTATTTGAATTCACATTTAATGAAAAAATGTTTACCCCGATAACACTATTTGGAAATCTGAAGCAATGTGACTATATTAAATGCGATGTTGAAGGATATGAGGTTCATATTATCCCTCAGTTGGAATTCCTTTTAAAATCATTTCAACCCCTTATTCAGATTGAAATTGAACCTGCAAATAGACGTATGATTGTTGATTTTCTGGGTTCTCTTTCGTATCTTGCATTTTTTCTTAAAGGTGAGGTGCTTTTACCAATAATAGAAAACCTTGAAGCTATTGAAGGTGATTTCTTTTTCTTTCCAAAGAATAGAATGGAAATAGCAGAACAATATATTTCGAATTTAAAGAATTGACATGAATAATTTTGTTTTAATAGGAGCCTCAGGATATATTGCTCCTCGTCACATGAAAGCCATAAAAGAAACGGGTAATAGGCTGGTTGCGGCTTATGATCCTTATGATGGTGTTGGAATTCTTGACAGTTATTCTCCTGATACAAAATTTTTTGTTGAATTTGAGCGCTTCGACAGATACCTCGAAAAATTGAAATACGACAAAGGAATTGAAATAGATTATATGAGTATAGCATCTCCGAATTATCTGCACGATGCGCACATCAGGGTTGCATTGCGAAGGGGAGCACATGCAATTTGTGAAAAACCTTTGGTATTAAACCCTTGGAATATTGGTAGTTTGCAGCATATTGCTGCAGACACAGGGAAAAAGATCTATACCATTTTACAGCTACGTCTGCATCCTGTAATAATTTCTTTACGTGAAAAAATAAAAGCTTCATCGGGAGATACAGTTTATGATGTTGACCTTACTTACATTACGTCTCGTGGTAATTGGTATTACACATCATGGAAAGGCGATATTTCCAAATCAGGAGGAATCGCCACAAATATTGGAATTCATTTTTTTGACATGTTAACATGGATTTTCGGAAATGTGAAAGATAATATTGTAAATCTTCATACCCACGACAGAGCCTCTGGAATATTATTGCTCGAAAAAGCACGGGTTCGTTGGTTTTTAAGTATTAACAGCGAAACCTTGCCGCAGGAAATTAAAAAAAGTGGAAAAACAACCTTTCGATCTATAACAATAAATGGTGAAGAAATTGAATTTAGCGAGGGTTTTACTGACCTTCATACAAGAAGCTATGAAGAAATTTTAAATGGCAATGGATTTGAAATTGGAGAAGCGAGAAAGTCTATTGAGATCGTTTACGATATCCGAAATATAGCCCCAATTGGAATAAAAGGAGAATGCCATCCATTCACCGAAAAATCTCTTTCAACTCATCCCTTTTCACGAATCGGTTAACCGGTAAATTGTTAGTAATTAAAATTTTATGCTAAAGAAACAATCTATTCTCTTTGTTTATGTCAATTACTCGTCTTTTGTAAAAGCTGATTTCGAAATTTTGTCCACCTTTGCCAATGTCAGTAAATATCAGTTTAAACCGGGGAAAGGTATTATTAGTACAGGTATAAAATTGATTAGGCAATTACTCTTTCTTTCAATTAATATTTGGAAATATAATTCTGTATTTGTTTGGTTTGCTGATTATCATTCTCTTTTGCCTGTGGTCTTCGCAAAGCTGCTGGGTAAAAAATCGTACTTAGTAATTGGTGGATATGAAGTATGCAGGGTAAAAAGTCTCAATTACGGGGCACTTTGTTCAAAAGTCAGAGGTCTTTTTTGTGTTGCTTCGATGCAATTTTGCTCTTTTAACCTAACTGTATCAAGATATATCGACCGGAAAGTAAAATATATCGCACCTCGATCACAAAGATTATTAATTCCAAATTGTGTTGATTTTGATCTCTTACCGTTTAATATCTCACCAAAGAAAAACATAATTTTGACAGTGGGAATTATTGATAATTCGCGTTCGTTTTTTCTGAAAGGTATTGACACTTTTATTGAGGTTGCCCGTAATTGTAAGGATTATGAATTTATTATCATTGGTTTGGATAAACAAAAAATAAACTCTTTACTATCAAATCTACCCCATAACATTACAATCTTTGGAAGGCTGCCCCATGATGAATTGCCTGCATACTATCAAAGTTCAAAGTTCTATTTCCAACTTTCACGTTCCGAGTCATTTGGACTTTCAGTTGCAGAGGCAATGTTGTATGGATGTATTCCAATAGTGACAAATGAAGGTGGATTACCCGAGCTTGTAGGAGACAAAGGCTTCATCGTGAAACGGATTCCTAATATCATTTGTCAGTTAATAACTGAAAATTCACTATTTTCGCACGATTTCCAGATTGAAGTATTCAATAGAATTGCCTTTTGTTTTAGTCGGGTGAAAAGGGAGGAGAAACTTTTATCTTTGCTTTTACAAAAAATAAATGAAAATAAATAGTTAATAATGTATATAAAAAAAAGGCTTGAAACAATTTTTCATAGGGTCATTCGCAAAACTGGTTACGATTTGGTTAAATGCAAATATTCAAAACATGAGCTTGAAATAGAGCAATTACTTAAGTATTTAAACATTGAATGTGTTCTTGATGTTGGTGCAAACGAAGGTCAGTATGCCAAAAACATAAGAATTGGAGGGTATAAAAATAGGATTATCTCCTTTGAACCCATTAAAGAGGCTTTTGAGAAACTCAAAGAAATATCAGCAAAAGATTCCTTATGGGATGTTTACAATTTTGCTCTTGGGGATTACGAAGGTCAAACCAAAATTAATATTTCTGGTAACTCCGTTTGTAGCTCTATACTTGATCTATTAGATACCCATACAGATGCTGCACCGCAGTCGAAATATATCGGATCTCAGAAAATCGAAATACGTACAATTGATTCAATTTTCAAGGATTTGAACTTAAAAAATCAAGCGGTTTTTATGAAAATTGATACTCAAGGATTCGAAAAAAATGTTCTTCTCGGTGCGAGGGTTTCTTTACGATCAATAAAAGCTTTGCAAGTAGAGATGTCTGTGCAACAATTATATAAAGGTGAGGACTTATACTATCAGTTAAGTAATTTTCTATATAACGAAGGTTTTCGCTTAATTAAAATAGTCCGTGGACTAACTAAAAATGATGGGGAACTTCTTCAATTTGACGGTGTTTTTATGCGTGACTAATTAGATAGAATAATTAAGAAACTATATATAATTAATAATGAAACAAATAGTCTATAGAATATTTTATAATTCTACGGTAAATTTCGTATTTAGAAATGTCTCTAAATTTTTTCTGCCATTTCTTCCCTCCAAAATTAAAATTTCTCCATCAGGTATCCTCAAAATTAGTAATAAATCTGGGAAAACTTTGAAAATCAAAACTAACCAAACAAACTACTTAACAAAGGTAATATTTTGGCAGGGCTATCGTAGTTTTGAATATACGGATATTTTTATCAAGTTGATTAAAAAATTAAGTACGTTTTATGATGTAGGCGCAAACATAGGATACTACTCTCTTATCGCAGCAATGGAGAATAAAAATATTAATGTAGTTGGATTTGAGCCAGCTTCCGGTCCGTTATTCTTTTTCAGAGAAAACGTTCGAATAAACAACTATGATAATATTATAATTGAGCCGATTGCTTTATCACATAAAGAAGGTGATATCGATTTTTATGAGATTAAAAACAGAAAATATAAGTACCTTGAACATAACTTAGCAGGCGAAAGTAATACAGGCAGCAATACTAAAGGAAGGAATTTTTTCAAAGTAAAAGTAAAAACTACTACTCTTGATAACTATGTGAAATCAAACAATATAGTTAGTATTGACCTAATTAAAATGGATACAGAGGGTACTGAAAATCTTATTCTTGAAAAGTCTGGATTCGTACTAACAGAGATGAAGCCGATCATAATATGCGAAACTTTGTTTAATACCATTGAGGTTGATCTGGAAAAAGTAATGAAATTGTATGGATACGAATTTTTTAACCATGTAGAGAATGGATTGAAAAAACAAAAGTCTATTGTCAGAAAAGAGAATAATGGAGTAAGCAATTGTTTTTTTGTTCATCCAAGTAAATATCATCTTATTGAAGAATTTGTTGTAAACTAAGCTTCGCCATAACTTCAAAATTCTTTATAGCAATGAAAATTTCAGTAATTACGGTAAACCTTAATAATAAAGCAGGATTGGAAAAAACCGTTAAAAGCGTCATAAACCAAACTTTCCAAGACTATGAGTTAATCGTAATTGACGGAGGCTCCACTGATGGAAGTTTAAGTATTATTCAACACTATGAAAAAAACATTTCTTACTGGGTAAGTGAAAAGGACAATGGTATTTATCACGCCATGAATAAGGGTATATTGGCAGCAAAAGGTGAATATTGTTATTTTCTTAATTCCGGAGATTACATTGGGAGTAATACTTTGTTTGAAGATTTGACAAAATTCCATTTGCATTGCGATATTGTTTCCGGTAATGTTTTGAAAATAAGACGGAACGGTAAATACCGGACTATACGGCCTCATGATAAACCGACTTTGCATAAACTCTGCATCCACAGTCTTCCTCATCAGGCCACCTTGCTAAGACGTGTTCTATTTGATGAAATAGGAATGTATAACGAATCATATCGTATCGTTTCTGATTTTGATTTTTTCCTACGGGCAATAGTTGTTTTCAGAAAAACATACCAAAGGGTAGATATTAATTTCAGCTACTTCAACTTAAATGGGATCAGCAGTAATCCGGCATATTTTTCTTTGGCAAAGAAAGAATCTATTATATGCCTAAGAGCCAACTTCCCCGAAATGGCAGATGATCTCATTGAATACAGATATTTCTATACGAGTAATTTAGGTCAGCTTATAAGACTACTGCGTCAAAATGAAAAATTCTATTTGTTTATTGATAATACAATTGGAAAAATATTCTTCTTGAAGAAATTAATTTGTGGGAAATAGTAAAAAGTAAACACACTTATAAACACAACGTATGAATGTATATAGTCGAGCGTTTGGACATTTTTTGATTCATTTATTAATTGCTTTTCGAGTAACATACTGGAAACATATCAGGTCTAAAACAAGTAAAACGGTAATCGTTAAATTAACGAAAAAGGACAAAATAAGAATTAATACTTATGGCGATATTGCTTATACTCTTTATTCGAAACAGCCATTGATTTGGCTTGGAGACGGATTTGAATCCGAAACAATTTTATTGATTAAAAAATTTGTCAAGAAAGGGGATATAGTTTTTGATATTGGGGCAAATATTGGTATGTATTCCATTTTGCTTTCTCGTATTATCGGAAATACAGGAAAAGTTTATGCATTTGAACCTGATCCAACTACAGCTTATTACTTAAATGAAAATCTCAGATTAAATAATTGTCAAAATGTGGTTGTTTTGCAAATTGCTCTTTCGGAGGAAAATGGCAAAATTATTCTTAACAAACCTGATGGAAGTGGTGATTCATTCAACTATATATCGAAAATAGAAGATGAAAACCAAAAAAATAAAGCTATTGAGGCAATAAGATTAGATGACTTCCTCACAGCCAATAAAATCGATAGGATTGACTTTGTAAAAATGGATATTGAAGGTGCGGAGCTACTTTGCATGAAGGGTGCGAATGAAATTATGCTTGCAAAGCTTAGACCAGTTATTGTAACTGAAGTTTTTGAGCCTTGGTGCAATAGATTTGATTACACTTCTTTTGAATTACTTAAATTTATAAGCCAGTACGAATACCGTATTACAAATTATGACGATCATCAATGGCTTTGTTACCCAAACAAAAAAATGGTTAAGGAACCATTTTGTTAAATCTGAACATTTTTAATAAATCTTCGGCTTTCGCGTTTATATCACTTGAAACCTTCAAGTAATATATGGGAGTACAAAATAAAATTATCAAAATTGTGCTTCTAATAATGGTATCTGCCACGTAGTTCGATTGAACTGGTAAAATAGTTGAAAGAAAGTATGAACTGGCCCCAATTATCGCTACAATTACAAACTGTTTGTCAAATGGCTGCATATTGTATTTGAAATAAAGGAATAAATATCGAAGCAAATTAAGTACTGCAAGGGAAATTGCACTACCTAACGCAGCACCAGAAATACCTAACACCGGGATTAGCAGTAAATTTGTAATTACTAATAGAAAGACTAATATCAGCATAAATACCGTTTGAATTTTGTAAAATTTAGATGTTCCAATAATGATACCATTTGCACCTGTAATCATATCAATAAGGCTACTTAATCCAATAAAAAAAATTACCCATTTCCCTGATTCATAATCTGACCCGAAAGGCCCCAGAATATGAAAAATATTGTCAATATTGGCCCAGAGACCAATAAATAACAATAAACCAATAATGAAAAGGGTCAGACAACTTTTGCTGTAAATTTTGCTTATTAGATTTAAATCGTTCTCTTTCCAAGCTTGCGCTGTAACAATATTTACAATTTTGAGGATAGATCGAGCTGGTAAGCTAACCATTAAGCCAAAATAGAAACAGACAGAATAAACGCCTGTCCCTCCAAGACCTACCATGCTGGTCAACATAATAGTATCTACATTTTGAATGATAATCATAGAAAAACCATTTAAAATCCCAAAAAGGGAAATTGAACCAATGGAAATAAGAAGTTCTCGAGTTAAAAATTTAAAATTTGTATGTAACGAAAAATGTTTTTTAAGAATCAGTGTGATTGTAATATAAATAGTCAGTGTCGAAATTGAAGCAATATAAAACAATACAAACTGATGAAAATCAATATAATTGAAAAAGTATAGGCCAATCGAAATAATAATAAGGATGCGTTGAAATACTTCTTTTAAGAATGTACCATGTACACTATTCAACAAAGCCGAATAATAGGCATCTAAAAGGGAAAAGAAGATCTGAAAAAAAACCAGAATGATCAAATAGTTGATATATTTAATGAAGAGTGCAGATTTATTAATGTTTAGCTCTACTAACAACGGTTTAAACAGCACTATTAAAAGCGTTGTAAGGAGGAACCCCAAAATTCCTACTAGTATAAGATTTGCAAGATACCCCTGATGCTTTTTCTCTTCATTATTAAAATACGGGAATAGCCTGATAGTAACTCCGTTTATACCTAATGTGCCAAACGTCGCAATTAGTGAAGAATATGCTACCAATATTTTAAGCAGACCAACCTCATCTGTAGAACAGATTCGTGGCAATAATATACCAGTAGTGGCAAAACCAAGAACCACCCCGATGTAGGTAAAAAGTGTTCCCTTGACAGACTGATTGACTATAATTCCCAATTGACCGTAATTAAATTGTGGCAAAAATAGGAAAATAACATCAAAATATTGTAGTTAAGACTGAAAAGGGTAATCTCAACTTTCAAAAATAGTGTACTTTTGCCTTCAATCTATAAAAGCAAATGACATGACGAAGTTTTCCTGGAAGAACAGTTTACCGCACTTTACCGCAATTCTACTTTTTATTGTTTTGCCAGTCATATACTTTTCACCTGTTTTAGACAACAAGCAGCTTAATCAGCATGATTCTCAGACTTATATAGGAATGTCGAAAGAGATTGTTGATTACAACAAGAAAAGTAATGATCTGGCTCTTTGGACCAATTCCATGTTCGGTGGGATGCCATCTTACTTGGTGGGTTTGCCTACCAATACTGCAATCTCTTCTATCTATGCAGTTACTAATTTGTATAATTGGAGACCAATAAATTTCGTATTCCTCTATTTGATTGGATTTTATATTACTTTACTGCTTTTTGGAGTTAATCCATGGCTTGCAATAATCGGTTCTCTTGCGTTCAGCTTTAGTTCCTATAATTTTATAATAATTGCAGCAGGTCATGCCTCTAAAGCCATTGCTATTGGATACATGTCACCCATAATTGCCGGTTTTTATTATGCTTTAAAAAAGGATCTATGGATAGGTAGTGCAGTTTTTTCAGTTTTTCTGGCACTTGAAATATATTCAGGTCACCCTCAAATCGCCTACTATACTTTCCTTATTGTATTGATTTTGGGATTAACAGAGATGATTACAGCTATCATTAATAAAAATGTTTCGCTTCTCCTAAAAAAATCTTTTATTATTCTTGTATTTGCTGCTCTGGCTGTAGCCGCAAATACAAGCAGGCTTTGGACAACTTGGGAATATGGGAAGTATTCAATGAGAGGCAAATCTGAACTTACACATGATCAGGCTAATAAAACTTCAGGACTTGATCGTGACTATGCCACTGGATGGAGTTATGGAATTGGTGAGACCTTTACCATTCTCATTCCAAATTTTAATGGAGGTTCTTCGGCTGTAGGTTTTGGTGAAGATTCCGAAACAGGCAAAATATTGAAAAGCAACAATGTTCCTAATGCAAATAAACTTGTTAAGCAACTCCCAGGCTATTGGGGTACACAGCCGGGGACATCAGGACCTGTATATTTTGGTGCAATAGTTTGTTTTCTTTTTGTTCTTGGCTTATTCCTGTTAAAGGGAACAGTCCGAATTTGGGTGGTAATAGTCACAGTTCTTTCGATTGCCCTGGCTTGGGGTCATAACTTCATGCCTTTTACTAACCTCTTTCTAGACTACTTTCCGGGATACAATAAATTCAGAACGGTAACAATGATTCTGGTTATCGCCGGATTCACTTTTCCACTTTACGCCACTATTACTTTACAAAAAATACTAAACAATGAAATTGACCGCAAGAAATGGCTTAAACCTTTTGCATGGAGTGTGGGATTAACGGCCGGAATAGCTTTGATATTTACCTTTTTACCTGGGATTGCGGGTACTTTTATCTCACCATCCGATAGTCAGTTTCCCGATTGGCTTCAAAAAAGCTTAATTGCTGATAGGCAATCATTTTTACAAACCGATGCTTTCCGTTCAGCAATTTTTATTTTTCTGGGTGCTGGCGCAATTTGGGCATTTGTTGAGAAAAAACTAAAAGTAAATACTACAATTTTGATTTTGGGTATTTTAATCCTTGTTGATATGTGGGGAGTTGACAAACGTTATCTGAATGACGAGAATTTTGTTTCGGATCGTGAAGCAAAAAATCCTTATAAAGCCACAGTCTCCGATATTGAAATACTAAAAGATAAAACTCAAGATTATAGGGTATTGAATATGGGTGTCAGTACTTTTAATGATGTTAGTACCTCCTATTTTCACAAGTCAATCGGAGGCTATCATGGTGCGAAAATGCGTCGTTATCAGGAACTAATTGATTTTCAAATTAGTAATGAGATGACTCAAATTGGACAGCGCCTTGAAAAAATCAAATCAGAATCAGGAGTTGATTCCCTGTTTTTAGGACTTAACTCATTGAACATGCTCAATACTAAATATTTGATTTATAATCCTGCAGCAAAACCTATTCAAAACACACATGCCCTTGGAAGTGTGTGGCTGGTAAGCAAATACAAATTAGTTGATAATCCTGATCAGGAAATAGCAGAGGTAAAATTGATTAATCCATCCAAGGAGGTGGTTGTTGACAAAAAATTCAAAGAACAGTTGGAGGGAATTGCTCTGGTAAACGACACTAGCGCAAAAATTGCTCTAATCACTTCTTCTCCCAATAAAATGACTTACCACTATAGTGGGACTGGAAATCAGCTTGCTGTTTTTTCGGCTATTTATTATCCAAAAGGATGGAACGCATATATTGACGGTAAAATGGTAGCACATTTTCAGGCTAATTTTGTACTTAGGAGTATGTTATTACCCAAAGGGAATTACGATATAGAGTTTAAATTCGAGCCTGAATCATTTATAACCGGGCAAAAAATATCGGAATGGTGTTCACTTATTTTGCTTTTACTAATCATAGGACTTCTTACAAAAAGGTTTCTCCATACAGAGAAAAAGCATGTCAAGTCTGTTGATAAATAATAAAATATTATGGTAGCAAATACACCTCAAAAACTGACAAAAAGCTTGTTTAGTTCTTATTTGACAACTACATTGAGCATTTCAATGATTCTTTTCCTTTTCGGATTATTAGGTTTATTGCTGATTAATGCAAAAAGACTTTCTGATTATGTAAAAGAAAATATCGGAGTTACTCTAATACTAAAAGATGATGCAAGGGAAGTTGACGTTATAAAGCTACAGAAAAATTTAGAGGCAACCGATTACATAAAGTCAACCAAATATATTGATAAGGATCATGCAGCTAGTGAGCTGAAAAATGAGTTGGGTGAGGATTTTGTCGATTTTCTGGGGTATAACCCGCTGTTATCCTCGATTGACGTTACTGTTTATGCAGGATACGCAAATCCAGACAGTCTAAAAATGCTTGAAAATAAGTTACTTGCTCATGCCGAAATTCAGGAAGTTTATTATCAGCGAAATCTGGTTCAACAACTGAATGAAAATGTAAACAAAATAAGTCTAATTCTATTATTTCTTTGCTTGTTGATGTTTACTATTTTCACTGCTCTTATAAACAACACTATTCGTCTGACAATCTATTCTAAAAGGTTTATAATTAATACTATGCAACTAGTTGGAGCCACAAGGTCCTTTATTCGAAGACCCTTTATTGCTAAAAGTGCTTTGCATGGAATTTACGGTGCTATGATTGCCTGTTTCATGCTTCTTACTATTTTTTTTTCATATCAAAAGGAATTAATATCCTTCATTGATTTCCAAAATCCGACAGCAATTGTGCTGCTTGTTGGAGGGATATTTGCAATAGGAATTATTATTACTTTGATTTCTAGTTACTTCGCTGTAAATAAATTTTTACGAATGAAGTTCGATGAGCTCTTTTATTGATGTATCTTTGCACTTTGGAAATAAAATATGCTAAAATGGTCACAAAAAACGAAAGTAAAGAGGATCAGGGATTTGCGCTTGGAAAGGAAAACCTTCAACTTTTAATAATTGGGTTCTTGATAATAGTTGTTGGATTTGTTTTAATGATTGGAGGAAAAAGTATTGATCTTAACGTATTTAATAAGGAAATATTTAGTTTTCAAAGAATTACACTCGCTCCAATACTTGTGGTTATCGGGTTTACATTCGAGATTTATGCAATTATGAAAAAACCACGTTCTGAAAAGTTAAGTTCTGGAATTTAATGATACAATCAGAAATTAAAGCTTTCGATTTTCAAAAAGGAGAAATAATGGTTTTTGATAAACCACTAAATTGGACTTCTTTTGATTTGGTTCATAAAGTTAGGTACGTAATTTGTAAAAACCTTAAAATTAAGAAATTGAAAGTTGGACATGCCGGTACGCTTGATCCAAAAGCAACGGGAGTTTTAATTTTATGCACAGGAAAGGCTACCTCTTTGATTCAAAAACTACAGTCTGAGGAAAAAGAGTATATTGCCACCCTGAAGATAGGTGCTACAACTCCTTCGTATGACATGGAAAGTTCTGAAAATAAACAGTTTGACACTGCGCATATAACTGAGAACCTTTTCGGGGAGGTATTGAAGCAGTTCATAGGAACAATAGAGCAAATTCCTCCTGAGTTTTCAGCAATTAAAATTGAAGGGAAAAGGGCATACGAGTACGCGAGAAAAGGAATAGCTATTGAAATAAAATCTAAAACAGTAGAGATAAATGATATAGAAGTTTTGAGTTTCTTACTTCCACAAGTAAAACTCAGAATCGTTTGCGGTAAGGGGACTTATATAAGAGCACTTGCTCGAGATATTGGGGAAGCACTTAGTTGCGGAGCTTACTTGACCGACTTACGAAGGACAAGAGTCGGTGCGTATGATATAAGTCAGGCCATTATTTTGGATGATTTTTTAAAGACACGGACTAAAACTACTGATATCTGATTTATTTCTAATGATATATATTAATATCTGCATAAATGTCATCATCTATGAAGCTTTCAAAATTCAAGTACAATTTACCGGAGGAACTTATTGCACTCCACCCAACACCGAACAGAGATGAATCTCGCTTAATGGTATTAAATCGTACCACAGGAGAAATTGAACACAAAATATTTAAAGACGTTGTTGACTATTTCCACAACGATGATGTTATGGTGTTCAATAATACAAAGGTATTTCCTGCGCGCCTTTATGGTAACAAAGAAAAGACAGGGGCTCAAATAGAAGTTTTCCTACTTCGGGAACTAAATCGTGAGCAACGTCTTTGGGATGTTTTGGTTGACCCGGCACGAAAAATAAGGATAGGCAATAAACTCTACTTTGGGGAAGATGATGTGCTTGTTGCCGAAGTAATTGATAATACAACATCACGAGGCCGCACTTTACGTTTTCTTTTTGATGGAACCTATGAAGAATTTAAAGACACTCTTTACAAATTAGGTGAAACACCATTGCCTAAGTTTATAAATCGTCCAGTTGAAGATGATGACGCAATCCGCTATCAAACAGTATATGCCAAACACGAGGGAGCTGTTGCGGCTCCTACCGCTGGCTTACACTTTAGCAGAGAATTATTGAAACGTCTTGAAATTAAAGGTATCGATTTTGCGGACATTACATTACATGTTGGTTTGGGAAACTTTAGAAGTGTTGATGTTGAAGATCTTACCAAGCACAAAATGGATTCAGAACAGATTTGGATCAGAGATGAAGCTGTTGAAATTGTTAACAATGCAAAACTTAACAAACGCCAAATTTGTGCTGTAGGAACAACGGTTATGCGTACTCTTGAAAGCTCCGTTTCAACTAACGGAATGTTGAAACCTTTCGAGGGCTGGACCAATAAGTTTATTTTCCCTCCATACGATTTTACAGTTGCGGACAGTATGATTTCAAACTTTCACTTACCACTTTCAACACTCCTAATGATGGTTGCTGCTTTTGCGGGGTACGACAAGCTTATGAATGCTTATAAAGTGGGTATAAAAGAGAAATACCGTTTTGGAACTTATGGCGATGCGATGTTAGTAATATAGCATTGCCATTCATTTAAACACATTAAAGGACGGAATTTCCGTCCTTTGATGTTTCACAATTTCCTCTGGTTATTTCTTAACTCTTTCGTAGTAAGATTTGTCTCGCGTATCAACACGAATTACATCGCCTTGATTTATAAAAAGTGGAACCATAATAGTTGCACCTGTCTCAACAATTGCTTGCTTCAAAGCTGTAGAAGAAGCGGTATTTCCCCTATCACCAGATTCGGTATAAGTGATTTCAAGCTCAATAAAAGGAGGAAATTCAACTGTTAGAGGTGTTTCTGTATCAGCATGATACATAATTTCGAGCGTCATCCCTTCCTTCATAAGATCAGCATTATCAATAAGCTCTGTTCCAATAGAGACTTGCTCAAATGTCTCTGAATTCATGAAATTGAAACCCATTTCATCTTTATAGAGGAACTGATAGGGTCTGCGCTCAATTCTAACAGTATTAATTTTTGTTCCGACAGAAAAAGTATTGTCAATCACCTTTCCGGTTTTCAAATTTTTTAACTTTGTGCGGACAAAGGCAGGACCTTTCCCCGGTTTAACATGCTGAAAAGTAACAATCTGAAATAACTGATCATTAAACTCAATACACAGTCCGTTACGAATTTCTGCTGTAGTTGCCATCGTCTTCTCTATTTATGTTATTCATTTCTTAAAACCCAACAGGGAATTTTTTTGCAAAGTTATACAAAACAATGAAAACTAATCTACTTTTGGCAACGTTTAATTTTCATTCAATGTATGGATTTCTCATTTCTTTTTCATTATCGGCCTTAGATTGGGCAGTTATTGTGTTTTGTGCCATGCTAATTGGTATGTCCAAAACAGGCGTTCCCGGAGTTTCAATGATTGTAGTTCCTACCCTCGCAATAATCTTTGGTGGTAAGCCATCCACAGGCATTTTGCTTCCAATATTAATAATGGCTGATGTTTTTGCCGTAGTTTATTACCACCGACATGCCAACTGGAAACTTCTTTTACTCGCTTTACCCTGGGCTTTTGTCGGTCTTTTTTTGGCCTTATGGATTGGTAATCTGGTTGACGATGAGCAATTTAAGCGGCTGATTGCAATTATTGTATTTGTGAGTATTGGTTTGATGGTTATTAAGGACTATGGCTACAAAAAAGAATTTAAAGCGAATAAATGGTGGTTTGCGGCTTTGATGGGTATAACAGGAGGTTTTGCAACAATGATTGGAAATGTTGCAGGTCCTATTTTTTCGATATATCTATTGGCGATGCATTTAAACAAAAAGAGCTTTATCGGAACCAATGCCTGGTTTTTCTTTATTATAAATCTTTCAAAATTTCCACTTCAGGCTCTCGTTTGGAAAAACATTCACCTAAATACATTAGTAATTGATATTCTCGTTTTTCCAGCCGTTGCTTTCGGTGCCTGGCTGGGAATTATTATTGTGAAAAAGACAAGTGAAAAAGCCTACAATTGGTTTGTAATTATTATTACAGTTTTGTCAGCATTCCTAATCTTGATCTGAAAACAGAGTGTCAGAGTTGCCTGGTAATTTTATTTGTTTAATTATCTTATATTTACGTTCTCTTTAATCATTTTTATTATTACAAAGTTTCTCTATCAGCTTAAAAAAATATAACTTTAGGCCGTAGTTATGCTTAAAAATTAATATTTCAAAGTTATTTATGATTTTTCAAAATTCGTTTCTAAATAAATAAGTTAAAATAATGATACACAGCAAAAAGCAAAGGTGGACAATTCTTATCCCGATCGGAATCTTTATGATTACAGCTATTTTTTTTCTGTCTCGCAGACTGATGCCAATGGCCATTAATTTAAGCGATTGCATTACTATAACGGTTGAAGTAGGCAATGTTTTTGAGCCAATTCTGGCAACAGGTACGGTCGAGGCTGAAAACGAAGTTTTAATCCGATGCCCTAATACAAGCAATGTCAAACAGATTATTAAAGAACCTGGTAGCCGCGTTCAAAAAGGTGATGTAATTCTTGTATTAGAAGAAGATGTTATTAAGGGAGAAATAGACAAAATTAATGACCAACTTGATTTGCGCAGAAATGCCCTTGAAAAGAATAAGTTGAGTGAATTTAGTACTAATGTAGATTTGAATTACAGCGAAGATGTTAAAAAACTGAATATTACCTCCTTAAAATCTCAACTTGCCGATGAGGTACAACTTCTCGAAGTTGGAGGTATATCACCAGCCAAAATTGAAAAAACGAAACAAGAGATTGCCCTTGCAGAAAAAGATTTGGTGATGTTGAAACAAAAGAATGCAATACGTTTGAAGCAATTAAAAGCGGAGGAGGCAGGCCAAATTCTTGGTATTAAAATTCAGGAAAAAGAATTGGCAGATAAAGTGACGACATTAAGTCAGATGCGATTAACTGCCCCCTCAAGCGGAATCATCTTATCGATTGCAAATAAAGTTGGAGAGAAAGCTAATACAGATAATGTTTTGATCAGGATGTCAGACCTCTCTACTTTTAAAATTGCAGGATCTGTTGAGGACAAGTTTGCCGATTTTATTAAAACAGGGAAAAAAGTTTATGCTGTTATTGATAATGAAAGACTTCCCGGACGAATCGGTAATGTTACTCCTGTGATCGACAATAGTAAAATTCAATTCAATGTTCATCTTGAAGAGAAAAATCATCCTAAACTTATTCCAAATCAGAATATATCATTATGGATTGTTGCGAAAGAATCTGAAAATTCATTAAGGATTAAAAATTTAAGCCTTTTTGTAAAAGAAGTTCCCAATGTTGTTTATGTTTTAAAAGAAGGTGAAGCTGTACGTTGTGAGATTAAAACAGGAATACATAACCCCGACAATATTCAGGTTATATCCGGTCTCGAAGCTGGTGAAAAGATTATATTCCCGAAGCGCGGGATTTCAGCTTTCCGAAATGCAAGTAGTGTTTTAATAAATAATTAATAAATGATTATTAAACAAATAGTTCGTATTTTGAGTTTAGTTCATCTCTGTTTCCTAAGTGATATTTCATATTCTCAGGAAACAATTAGGGAGAAAGTAGAAACGAGAATCAAAATGAATCTTAGTCTTCAGAATGTAGTTGACCTCGCTATTGGTCAGTCTTCATCTGTAAAATACGTCCAAAACAGGGATGTAAATTATTACTGGCGTTGGAAAAACTTTAAAAAGACTTTCCTGCCGAATTTGGTAATATCAGGAACTGTGCCGAGTTATAATCAATCTACGATTCCTGTAACACAACCAGATGGCAGTATAGAATTTAAAGAAGTTTCGAACCTCATGGCATCAGCTAATCTTTCGCTTAATCAGGCTATTCCCCTCACCGGAACATACATATACGCATCAACATCTGCCAGTCGGTTGCAGGATTACTATAAAAAACAAACTAATTTCTCGGGTAACCCAATCTCTTTTGGTTTCTATCAGCCCATATTTGCATTTAACTGGATGAAATGGTCGAAAAAAACCGAACCTATGATTTATAACGAGTCACAGAAGAATTTTATCCAATCAATTGAGGAAATAGCCTATAATGCAACTGCTCGTTTTTTCAATTACCTTCGCATACAAACAAACTTCAAACTGGCTGAGAGTGCTTTAAAAAACAGTAACGACAATCTCCGAATTGCTCAGACAAAAAGAAAACTTGGTCAAATTTCCGAAAACGATTTCTCTCGAATAGAACTTTCGGTTTTAAATGCTCAAAAAGCCTTGAATTCTGCCGGAATGTTACAGAAAAACTCTGATTTTGAGCTGAAATCGTATATCGGTCTCGATCAGAATCAGGAAATAGAACTACAGATGCCATTAAATATAACTCTTTTCGATATAGATGCAAACAAAGCTCTCGAAGAGGCAAAATCTAATCGCCCTGAGCCGGTAAATTTTGAAAGAAGATTGATCAATGCCAACAGAGATTTAACTCAAGCCAAACGGGGAACAGGTTTAAGTGCTCATATATCCGGAAGTTACGGATTATCAAACAGTGCTGAATCTATGTCAGAAATATATAAGGATCCCAAAAAATCACAGGTTTTGCAATTAACTTTAAGCGTTCCAATACTTGACTGGGGAAGAGCAGCTTCAACAGTAAAAATGGCGGAGTCGGAGCGCGATCTGGCTCAATTTGATGTACAAAAAGCAAAGGAGGACTTCGATAGAAGCGTAATTGTTCAGGTTGAACAATTTAGTTTACTAAAAGATCAGCTGATAACAGCCAAGGAAGCTGACCGTGTTGCTGAAAACGGTTATAAAATTGCCTTAAAAAGATTTCAAAACGGCGAGATTAGCATTACCGACCTCAACATCGCACTTGCGGAGCGTGAAAGTGCAAAACGTGATTATATTGGTTCATTGTCAACTTATTGGCTGGCTTACTATAATCTGAGAATATTAACCCTGTACGATTTCGAAACAAATCAAAAACTCAAATACGAAAACCCGATGCTGAACTCCGAAAAAGGGGGTTGAGTGATGGAAAAAAAGGTTAGTGTGTTTAAAACCTTATTTACCTTATTTTGTGTTTTTAACTTTTGGTTCAGGAAAATCAAACCGTAAGTTTGTTCATCTATGATACTACATTCATTGAATAAAGCAGAAACCAAATTAATCAGTAGGCAAGCTGATCTATGTTTATTTCTAATTTTAAATCTGTTAAGGCGACAAAAAGATTTTACGCAAATATGTTTAAAAAGAAAATATACTAACTACAAGTTTTTAAATTACATTTGTGTTGGAAATAATGATGTAGTGAAATTTCAATAATCAATATTGTCAAAATGGAATTTGAATGGGATGAGAATAAGAACTCCTTAAACACAGAAAAGCACAAAATTGATTTCGATTTTGCGAGTAAGATTTTCAATGACATAAAAAGAATTGAATGGGAAGACGAACGGGCTATTTACAATGAACAAAGGTTTATCACTATAGGCAAAACTGCAAATGCAATAATAACAGTTGTTTATACAATAAGGAACACAGTTACTCGAATCATATCAGCTCGAACCGCAAAAAAACAAGAACGCACTTTATATAATAATCAAATTACCCAAAAATGAAAATTAATCAAAAAAAGGCATTGGATTTACTAAAAAACAAAGAGCCTGTTAACCAAAATGAAATTGAATTTGACGAAATAATTAACATTCATGACGTGATCACTTTCAATAAAAACGGCATCGTAATTCCTGAAAACTTAGTTGATTATGATGACGATAATATTGATTGTACTGATATTCCAGAGATTACAATAGATGATATTTCTTCCGGAAGATTAACAAGAGTTTTACCTGCTCAAATAAAAATTGACACCGAAACTGAAAATTGGTTGAAAAAATCAAATATAAACTACAATGAACTTTTAAGCAACTTGTTGAAGAATTTTTATCAATCAATTAAAACATTGCCGAATAAAGCTGCCATATAATAGGACAATAACAAGTTGGTTGGCTCTACTATGGTTTGGAACCCAAAATAATGTTTTTGTGTCAATGAGATGACATTCAATGAATAAAGCAGAAACCAAACTACTCAGGATAAAAACCGGAATAACGAATAAATTCCTGTAATCAATTGAATTCTTTATAATGCAGTCTGTCAATGCTTTGAAACAACGTTCAACCCCCCACTAATGTTACGAAGTAAGCAAAATAAGGTTATTGCAGATTTTAAAAATCCTATTTTTGTTTCTCTTAACCTTAGTAGCCAAATAACACAGAATGAAGTTTTTAACCTTATTTTTTAAACACATGAGATTTTTAAACACATTAGGCACATAGGTAAAAAACACTTAGGCACATAGTTAAAAAATCTATGTGCCTAAGTATAACCTATGTTCCTATGTGTTTAATTTCACGAAAATTACCCGAACAAAATTAAAAGAATAATTCAAAAAGCAAATAATCAACATCATACAACAGTGTTCAACCCTCCAATAAGGTTAAGAAAACGAAAAATTAAGGTTTAAGGATTTAAATGTTTACCGGTTTGGAAATTCCAAGTTGCTTGCAGATATTTTTACACTACCGATTATCAATTTCTTTATGCCGAGGAATG